>JBQCJR010000077.1:0-9986 GCA_051952595.1 Kofleriaceae bacterium
AGAGCCGCTCGCAGTCGTGCTTGCCACAGCCGGCAAGCACCGCAACCACGAGCCATGGCAAGGCCGCTGTCGGGTTCCCCATGTCCCGCATGCTACGGCCCCGCCCGCGCGCGATGCACGATGCGGTGGCCCTGCCGTGCACAGCTGTGCGCGTTAGAGTGACGAGGATCGCAGGACATCGCCGCTCGATTCAACGGCACTCGCATCGCCACGAAAGGCTTCGCGGGCTCTACACCGTCCCTGAGCCACTCTCGACGCGCGCGCGGAGCGAGATCCCGAGTGCATCCATGATGCACCGGCGACCACCGGGCTCGGGCCACCCGGGGCCCACTTCGATCCACAGGGTACTACCCACGAGCGTTGCCTTCATGTCGCCGGGACGCGCGCCGACCTCGCAGGCCGAGATGCGGCCGCGGCCGAGGTCGATAACTTCCCTCGAGAGGAACGGAAGGACGCCCGAGATTTGCCTAAGCTGATGCGGTCGAAGGTCTTCGGCGAGAAGGTAACGGAAACGCGTGCCCCAAGCTGCTTCGACCTGTTGCTGCGCTTGCGCCAGGTGCTTCTCGATCTCCGCGTGCGTTGGCTGCCACCCTCGTTCCGGCACGCTCCACATCGGCGCACCTACGACCTCTGCCCAGCTGGCACGAAGCTGGTCGATCCATGCTGCCTCGTCTCCCGAGAGGGCACGTGCGACTTGCGACTCGAGATCGCGGAGCATGTCCATCAGCTCGCCGAGCTCGGTCGAGTCGGCGGGGAACGCCCCGGCCTCCTCCTCGGAGTCATCGCCGTCATCGCCGTCATCCGTGCTGGTATCTCCAACTTCGAGCACCAGGTGAGGACCGAGTTGCGGGTTTGACAAGACGGTGCGCATCGGTCCCAGTGCTTCCTCGAAGGCGGCGCGATCAGCGACCGCGCCTTCCGCGATCCGTTCGAACAGCGCCAACGTCCGTTCGACAGCATCGCGGGTCGTACAGGTGATCGCCGCGCATCCTTCCCACAAGGTCGAATGCGTTACGCGCGGGGAACCACACATCATCGTGAGGTACGAGAGTGGTAGTTCGCCGGTCGTATCCGACAGCATCGAGACCCCATTGTCGCTCCACTGCTCGTCGGGGTTTGTGTCGCAAGTGAACAGGTACGAGATCCGAGCCATCACGCATGTCGTACTCACAGTGCTCGCTGGGGTCAACCGCTGCCCACCCACCACACGGCCGCGTTGTTCGCGTCAGTCGCTGAACATTGCGGCGAGAATGCCCAGAGCAGCGAGAATGGCGCTGGGGTCACGGAGGTCCTTCACGGTCTCCAGGTTCGGCGCGAGATCGCTGTTCCGTGGGGGACGAGTGAACGTTCCCACGGGCTCTCCCCCTCGAATGACCTGCACCAGGAAGGGGACCAGCGTCGCCGAGGTCGTCACGCGGTACACGGTCACCTCGGGCAGGCACTCGGAGATGGACAGGTCCGCAAAGCCCTGGTCGCACGCAGGACCGAGCAGGAGCACGCCGCCGGGGACCTCCTCGAACAGGAGGTCCGGAGGTGGAATCGTCCCGAACGCGGACCGATATGCCTCGCGGGCCGCTTCGGCTCGCATTCCCTCCAGCAGCGCGATCGAACGTTGCTCCGAGGGTGGCAGGGCCACCAGCTGCGATCTGCTTTCATCGGGCAGCGCGCAGCCCAAGCTCCGCGCCAGCTCATCGGGCGTCTGCTCCATCGCCTCGGTCGATCCGTCGGCGTGAATCGCCAGCACATACGGCTCATCATCGCCGAGCGCGAGCGCATACACCGTCTCGCTCCTCGCCGCGACGAGAGCCTCCGCGAGTGGGCCCTCGGTGCCAGCGCCGCCACGCCCGGTGCCATGGACGAGCTGCCAGTCGCGCTCGCCGGGCCTGATGGCGAAGTGGGGCTCGATGTCGATCGCCTCGAACAAGAACCGCACCTGCCGCCCCAGCTCGTCCGGGGTCCCCCGCACGAGCACGCCCCATTCCCAGCGACTCATTTGCAAGCTCCCGTTCTTCATCAGCGGAGGCGGAGGATCCGTCGCGCTCCAGCCAGAACGACCCCGGCGATCACCGTCCCGATGACCAGGTCCGGGTATGGCGAGCCCGTCCATGCGACCAGCGCACCGGCGACCAGGACACCCACGTTGGCGAGCACGTCATTTGCCGAGAAGATCGTGCTCGCCGTCATGTGTGCGCCACCGTCGCGGTGGCGCGACACGAGCCAGAGGCACGCGACATTTGCGCCAAGCGCGACGAGGGACATCAACATCATCAGCGGCGGCTCGGGATCACTGCCGACCACGAACCGCCGTGCCACCGCAGCGAGCGCGAGGAGCGCGAGCGCCACCTGGATCCATCCAGCCACATGTGCGGTCCGGAGCTTCGCCGAGGTGCTGCGCCCGACGGCGTACAACGCGATGCCGTACACCGCGGCGTCAGCGAGCATGTCGAGTGAATCGGCGAGCAGCCCGGCCGAATGCGCGACCCACGCGACGACCAGCTCGCCTACGAACATGACCGCGTTGATGCCGAGGACGAGCTGCAGCGTGCGCGCCTCCCGGCGTGGATCAGGAAGCTCATCCGCCTCCGGCAGCGCGTCGGACGTGCTCAGCGTCCTCGCGCCGAGCCCGAGCGTCTCCAGCCTCGCCGCGATCGGCCCGACGTCGTTCTCGTGAAGCACGCGAACGCGACGCCCGGCCAGATCGCAGGTGATCCGTTTGATGCCCTCGACGTCCTCGAGCGCGAGCCGGATCATTCGCTCCTCGGAGGGGCAGTCCATCTTCGGAACCGCGAACCAGGTCTCGCGCAGGCTCATACGCGCCACAGGAGAGCGACGATCATGGCGACGGCTGCCCGGCTGCTCGGGACTCGCCATTCGCTTCCGTCGAGGCGAGCGGCGAGACCGCGGCGCGTCGATGCGTGTGGTCTCATGCGGCGTTCCGCTCCAGCGCCTGCCGCACGAGCCGTGTCACGACGCGGTCGGCAAGCGAGTAGTACGCCATCTTGCCGACGGCGCGATACTTCAGGATTCGCAGGTCGCGCAGCTTGCGAAGATGGTGCGAGGCAGACGACACGCTCATCCCGACGACGTGCGCGACATCACAGACGCACAGCTCGCCACCTTCGACCAGCGCATAGAGCACCTTCAGGCGCGTCCGGTCGGCGAGCGCCGAGAACTGGGTCCTGATGTCGTCGAGCGCGTCGTCCGAAGGCATCTTGGCGCGAAGCCGCGCGACGAGGTCCGTCTTGAAGCACGGCACGTCACCCAGCTCGGGCGTGGGCGCCACGACGAGGCCGCGGCGGCTCGTTCGCTCATTCGTACGCACGTTTGAATGTGTACCGCACCACCAGCCGCCGGGCAACGGGGCTATCCCAGCGGTGGTTTCGACTGGTGCGACTGGGAGTCCGAGACGGCCGGTCCCGAGGTCGACAGTGTGGACTACCCATCAAAAAGTAGGTGCTCCAGGAAAGTAGTTGACGTGGTCCAGTGGTTATGTCATCGTGGGCAACATGGAGACCGGGAGCATCTACATCGTCGCGAAGCGCAGTGAGCGCGAGCGGGATTGGTGCGCCGATAGTCACCAGTGCCAGGTCGTCCACGCGACGCTCGTACAGGCTCTCGACTGGTAGCAGGTTCCTAGCTAGAACCGCAAGCCGATCGAGGGCGCCCGGGAAACCGCGGCGCCCTTCTTCGTTTCTGGGTGTCGACGATGACGTGCGAGTCGCCTGTGGACTCGCGATCACTGGGGATTCGTCCAATGGCAGGACAGTCGGCTCTGATCCGAACAACGAGGGTTCGAATCCTTCATTCCCAACCACATGGCGAGAGCTCTGGGCAGCAGGTGGTCCTTACAAGTCCGCCGTGCTCGATTCGATTCCGAGTCTCGCTACGACACGCTTCTGTAGCTCGACGGTCGAGTAGTCGCCCGATAAGCGACCGGTGATGGGTTCGATTCCCTCCAGGAGCACTGTGGCCGATGCCGAAGTCGTCGAGGCGCTGCGCTGTGAACGCGGTCCAAGCGGGTGCGAGTCCCGCCGGTCACCCCATCCAAATATCCACCAAGGAGCCCGAGATGAGCGACATACAGACCTTCATTCTCGACCAGCGCTATCGCTCGGTCGCAACGAATCCCATGGCAGACGGGACATAGTCTGCTTCTAATGTCACCAGATGCGACGGGTGTCGCAGGCCGATTGTCTATCGGTTGAGCGTGGGTTCGAGTCCCCGTGGTGGCGCGGGTTCATGCAGAAGACTGCCTTCCTCCCTTGCAAGGAGAGACTGTAAGCGGGGCGCGATACCCCCTGGATCCACGATCTGTAGTCAACATCAACCTCCTGGTACGAGGAGGAACGCGGTGCGAGTCCGCGATGGAGCTCCGCAGCGACGGAGTGCTGACGTCTCCGCGCATGGACGCGACCTGGGTCTCCGAAGCCCGGTGAGCGGGTTCGATTCCCGCCGGTGACACCACGGCCTGGGTTCACTGCTGGTGCGGTCGCGCGTCTTTCACACGCGCCCTCGGGTTCGATCCCCGCCGAGGCCACGTTGATCACCCGTCATCATCGGCTATTCGCCGGTCGGGCATTGCCATGACTCGCTCCTCATCCCAGTCGAGTACGTCGCGCTCCTCGAGCTTCAGCTCGTAGACCGTCGTTCGCATTCCTGGCAGGGGAGAGGGCGGCTGGCGCCCTACCGCTCCAAGGGGCTGGGGGGCGACTCCTACTCCTGCGGCGCATGGAAGGTAGACCCGCGAGGCGCGGGCGCGCACTGCTAACGCGATGGGCCGGTGACGAGCCGGTCGGAGTTCGAGTCTCCTGCCTTCCGCGGATCAGTCATCGTCGAGGTCGTGCCGCCGAGGGCGGGGCACTCCGATGCACTCGTGGTCGAGTAGCGCGCGCGCTACCTGTGACTTTTGCGCGCGAAGGCGCTTAGCGCCGAGATCGTGGCGGAGCCTGCGCATCAGCTGCGATCCGCAGATCCACGGGGCTCCTTGTCTTCCAGGGCACCGACCGAGCCTTCGCTCGGTCCTCGAACCTGTGCCCGGTCTCGACCGAACCGATGTGCCCGGTCCGATTCCGGCCCCATGTACCGGCCGGAACCGGTCGTCGCGCTAGATCCCGCGCGCGCGGCGGCGCTCGTCACCGGGGCCGGCCGACGGGGCAGTCCGCTCACGAGGCACCTCGGCGACGGCAGCCCCATCGTGGTCGCCGCGAGCCCCTCATTCCACGCGCCGTGCTCTCGTTCGACAGGGTCGCCAGCGCCGTTACATCACCTCGGTGGTCCTCGGCGCGTCGACACGCGAATCGGCAAGTGCTCGGGGCGAGCCGCGCCTGGGCACGTCAGGGGCGAAAGGTCCGACCATCAACAAGTCTATGGCAGGTCTCGTCGAGGATCGGGACGTAGAGGTCGAGCCGGCGTGCACATTCGCCGGTCGTCTGCTCAGATGCGACGGACCAAGCATGCAAGCAAGCGATGAGTACTTCCTGGTGCTGCGAAGTGATCCGCAGGATGCGGCGTTCATCCGGGACGTGAACCAGGCCGTCGAGGCGATGGTCGTCATCCTCCGCAGCCTCTTTTTCTACGAGTACTCCGAGCAGCGCAGCGAGACCGTCGTCGAGCACTACTGGCGCGAGCAGGTCGAGAACGGCGTGACGGTGACGCTGATCGATGACCTCGCGATAGGAGCGCGTTATCTCTGCGTCGCCGGAGGAGATCCGACGCAGCGACAGCGTGTGTGGAAGCACCTCGCGGTGATGCTGCCCGTCGCCTCCACGGAAGAGCTGCGCCGAGCCGCGCTCGATCCATCATCGACTCCCGGGTTGCTTCCGCAGCTCGCATTGTCGCTGAACGGGGTGTTCGAGCAGGAGACGGCCGACATCCTCGTCGGCGCGCTGGCGAGTCCTACGCTCGATGTGCGGATGTCGGCAGCGGAAGCGGCGTTGCTCCTCCGCTGGAGTCAGCTCGAGCCCGACCTACGGCTGGCCCTCGACCGCGAGACAGACGCGGAGGGACAGCAGGCGCTCGCTCATGTTCTCACCGTGCTCGCGACGAGCGGCAACACGGCCACACGTTGATCGCCGCGTTCTGTTAGCCGCTCGAGAGCCTGCTTCCGCGGTCTACGCGCCAACGCCGGGGCGCAAGCAGATCGCGGGAGCGAGCCACCACGACCTGCTGCTCGCCGCCGCTCGGCAACCAGTCATGAGCGGTTGGCAAGCCGAGCTCCTGCCAACCGCCCGCGCAACAAGCCCGCGTTCACTGCCACGTGGGCTGTGGCCTACTACGAGGTGTCATTCGATCGCCATCAGCGCGTGCACGCGGTGTTCGGGGCTCTTGATACCGGCTGGTCCCGTGATCTCGATCTCCGCCCAGTCCACCGTGCCGGTGAATCGGTTGTTCCCTGCGAGGTCCTCGCACAAGGGGCCGCCCGTCTTGTTGCCAACCATCAGGAAGGCGTCCACGTTGAAGATCACCGGATTGGTCTTGTCGATGTCGCCGCTGCCGAGCTTGACCTCGCTCTCCCCGTCTTTTCGGAAGAGTGTCACCCTGCCGCCCTTCCCGGTCTCTTCGCCGCCGCTGTACTCGAACTCCATGCGCACCTGGTACCTACCCGTCGGCAGCACAGCTTTGTCATCCGAACGGACGGTGAAGATCTCGAGCCCCAGGTAGTTGTAGACGTAAGTGAGAATTCCATCCTTGGCATAGAGGCCAAATCCGCCGAAGTCGTTGCCACGGGCGAGGATCACGCCGTTCACTTTCCCGGGTAGATCCGCTGGCACTGTGACCTGTGCGGTGATGTTGAAGGAGCGGTTGAAGTTGTCGATCACGACCGGGTCGGCAACGAAACTACCGTCGACGTATCTCTGGCGGAGGACCGCCTCCTGGCCAGGCGGCCCTGAGGGCAGGCGCTCGATCTTTCGGTCGTCGAGCGGGAAGACGTTGTAGCGTGCCGCAGTGATCTGAAAGAGGTTCTTCAGCTCTGCTAGTTTGTCGGGGTAGACCTTGGCGAGGTCGTGTGCCTGGGTCCAGTCCTCCTTGGGGCCTTCACCCGGCTTCTCGGCATATGTGTAGTAGAGCTCCCACTCATCAAGTGCGTAGTCCGGTAGATTGTACCACTCCCAAGGCTTCGAATGGAGGGTGACCGCGGTCCAGCCCTCATGGTAGATGCCACGATTGCCAAACATTTCGAAGTACTGAGTCCTGTGGCGCTCGGCCGCGGCTGCATCATTGAACGTGTAGAGGAAGCTCACACCCTCGATGGGCTTCTGCAGCACACCGTCGACGCTCGACGGCTCCGGCAGCCCGATCGCTTCGAGGACCGTCGGAAGCACATCGGTGACGTAGGTGAACTGCTGTCGCATTTGCCCGCGCTGCGTCTCCATGATGCCTCTTGGCCAATGGACGACCATGCCGTTGCGCGTGCCGCCGAAGTGGCTGGCGACTTGCTTGGTCCATTGATACGGCGAGCACAAGGCCTGAGCCCAGCCGACGGCGTAGTGATTGTAAGCTTTCTTGGTGCCGAACTCTTCTATGTGTTTGTTGATAATATCTATCTGTTCCTGCTGCGGTAGCTCGATGCCGTTGAATCCGATCATCTCGTTGAAGGTCCCGAGAAACGTGCCTTCGGCGGAGGCGCCGTTGTCGCCGAGGATGTAGACGATGAGCGTGTTCTCGAAGATCTTGAGGTCCTTGAGCGTCTGGACCACCCTGCCGATCTGGTAGTCGGTGTGTTCGAGGAACCCGGCGTAGATTTCCATCTCGCGCTTCAGGGATTCTGTGACGTCAGCGGGCATCTCCGTCCAAGGTGGAACACCCTTGTTGGGGGATGGTAGATTCGACTTTATGGGAATGATCTCCATCTCCAATTGGCGCCTGTATGTGGCTTCGCGCAGGGTGTCCCAGCCTCCATTGAAATGACCTTTGTACTTGTCGCTCCACTCTTTCGGGACTTGGTGGGGGGCATGGGTTGCGCCGGGAGCGAAGTACATGAAGAAGGGCTTGTCCGGCGCAAGGGACTTCTGAGTCTCGATCCACTTGATGGCTTGATCCGCCAGATCTACCGTCAGGTGGTAGTTCCCGCGTTCCGGCATTTCGATGTAAGTCGTTCCATCGTAGAGAGTGGGGTAGTACTGGTTGGTTTCGCCGCCCACGAAGCCATAGAACTTCTCGAACCCCATGTAGGTGGGCCAGTGGTCGAAGGGCCCCGTGGTGCCAGTTTCCCAGGTGGGTACCTCATGGCACTTACCGAACTGAGCCGTCGAGTAGCCGTTGTACCTGAGTATCTTGGCGATCGAGGCGGCGCTGTTGGGGATCATCGAGGTGGCGCCGGGCGCCGAAGTCGCCAGCTCGGTGATGCAACCCATACCGACGGAGTGAGGGTTGCGGCCAGTCAGTAGGGCGGCGCGCGTTGGGCTGCACAGGGCTGCCGTATGGAAGCGGGTGAACTTGAGACCTCCGATGGCGAGGTCGGTGGCTGTCTTCGTTGTGATGGGCCCTCCGAAGGTGCTCGAGGCGCCAAACCCCACATCGTCGATCAGGATGACGAGTACATTCGGGGCGCCCTCGGGCGGGCGGATCGGTAGTAGGGGAGGGAATTCTGGAATCGGGTCCACGGCATTGTATTTCGTCGGGCCCTCATAGGAACGATCGGGGATCGGCAGGATGTCGCGTTTGGGAAGATCTCGATCTAGCGGCATTGTGAGTCCTCATTGAACCCCCGGGACCTCCGGAGGTTGATGGTCGTGGGTCAGGCGACCCTCGCCCGACTCCGTGGCTGATAGTACGCCGCTTCGAACTCGGGAGGTGACGCGTAGTCGAGTCGTTCAAGAATGAAACGGTGGTTGAACCACTCGGTTCCAGATGAGCGTCGATGTTGCGCCACGGCTCACTGCACCGGATGAAAAAACACGGTCTTGATGGAATATTGATACTCTTCGGCGAGTGTGTCTGTTGTGCTGCCGCACCCATTGCGGGTGGAAGATCGTTATTGCTCTGCCGGAAAGCTGGAACGCCGTAGTTGAGCGCTGCCGGTGAGCATCGGCGGCATCGCCCCCCGTCGGGGTGTGGTGTCGCGTCGAGCGCCGGCCGCGGGGTATGCGTCGGAGCCCGGGGAAGGAGGCCTGCGGGTTCAGACCGGGTGTCGCCTGTCACTGCGTGATCGGTACGAGTCCGTCACTGCGAGCCTCGTGGAGATACTCGCCGTTGTGCTCGGCGATGGTGGCGGTCATTTTCTTTGAAATGATCCGGACGAATCCGCTCGATGCGGATCCCGACAGTGGCCAGTGGGCTAGTGAGCCCGTAGGGCGCGCGAGAATCGAATCAAATCGACCAGCGGCCGGCGGTGGCTAACAAGCGCCGCGAGTTCGGGCACTGGGAGCGCGACTGCATGGTGGGTACGTGCGACGCGGCGAGGGTCACCTTCGTCGCACGGTAATCGCGGTTCGTGCTCGTCAGCAGTGTCTCGATGCTCTGCGCCGAAGAGGTGGTGGCCGCGACGGTGGCTGCGCTGCGCCGAGTTCCAGCGCGACGAGGCGCTCCGGTCGCGACTGGGGACCCCGATCTACTTCTGTGACCCGCCGCGCGTAGCTTCAAGCTCATCGATGGCGCGTCGAAGGAGTTCTGGGAGATTTGCGTGGAGGGCTCGCGCGTCACGACGCGACATGGCCACATCGGCTCGACGGGGCAGAGCATGACGAAGGCGTTCTCCGGCCCGTCCATCGCGGACACCGAAGCCCGAAAGCTGGTCCACGAGAAGCGGCGCAGGGGGTACGCCGAGGTGCAATGACACGAGGGGAGTCGGCAGGTGCTCCGGGCAAGCAGCGGTCGGGCGCGTCGGCGGCGGAGGGTGCAGCGGCGGCCCGCTGCTCGGACAGTTGAGGACCGGGGCTCCGGGGCGTTCCGGTCCAATGCCGTGACGAATGTGCAATCCGCTACAAGCGCCCGCGGCTCCTGCCGCAGCTTCTGCGAGCGCTGCCTGGACGCATCCGCCGTTCGCG
>JBQCJR010000078.1:0-2967 GCA_051952595.1 Kofleriaceae bacterium
CGGCGCGACAGCAGATCGTTGGGATAGCCGTAGCGCGGGAACAGCTCGTCGAGCTCGATCTGCTCGAGGGCGCTGCGCCGGATCGCGGTGTAGCCGCACTGGGAGTCGAACACGTGGTGGTAGCCCGAGGTCAGCCGGGTCGCGGCCGAGAGCAGCACGTTGCCGACGATCCGCACCGGCGGCATCGTGGTCCAGATCGCCGGGTGGAGGAACCGGTTGCCCTTGACGTAGTCGGCGGTGCCGGCGGCGATCGGCTCGAGCAGCGCGGGCAGGTCCTCGGGATCCATCTGACCATCGCCGGCCATGACCACCGCGACCTCGGCGCCCAGGGCCAGCGCGCGCCGGTAGCCGGTCGCGATCGCTCCGCCGACGCCCCGGTTGGTGGCGTGCCGGAGCACCTCGACCCGCCCCGGATTGGCGCTGTCGAGCGCGGCGGCCTCGGCCTGCGCCGCGGTGTCATCGAGCGACGCGTCGTCGACGACGAGCACGTGGTCGACGAACCCCGGGATGGTGCCGATCGTGTCGGTGATCGCGAGGCGCTCGTTGAAGGCCGGGATCACGACGGCGATCTGCAAGTCTCGGTACATCGAGCCGGTTGTAATCGGTCGACGGCGCGTCGTCTACCGTCGCAGCTGTCACAGCCCCGTGGTACAGCCGGTGTCGACACTCGCGAAAGAAGAAGAGTCATGGCCGGCGGAGTCAACAAAGTCATCCTGGTGGGCCACCTGGGCGCGGATCCCGACATGCGTTACACGCCGAGCGGACAGGGCGTGTGCGAGCTGCGTCTTGCCACCAGCGAGAGCTGGAACGACAAGAACGGCCAGCGTCAGGAACGCACCGAGTGGCACCGCATCGTCGTGTGGGGCAAGCGCGCCGAGGTGTGCTCGAAGTACCTCGCGAAGGGCCGCCAGGTGTTCGTCGAGGGGCGGATCCAGACCCGCACCTACGACGATAAGGACGGCAACAAGCGCTACATCACCGAGATCATCGCGAACGACGTCCAGTTCCTGGGCGGCGGCCGCGAAGGCGGTGGTGGGCGAGGGGGCCGCGACGAGGGTCCGCCGCCTCCGTCGGACAATGACTTCGGCGGGTACAGCGGTGGGGGCGGTGGCGGCGGCGGCCCGGACGACGACATCCCGTTCTGAGCCGCTGACGAAGCCGCGGCCGGCATAGGTCACTTTCGGATCGCGCCAGCGGCGCCCCTGGGCGAGCGAGCGGCTAGATTCTCGGGCGATGTTCGAGCGCGACGGTTTGTGGCGCCACGCCGACTTTCTTCGGTTGTGGGCCGCGCAGGCGTTCAGCGCGTTCGGCTCCCGGATCACGCGCACCGCGCTGCCGATCATCGCGGTCGCCACGCTCGATCAGTCCGAGGCGATCGTCAGCCTGCTGATGGCGCTGCAGATCGCGCCGGGCCTGTTCGTCGGCATGTTCGCCGGCGGGCTCATCGATCGCAGCCGCAAGCGGCGGATCCTGGTCGCGGCGGATCTGATCCGCGCGGGTGCGGTCGCGTCGCTCACGATCGCGTGGGCGCTCGGTGCGCTGGCGATCTGGCACGTGATCGTCGTCGGCGCGGTGGTGGGCGGCGCGAGCGCGCTGTTCCAGATCACCGACAACACGTACCTGCCGGCGCTGATCGGCCGCCGCCAGCTGGCCGAGGGCAACGCCAAGCTCGAGTCGACCGAGGCGATCGCCGAGATCACCGGCCCGGCGGCGGGCGGCTATCTGATCGGGGCGCTCGGCGCGCCGATCGCCGTCGTGATCGACGCGCTGTCGTACGTGTGGTCGGCGGTGCTGCTCGGGCGGATCCGCGCCGTCGAGGAGCCGCCGCCGGCGCGCGAGACCTCGGCGCCGCTCGGCGAAGATCTGCGGCTCGGCATGTCGACGATCTTCCGGCACCCGATCGTCCGGCCGATCGTGCTGTCGCACATGGTGTGGTCGATCTCGGGCGGGTTCTTCCTCGCGCTGTACACCCTGTTCTGTCTGCGCGAGCTGCGGCTGTCCGTGGACGCGCTCGGGCTGATCGTCGGCATGGGTGGGCTCGGCTCGCTCGCCGGCGCGCTCGTCTCGCGCAAGCTGGTGAGCGCGCTCGGGCTCGGCCCCACGCTGATCGTCACGTCCACGCTGTCGCTCGCGTGCGCGCTGTTCATCCCGCTCGCGGGCGGCTCGTTCGCGCTGATCGTCGCGTTCCTGGTCGCGCACCAGCTGCTGAGCGACGGCTTCTCGGTCGCATTCGTGATCCAGGCCGTGACCCTGCGCCAGACCGTGCTGCCCCGCGAGACGCTCGGGCGCGCCAACGCCGCGATCCACGTCGTGACCTCCGGCCTGCTGCCCGTCGCCGCGCTCGTGGCCGGCGCGATCGCCGAGCTCTGGGGCACGCGCTTCGCGGTGTGGGTCGGCGTGTTGATCGGCCTCGTCGCCCCGGCGCTGCTGTGGCCGCTGCGACGCCTGCGCGAGATCCCGCCGTCCGCCTCCGGCGAGCTGCCGGTGGCGGCGAGCGAGGATGGCGTTTCGGCGGCGAGCTAGGTAAGGCGCTGGGCGCAGAGCCCTGTGGACATGACGCGCCTGTGACCTGCGAGGAGGTGGCGCCAGGGTGCGCGGTGGTTCGCAGCTCGACAGGCGCTTGGACAACCGTCGGCCCTGGCAGGCCGACGGTTGCCCACATGCCCACAGGGCCTGCTGCTACCGGGGAAGATTCTTTTTGGGGGGAGAAGAGGAAGATCTGGGTGGACGAGGGGTTCAGACCGGGTACATGGGTCCGGAATTAGACCGGGCACATAGGTTCGGTCGAGACCGGGCACATCGGTTCGGTCGAGACCGGGCACATAGGTTCGAGGGCTGAGCGAAGGCTCGGTCTGTGCCCTAAAAGACAAGGAGCCCCGTGGATCTGCGAATCGAGCTGATGCGTCGGCTGTACGACGGCGAGCGGCTACGCGACCTGTGTGTCGAGTACGGAATCTCGGAGAAGAC
>JBQCJR010000079.1:0-8064 GCA_051952595.1 Kofleriaceae bacterium
CTTCCAGGGCACAGACCGAGCCTTCGCTCGGCCCTCGAACCTATGTGCCCGGTCTCGACCGAACCTATGTGCCCGGTCTCGACCGAACCTATGTGCCCGGTCTAATTCCGGACCCATGTACCCGGTCTGAACCGCAGCGCCACCCCGCGATCTCGATCCACGAGACGCCTGGTCCGCCCTCCTAGCCATCCCCGCCCTTCTTCTTCTTCCCCCGAAAACGAAACTTCTCCCTGGTAGCGGCAGGCGCTGTGGTCATGTGGATAACCGTCGGCCTGCGAGGGCCGACGGTTGTCCAAGCGCCTGTCGAGCTGCGAACCACGGCGCAACCTGTGCCTATGTTGGCGCAGGTCACAGGCGCGTCATGTCCACAGCGCGCTCTGCGCCCCGCCCTGCCCCACCTACCGCCGTCCGCGCGAGCGGCGCTGGCGGATCGTCGCGATGTCGATCTCTGGCAGCTCGAAGGCCTCGACGAGCGCGCTCGCGACGCCCAGCATGCGCTCCTCGATCCCGTGGCCGTGGTGGGCGGGATCGACGACCAGCAGCTCGACCTGCGCCCGGTCGCCGCGCTGCTCGATGAACGCGGCGGCGTCGAGGCGGCCGTCGTCGTCGAGCACCAGCAGCTGGCCGCGATCGAGCCAGCCTTGCACGTCTCCCTCGCGCAGCGGCAGGAAGTCAGGCGCCCCGGCGGCGTCGAGCAGCGAGGCGAGCGCCGCGGCGTCGTCGAGCCGCGCGCTGCGCACCCGACCCGTGCCTTCGGGGTGGGCGCTGTGGTCGGCGGCAGATCCAGAGCGACGCGCGTGGGCGGCCACGCGCACAGCGAGCGAGGGAACCATCATCGAGCTCTCCATCGGGGACCTCCCCGTGGCGACACCGTGCCCGGCGCCGCGCCACGAGGGTCGCAAGAGGGCGTCAAGACGGCGTCAACCTCCGTCGACCGGGCGAGCGTCCGCGGCGCGCCAGCTCGCGCGCAGGATCCCGGCGGAGATCACGATCGCGAAGCCGATCAGGATCATGACCAGCGCGACGGTCGGCTCGGCGCCGAAGCGCTCGCGGTGGCACGCCGCCGGGATCACGCGCATCGCACCCACGACGATGAGCAGGATGCCGAGCGCGTGGTCCTCGCGCGGAAGTGGCTCGCGCGGTGGTTCGCGGGGCGCCTGAACGTACAGTGGGCGATACGGGTCCACGATCTGGAGCCCTACCCTCCGCGGCGTCAAGAACGTGACACGTTGCCGTCAAGACCACGTCGAGGCGCACGTCGATCGGCAGCCGCTGGCAATCCTTCGGAGCCGGTGAACCTCGTAGCAGGGCGGCCGTTGAAGGATGCGATGACGAAGCTCTCCTGGTTGGTTCCGGTGCTCTGCGCGATCGCCGGATCTGGTTGCATCGCGCTGTCCGCTCGCATCCACGCCGACGTCGTGGCCGACGCCGAGCGCAACCACGCCACCCAGGTCGCGCTCGAGCTCGGCTTCGGCTACGCCCACGAGGGCCTGCGCAGCGCCACGACGGGGAGCCTCGGCATCGCCACCGGCAGCGAGCCGGTCGCCGTGCGCAGCGCGATCGACCACATCCGGCTGCCGGGCGACACCGAGATCGGCGCGCTCGGCTGGCGCCTCGGGTTCGGCGGCAGCGCGGCGATGATCGGAGATCTCTCGGTCTTCGGCGTGCGCGGTGGGATGTTGGTGACCGTGCACGACCGGGTGAAGGACGACCCCGGCCACGAGAAGATCGGACTGGGCTCGTCGCGCCGCACGGTGGTCGCGGTTGGCCTCGGCGCGACGCTCGGCGGGACAGCGCAGGACATCGAGGGCCCCGAGGAGAGCGAGACGCAGCTCGGCGGCAGCGTCGGGATCAGCCTCGAGCTGTACTCGCTCGGACGGATGCAGCTGTAGAAACGCAGAATCCCGATCCGGCGTGAACCTGGTGCGCGGGCTCCGCGCGCGACCGGGCGCGGAACGATAGGCCCCCGGCGCGCTACCAGGCGCGCTCGCCGATCCGCAGATCGATCCGCCCGAGCAGCGCGCGCACGCGCTCGGCCATGTCCGCGAACTCCGACAGCTGCGACGCATCGCCGAGCTTCTGCGCGAAGTTCATCACGCGCACCAGGTACGAGAACAGGTTGCCCTCCTCGTGCTCGAGGTGGTGCTTCTCGACGAACTCGAGGAACCCGAACGGCCCGTCCTCGATCTGCGCCCACACGTTCTTCACGCGCTTGCCGCCGTGCAGCTCGGGGTGCGGCACCACGCCGGAGAACTCCTGGTGGATCTGCTCGATCTTCGTCAGCACCCGCGGGTGCTCCTTCTCCCACTCGGCCTCGACGTCGTCCCAGCTGACCTGCGGGTTGTTCTCGCGCATCTCGCGCAGCTTGGCGCGCATCCACTCGCGCTTGGCATCCTCGCCCTTGCGATCGAGCTGGCGCTGGATGATGTCGTGATCGATCAGGTACTCGACGAGCTCGCGCAGCTCCACGTAGTCGAGCTGGTGGCGGAACAGCACGTAGTAGATGAACAGGCCGTCCATGCCCTGGAGCTGGCGGATCATCTCGCCGGACACCTGCTTGCCGTGCTCGTCGATCACGCCGATCGCCTTGAGGTTCGCGACCAGCTGCGAGAGGGTCTTGCCGAGCTCGCGGCGCTCGCGATCGCCGAGCAACAGGTGATCGATCACCGTCACGATGTCGAGGCGCATCGACGGCGGCAGCGACGCCTCGGCCTCGGCCATCCGCGCGTCGAGCGCGCTGGCGAGCGACTGGTCGGCGAGGTCCGGCAGGCCGATCGCGAGCACCTGCTCGGCGGTGATCTTGGTCTTGCTGCGTAGCTCGGCGGGCTCGCCGCGCACCAGCTCTGCGTGGACCTCGGGCGTCCACACGATGTCGCCCTTGCGCTGCGCCTCGCTGCGGGCGCGGTTGTAGACCGACTTCTTGACCTTGGACTCGTCGTACGCGGGGCGCTTGGCGGCGTCCTTGAGCTCCTTCTTGAGCTCGCTCACGATCTCCTCGGGCGCGAGGGTGATCGCGAGCCCGCGATCGTCGAACTGCGGCCGCCCGGCGCGCCCGGCCATCTGGTGGTACTCGGCCGCGGTGACCAGCCGGGCCTGCTGCTTGACGAACTTGCGCAGCGCGGGGAACACCACGGTGCGCGCCGGCAGGTTGATCCCGGCGGCGATCGTCTCGGTCGACACCACGAACTTGATCAGCCGCTCGAGCGCGAGCTGTTCGACCAGCTGCTTGTAGCGCGGCAGGATGCCCGCGTGGTGGATGCCGATGCCGTGGGTGAGCAGCGGCCGCAGCTCCTTGGCACAGCCCGAGGGCAGCAGCGCCTCGTCGCACATCGTCTCGATCTTCGCCTTCTCCTCCTCGGTCGTGAACCGACGGCACGACTTGAGCAGCCGCGCGACCTCGAAGCACTGCTCGCGGCCGAACACGAACACGATCGCCGGGACGTCGCCGCTGTGCGCGAGGTCGCGCACCGTGTCGATCCTCATCTCCTCGCGGTACTCGTGGACGAGCGGGATCTTGCGCTCGCGCGACTCGACCAGCGCCATCGGCACGCGCCGGGTGATCTCCACCCACTGGCAGAACCGCTCCGGGTGGCCCACCGTCGCCGAGAGCACGACCAGCTGGGTCCGCGGATCGAGCCCGATGATCGACTGCTCCCACACGTAGCCGCGCTCGAGGTCGTTGAAGTAGTGGCCCTCGTCCATCACCACGACCTCGGCCGGCGAGACGTGCTTGTCGGCGACGATCCGGTTCCACAGGATCTCGGCGACCTCGACCTGGATCGGCGCCTCACGGTTCACCTTGTAGTCGCCGGTGGCGAACCCCACGTTGTGCTCGCCGAAGTCGGCGCACAGCTCGCGGAACTTCTCCTCGGTGAGCGCGCGCAGCGGCGTGGTGTAGATCGCGCGGTGCCCGCGTCCGACGGCGGCGTGCAGCGCGGCCTTGGCCATGAGCGTCTTGCCGGTGCCGGTCGGCACCGTGACCAGCACGCTCTTGCCCGCGAAGATCGCGGCGATCGCCTGCTCCTGGACCGGATAGGGCTCGAGCCCGCGGCCCCAAAGGAACTTGTCGTAGAACGAGAGCTCGAGATCGCCGTCGCTGGACACTCCCGATGGTTACGCGAGATCGGGCGCGCCGGCCACCAGCTGGCGCTGCTTGCGTGCCCATCCGGTGTATCCGAGCTGGGTCGAGCCGGTGAACGTGAACTCGAAGTCGTCGCCGACCCGGCCGGTCGCGATCATCCGCCACAGCGGCCAGCGGAACCGCGGCCGCGACCCGCGCAGCTGGGCGATCTCGAGGCCGTGCGCGGTGCACATCGCCCGCAGCTCGTCCGGAGTCAGGAACAGCGCGAGCACGTGCAGGTTCGCCGGGGTGTTGCGCACGAACCACGAGACGCCCTTGATCACGATCAGGTTGGCCAGCCAGGTCCGGTTGAACGTGTGGAAGAAGAACAGCCCGCCCGGCGCGAGCACCCGGCTCGCCTCGGCGACCACCTGCGCGGGCTGCTCGACGTGCTCGAGCAGGTCCATCGCGCACACCACGTCGAAGCTGGCGTCGGGGAACGGCAGCCGGCGCGCGTCGCCGAGCTGGTAGGTCACGGTGCGCGAGGTGTCGCGCGCCCGCGCGACCTCCAGGTTCTCGACGGTGGTATCGAGCCCGATCACGCGATGGCCACGCGCCGCGAGGTCGTTCGCGAGGAACCCGCCGCCGCACCCGAGATCGAGCACCCGGCACACGCGCGCGCCGAACGCCGCCGCCAGCTCGCGTGCGATCCACGGGTTGCGGTGGCGGGCCTCGGCGCGCAGCAGCGCGATCGGCGAATCCTCGGCGTCGTACCAGCGCGCGCCGAGGGGGCCGTACCACCGGTTGTCGATCTTCGCGTCCGCCCGCGGCTCCGGCCTCGCCTCCACGCGGATCTCCGGAGGCGTCGCGGGCCGCGCCTCGAGCCGGACGACCGGCCCCGACGCCGGGGCCGCGACCGCGACCGCCGCCACCGGCACCAGCGCCGTCGAGCTCGCCTCCGGCGGCCGCCACGCGTTCCAGTACACGATCTGATACGCGAGGAACCCCACCACCGCGATCAGCTGCGCGGCGACCACGCCGCCGTGGCCGCGCCACCACGCCACCGCCAGCGCGGCGAGCACGATCGGATGCAGCACGAACAGCAGCGCGTGCACCCAGTGCTCCCCGGCGCTGCACCGCCGCGCGTGCACGCCCTCGTCCTTGGTCACCAACAACGTCGAGCCGGCGGCGAGCGCGCCGTAGACCCACAGCGCGTCGGTGGTGCGCTCGGCGATCACCAGCCAGCCGAGGCACAGCGCGATCGACAGCGTGTCGATCGGATGGCCGATCCGCTCCCAGCGCGGCAGGCCCCGCCGGCGGTGGAACCACCCCTCGTCGACGATCATCGCGATCCCCTGGAGCGCGAGCGGCAGGATCACCAGGATCAACACTTCTCGAACACCGCCCCGCACATCGTGAGGCCCGGCCCGAACGCCAGGCTCGCGACCAGCGCGCCCGGCGCGACGCCCGGATCGTCGATCAGCCGACCCCAGATGTGCGGCAGGGTCGCCGACGACATGTTGCCGCAGTCGCGCAGCACCCCGCGGCTGGTCGCGAGCTGGCGCTCCTCGAGCTCGAGCACGTCGCGCACGCGATCGAGGATCTTCGGCCCGCCGGGGTGGACCGCAAACGCACCGCGCTGCAGCTCGCCGAGCTCGCGGCCGGCGCGCCCCGCGAGCGCGGTCACGAACCCACGCAGCCCGTCGGCGATCCGCGCCGGTACGTCGCGCGCGAGGGTCATCTGCATCCCCCGATCGGCGACCCGCCACGACATCGACTGCTCGGAGTCCGGGACCACACACTCGTGCACCGCGAGCAGCCGCAGCCCTGGGCCGCCGCCGCCGTCGATCATCGAGTAGCGGATCATCCCGTCGGCGAACAGGCTGTGGACCACGAGCTGCTCGATCGCGTGCTCGCTCGGATCGAGGTGCAGCGAGCACAGCTCGGTGTGCGCGATGTCGACTCGCCGCGCGCCGGCCGCGACGAACCCCGCGGCGATCCGCACCGCCGGCACCGAGGCGTAGCAGCCCATGTGGTACGCGTGGGTCACCCGGGTCGCCGCGCCCCAGCCGCGGCGCGCGACCAGCTTCTGCGCGCCGCTCGGCGCGACGTAGCCGGTGCACGTGACGTGGATCAGATCATCGGGCGGCGACGCGTCCTCGGCGTAGGTCTCGTCGAAGTAGGCGTCGACCACCTCGGCGAACCGCTGCGAGCGCGCCGCGGAGCCGCTGCCGTGGGGCTCGCGCGGCACGTCGTACAGCGCGTTGTCCTGCCACGCCGTGTGGCAGAGATCGTCGATCGCGATCCCTCGCCGCGCGATCCGATCCGGCCCACAGCCGCACCGCCGGAGCGCCCGGGCGATCCGCGCCGCGAACGCCTGGTGATCCGCCTCCGAGAGCCGCTCGAGCGCCGCCTCGGACTCGGCGTGCGCGGCGGCCAGCCACTCGAGGATCTGCGCTTGCGCGTGATCGTGGCGAGGCCTCGTCACGAGGAACTTCGTCAGCACCGGCAGGGGTCGCGACATCGCGAGCGCGACGTGCACGCGGCGATCCTTGTCGGCTCGTGCACGCACCGCCCGCGAGGTCGCGAGCTTGCGCGCACGGCCGAGCCGCGCTCGGACGCCGCACGCGCGCAGGCGCACGCGCTGCGCGTCGGGGGCGCACACGCGGCGCGGCGCGCATCGCGCTCAGGGCGGAGCTCGCTTCGCGCGCTCCACCATCTGCCGCACGTTGTACACGGTGGCGTCGTGGCGGGTGTGCCAGCGCCGCCGGACGATCTCGGCGAGCAGCGCGTCGCCCTCGCCGGTGCGGCCGAGCGCGATCAGCGCCTGCGCCTTGCGCATCCGCGGCGTCGGATCCGTCTGATCGAGCACGATCGCCTGCTGCCAGTAATCCACCGCCTCGGCGATCCGGCCCTGCTTCTCGAACGCATCGGCGACCATCGCGTAGCCGGCTCCGGACATCGGCTCGCGCTCGATCGCCGTCGAGAGCTGGCGCCACGCTCCCGCCCGATCGCCGACCGCGAACAGCAGCTCGCCGAGCAGCCGATCGATCTCCGGGTTGGCCGGATCGATCGCCCGCCACTTGCCGCCCCACGCCACCACGCGCCGGACCAGCGCGTCGCGGTCCGGCCCCACGGCCTGCACCGCGAGCTGCTTGCCGAGCTGCAGGATCTGCCCGAGTTCTCCGCGCACCGCCGCGAGGCCGACCGGCTCGCTCGCCCCCAGCTGCTGCGCCGCCTCGAGGTGCGCCAGTGCATCCGCCGGCCGCCCCTGCGCGCGCGCGGCCTGCGCCGCGAGCTGGTGGAGCTCGGCGCTCGGGCGCTGGCGGAGCAGCGGCTCGATGGCGCGACTCACCCACGCGACCTGGCCGGACTGGAGCGCGAGCTCGATGAGTTCGAGCCGGCGATCCGGATCATTCGCGAGCTGCTCGGCGCGCGCGAGGATCGCCGGCACCTCCGCCGGGCGCGCCGCGGCGTCGGAGAGCAGCATCGCGACGTGCTCGTAGCTATCCCCCGCGAGCACGCGGTCCCGCAGGGTCGTCCAGATCAGCTCCCAGCCCGCGGCGCCGCGGCGCGAGGCCTGAACCTGCCACTGCAGGGCGGCCAGCC
Source organism: Kofleriaceae bacterium (assembly GCA_051952595.1). GTDB lineage: Bacteria > Myxococcota_A > Polyangia > Haliangiales > Haliangiaceae > JABFXX01. Next base: position 7,670 of record JBQCJR010000079.1, read on the forward strand.
GCACCGGCGCCGCGCGCAGATCCAGATCCGCTACCAAGGCTGCCAGCCGCTCGGCAAGCGCGTCGTACCGGCCCCCGTGGGAGGACTGCACCGCCGCCTGTAGCCGCGCGAGGTTGCGATACCGCCCGACCGCGACGGCGTCCCACAGCCGCGCCGCCTGCTCCGGCTTGACCTCGTAGCGGCTCGACACCAGGCCCGCGCCGACGAGCCGCAGCTGGACGGCGGCCGGATCGATCGCGAGCACCTGGTCGACCGCCGCGGCGCTGCGCCCATCGGCGATCGTCGCCGACGCATCGCGCAGCTGCCACAGCGCGCCGATCAGGCCGGTCGTCACCGCGCGCCGCGTCCGGGCGCGCGTGGGCGCGCCGCGCCACTCGTTCCACGCCTGCAGGTAC
>JBQCJR010000080.1:0-4189 GCA_051952595.1 Kofleriaceae bacterium
GCTCCCCGCATCCGGCGGAGGCCGATGGCGCCGAGCGCGCGGTCGAGGAGCCGCGGCTTAGCCAAAGGTCACCTGCACCGTGGGGCAGAGCTTCCCCGGGTTCTGCTCGCGCCAGACCACGCGCTGCCACACCCCGAGCTCCTGCCGGAGCTGCTGGAAGGGGATCTTCTGCGCCTGCTTCCCGGCAACGCCGTAGCTCTCCAGGTCGACGCCCGCACGCGCCTCGAGGCGCGCCTTGATCGCGGCGACCATCCGCTCGGCGAACGACTGCTGGTCACCCGGCTCCGCGGCGGCGAGGTTCGCTTCGAGGGTGAGCGTGCCCGTCGCGACGAGCCAGCGCTCGCGATCGTCGCCTGAACCCTTCTCGGCGTAGGCACGCCAGCGGTAGATCCCGGCCGCCTTCTCCGCGGTCTGCGCGGAGGTCACCGTCACCAGCCATCCGCCGGTACTCTCCACGGCGTCGACCTGGAAGGTGTCGGGGCCGGCGAAGTAGTAGCGGAGGGTGTACCCGTCGGCTGCCGTGTAGTCGGCCACGCTGCGCGTCCACTGGGCCGTGTCGCCAGCAGCGAAGGACTTGGGCTCGGTCGTCGGGATCGAAGAAGCCACGGGCTCCAGGAAACGAAAAACGCGGCGCCTCGGCTCCCGAGTCGGGAGCGAAGCGCCGCGTGTCGCACGGCAGATGAGTTGTCGCGGGAGGAAAGACCCGCAGTCCGAAGCTACACGTGGTCCCGGCGATCGAGCAAGAGAGACGTTACGCGCCTCACTTCCACCCGGTCGCCCACCCGCCGCCTCCGCGCCGTGGCGGGCGGGGCCCGCGTGGCATCGAGGGCGGAGGCGGAACCTCCACCCCGGCCGCCGGCGCGGGCGCGGCCGCGGCCGCGGGAGTCGGTAGCATGCCGGCGGCGATCGCCCCCAGGCTGCGCACGGTGGCCGCCCCCAGCTGGTGGAGCCCTGCCAGCGCGTAGACCCAGAGGTCCGTCATCTCGTTACGCGCGCGCGTCTTCACGAAGACCCGCTTGTCGCCACGCGTCACCAGCTGCTCGGCAGCGAACTGGTGGAGCTGCTCGTCCTCGAGCCAGTGCGGAATGTGGATGTAGCCGGGGCCGGGCTCGGTCACCTTCGAGAGCCGGGCGAGGAGCGCCTCCTTCCCGACGAACGACCCGACCGGGTACAGGATCGCCTTCGCCGAGTTGTTCCGCTTCGGCCGCCCGAGGATCGGCGCGCGCGCTTCCGTGGCGCCGAAGATCGCGTAGACCCGCCGGTGTTGGCGCGCCCGGGTGTAGGCCGTCACCTGCTTCGCGTGGTGGCCGCCTGAGTCGACGAAGGTGACCGAGGGGAGCAGGTCGCGACCCGACGGGTGGCGGTACGATTTCTCGAGGAGCGCATCGAGCACCTCCCACGGTTCCGTCGTCGCCGGCGAGCCGGGGATCAGCTCGTAGTCGATGAGCCAGCACTCCTCGCCCGCGCCCCACGCCCACACCGCGGTCTCGAGGCGATCGCCCTGGGTGTCCACGCTCCGGATGAGCCGCGCCGCGCCGGCGGGGACGGGGGCGTCGCTGTCGTACCATCCCTCCTGCCGGCGCGCCTCGAGGGTGCCCTGGTCCGCCTGCTCGCCCTTCTCCTCGTAGGTCTCCCCCAGCACGGTGTTCACGAAGACCCGCACCTGCTCGGGCTTCCGCTGCGCGTTCGTCCACTCCCCGACCAGGCGCGGCCAGCGAGCGCCCTCGAAGGGGCTCACCAGCGCGTTGAGGCGGAACGACAGGTGCTCGGTGCGGTCCGGGTGTGCGGCCGCCCAGTCGCCCGCCTGCACCATCCCGTGCTTCGTCGTCTCGAGGATCTCGCACCCGTTCGGGCGGCAGACGTAGTACACGTTCTCCAGATCTGGCTCGCCGTTGGCGCGGCGCCCCCACTTGATCCCGAAGTGGTCGTCCTTCCCCCCCCACCCGAGCGGCTGGTACTCCCGGCAATGCGGGCAGGGGACGTGATACGTCTCCTGGCTCCCCGCGAGGTAGGCGGGCTCGATCCGGCTCGTCGCCTTGATGAGCGGCGTCGACTCCTCGATGAACTTCGGGTTCCCGTAGGTATCGGCGCGTCGATCGATCAGCAGGTAGGGGTCGCCGTCGGATCCGGCCACGCCGTTCCACGCGTCGACCTCGGACTTGCAGATGATCCGTCCGTGGACCATGCGCATGGCGCGCGGGCTCACCGTGCCGATGATCTGCGCGGTCCCGCCCGGGAAGGCCTTCTGCAGCATGGTCTGCCGGCGCTTCTTCGACCGCTGCTTCTCGACGCGCTCGGCGAGGACGGGCGTGTCGTCGATCGCCGGCTGCAGGATGGTCGCCGAGAACTTCTGGGCGTCGTCCACCGTGGGGAGGCCGATGATGATCGGGCTCGGCTCCTGGTGGATGTAGTAGCCGATCCCGTTCACCACGAGGCCCTGCGTCGCCCCGATGCGGGCGGACTTCATCACCGACACGCGGCGCACCCGCGGATCCGTGATCGCGTCCATGATCCGGCGCAGGTAGGGGACGCGGCTCGTGCGCCACGGCCCCGGCTCGCCAAGGTCGGGGGAGAGGAAGCGGAACTGATCGGCCCACTCCGAGAGGGTGAGGCTCGACTTCGGCGCGAACGCGATCGCCGCGACATGCGCCCGCGCCGCTCGCCACGCCGCGATGGCTTCCGGCGCCGTCTCGCGCTCGATGCGGCCGACGACCGTCACGCGCGCTTCTCCGCGGCCGCGAGCTCCTCGCCGGCCTCGTCGTCGTCCACCAGGTCCTGCAGCACGGGGAGCAGCTCGTTCACGGCGTCCTGGAGCGCGAGCTGCCGATCCACGGTCGTGACGCAGGCGCCGAGGCGCGCCGCCCACGCCGGGGGCATCGCGAGGAGCCGCGCGCGGAGGGCGTGCCCGATCCGCTCGAACTCGCCGCGCATGAAGTCCACCGTGACGAGCTGGCCGCGGCGTTCCGCCAGGTCGAGCTCCGCCGCCTCGGCCTCGGCGAGCGCGGTACGCAGCCGCGCCTCGGCCATCTGCGTCTTCCGGTCCTCGCTTCCCCCGGCCTCGCGGTTCGCGCGGGCGTCCTCGCGGATCTTCTTCTCCCGCCAGTCCCGACACTCCCCCCAGGCGTAGACGGGCTTGCCGCTCTTCGTCCGCTGCGGCATCCCCTCCTGCACCCAGTTGGTGATCGTGCGGGGGTCCACGCCGAAGCGATCCGCCAGCTGATCCCGGGTCAATCGCTCCGACTTCATCCCCGGACCCGCGTGGGAAAGGAAAAGTTCGATCCGCAAACCTGGCAACGCGCGAGCAGGTGGGGTCCGCGGTTACCCGCACGGGCTTTGCCCGGAAGGACCCGTCCACTCCAGAGGACACCCATGCCCGTCACCGTGCGGTCCTCATGGCGTCGTCGAGCGCGGCGACCATCGCCCCTTGCCACTGCGCATCGACCACCGCGGCCACCGTCTTCCCGAACTGCAGGCGGGGCGTGAGGTGGATGCTGCGCCGGAACCACCAGATCGGCTCGATGTCACGCTTCCCCGGGCCCGTGCGGCGCCAGATACCCCACGCCTTCGGGTTGCGGAGATCCTGCGGCCCCAAGGCGCCCATGACGAACGTGTCTCGCTTCCCCTGGATCTGGACCTTCCCGCGCGCGGTGGTGCGGCTCTGGATGCGCAGCGTGCCGTGCAGGCCCTTCCGCTTCCCGTTGACGACGGTGTAGGAGACGATCCCTCGCCCCTCCATCACGCGCAGTGCGGTGGGGTACATGGAGCGCGGGGGTAGGTCACGCGCTCCCGTGCGCAGCTCCTCGGTGGGGATGAAAAAGGGCTTCATGGGATCGGTGGCGTCCCGCTCCCCACCGGCCTCATGGCGCCCGAGGATCTGCGATCGGTCCTTCCCCGTGCCCGTCTCGCCCTGGTTGATCCCGATGGTCACCCATGGCTTCGTCTTCGTGGCCCAGTCGCCGCGGTTGATGCGCACGAGCCGCTCGAGGAACGCGCGCCGCGACGGCGCGATCGTGAAGTGCTGTGGGTCGAGGGTGCTGCGCACCTGCTGCTGGCCCACCTTGGCGAGGGTGTTCAGCGCCTTCGACATGGCGAAGGGGATCTGGTCGTGGCGCCCGAGCGCGCGGCCCGCCCCAACACCCAAGAAGTCCACCGTGAAGTAGAGATTAATTCATTACACCCCTCGGGCTCC
>JBQCJR010000081.1:0-2348 GCA_051952595.1 Kofleriaceae bacterium
CCGAACACGGAAGTTAAGCTCTCCAGGGCCGATGGTACTGCAGGGGCAACCCTGTGGGAGAGTAGGACGCTGCCGGGGTTTTGAGGGCTCATTCGAAAGAATGGGCCCTCTTCTCTTTTTCGGGCCCGACATCTACCCGGCGCTCCAGCGCGGAGCAGCCGCGAGAGGCGACTAGGGCATCTTGCGCGCGATGTCCTTGCAGCGCGCGAACCGGTCTTCGACCACAGAGTTGACGTGCCCGCCGGTGACGCCGGTGACCTTGTTGCCGCCGGCGTTGCGCATCAGCCGGAGGTCGTAGCAGTGGTCGCCATCGAGGGTCGCCCACCGCCACTCGGTGTTGTCCTTGATCTTGGCCGGGCCGAGCTGCTGGTCGGCGGCCGCGGTCGCCTCGGACCAGGCGTCGCCCGGCTTGATCGTTTGCCGGGCGGATTTGAACTTCCGATCGAGCTCGCTGCCGGTTCCGCTGCCTCGCTCGCACGCCGCGAGCAGGAGGGCGATCGCCACGAAGCGCTTCATGGCGCGAGCATACGGGAGTCAGGAGACGCGCACGAGCGCGTACTTGCGCTTGCCGCTCCGCAGGACGAGCGCGCTGGCGGTCGCGAGATCGGAGGGGCCGACCTTGTGTCCCGCGTCCTTGACGGGAGCGTCATTGACGTAGGCGCCTCCCTGCTCGATCAGGCGCCGCGCGGCAGCCTTGGAGTCGGCGAGCTTGCTGCGCACGAGCAGGTCGGCGAGCGCGATTCCGGCGTCCAGCTCGCCGCGCGGTAGCTCGAGCGTCGGCAGGGTCGCTCCGAGCGCGTCGATCTCGGCGCTCGAGAGGTCCTTGATCGAGGCGCCGCTGAACATCACGCGGTTGGCCGCCTCGATCCCGACGATCGCCGCGTCCCCGTGGATCCACTGCGTCATCGCCCGGGCGAGCTCGCGCTGGCCGAGCCGCTGGGCGCGGTCCTGGTCGTGCTCGCGCAGCAGCGCCTCGAGCTCGTCGACCGGGCGCAGCGAGAACAGCTTGAGCAGCTTGCCGAGCTCCTCGTCGGGGCGGTTGAACCAGTACTGGTAGAAGTCGTACGGCGTGGTGCGCTGCGGATCGAGCCAGATCCGCTCGCCGCTCGCCGACTTGCCCATCTTCTGGCCGGTCGAATCGAGCAGCAGCGGCGCGACCAGGCCGAACAGCTGCGGCCCCCGCATCTTGTGCGAGAGCTCGACGCCGGCCGTGATGTTGCCGTACTGGTCCGAGCCGCCGACCTGGAGCCGGCAGCCATGCGACTTGGCGAGCGACACGAAGTCGAACGCCTGGAGCAGCATGTACGAGAACTCGGTGTAGCTGATGCCGTTGTCACCCTCGAGGCGGCTGCGCACCGAGTCCTTCGCCATCATGTAGTTGATGGTCAGGTACTTGCCGGTGTCGCGCAGGAACTCGAGGAAGGTGACGCCGCGGGTCCATTCGTGGTTGTTGGTCAGCACCGCGCCGTTCTCGGGGCTCTCGAAGTCGAGCAGCCGGGCCAGCTGGCCGCGAATGCCGGCGACGTTCGCGGCGAGCGTGTCCGCGTCGAGCAGGTTGCGCTCGTCGCTCTTGCCCGAGGGATCTCCGATCATGCCCGTCGCGCCGCCGACCAACACGATCGGCTTGTGCCCGGCGAGCTGGAACCGCTTGAGCAAGATCGTCGGAACGAGGTTCCCGACGTGCAGGCTGGGCGCCGTGGGATCGTAGCCGGCGTACAGGGTGACTCGCTGCGAGGCGAGCAGCTTGGCCAGCTCCTCGCGATGGGTGACGTCAGCGATCAGTCCTCGTCGGGCTAGGTCGTCCAGGATCTCCATGGCCGGCTGAACGTACCGTGCGAGGCCCACGCCGTCATCTCGCGGGCGCGCGTCGTCGACCCGTGCGGCGGGCCGGCGGGCGAAGGCAGAGATCTGCGGTGGGCCCGCACGGAGCATCTCGGATGGACACGGGCGAAGCGCGCGTGATGGGGATGTGACCGACAACCGTGGAAGTGGCTCCTTCGTCGCTCTGAGGGGCTGGAGGAAGGCGTGCGCTGCGGGTGGCCGGTCACAACCGGTGCGGCAGGGGACCGGGCGCGCGGTGTCGAGGCATCTGGGCGTGGCCGGTGCCACACGTCAGGTCGCGAATGGACGGCGCGAACCGCCCAGGGCTGTACGGTCGTGCGAATGGAGCTGGAAGTCACGTTCGACAGCGAAGGGGCCCGGCTCGCCGGAACGCTGAGCCGCCCGGCGGGCGCCGCCGGGAAGCTGCCGGCGATGGTGCTGGTCTCCGGGTCGGGCGCGCACGACCGAGACGAGGCGGTGTGTGGGCACCGACCGTTCGCGGTGATCGCAGCGCATCTCGCGCGGCG
>JBQCJR010000082.1:0-13456 GCA_051952595.1 Kofleriaceae bacterium
GCGGTTATCGCTAATTGGCGGCGAAGATCCAGCGCGGGGCGCGCGGCGCGTTGCGCGTCGCGCCGCGTCTTCCGATGTACTTTGGTGTTTGGGGGGCAGCCGAAAGGCTGCCGCGGGACCCCTCGAGGCAGATCGGGAGGCTCCGAGAGGTCCCGCGACTCGACCTATGTGCCATGGCTATGTCGTAGTTGCAATGTAAATGCATTTTAATTGCATCTGCGTCCGCGCCCGTGCGAGAAGGCGGCATGCAGCGGCTCCCAGTGACTGTCATCAGCGGCTTCCTCGGCGCGGGCAAGACGACCCTCCTCAACCACGTGCTCGCCAATCGCGAGGGCAGGCGCGTCGCGGTGATCGTCAACGACATGAGCGAGGTCAACATCGACGTGCAGCTCGTCGAGCGCGGCGGCGTCTCGCTCGATCGCACCTCCGAGAAGCTGGTCGAGCTCTCGAACGGCTGCATCTGCTGCACGCTGCGCGAGGACCTGCTCGTCGAGGTCGCGCGGCTCGCGCGCGAGGGGCGGTTCGACTGTCTGGTGGTCGAATCGACCGGGATCTCCGAGCCGATGCCGGTGGCCGCCACGTTCTCGTTTCGCGACGAGCACGGGGCCAGCCTCTCCGACGTCGCCCGGCTCGACACGATGGTGACGGTGGTCGACGCGGTGAGCTTCCTGCGCGAGTACGCCACGGCGGAGGACCTGCGCAGCCGCGGGATCGCGCTCGGCGACGACGACGACCGGACGGTGGTCGACCTGCTGATCGAGCATGTCGAGTTCGCGAACGTGATCGTGATCTCGAATACGGATCTAGTCCCCGTCGAGGAGACCGCCCGGCTCGAGGCGATCCTGCACCAGCTCAACCCGGGCGCGCGGTTGGTGCGGGCGCGCGAGGGCCGGGTCGCGGGTCACCACATCCTGGACACCGGGCTATACGACGACGCCACCGCGGCGGGCGCCGCGGGCTGGGCGCGTGCGCTCGCCGGCGATCACACCCCGGAGACCGAGGAGTTCGGGATCCGCAGCTTCGTGTATCGCGCGCGGCGCCCGTTCCACCCCGAGCGGTTCCGCGCGTTGATCGAGACCGAGTGGACGGGCGTGCTGCGGTCCAAGGGCTTCTTCTGGCTGGCGACCCGCATGGAGCAGGTCGGTGGCTGGTCGCAGGCGGGCTCGGCCTGCCGCACCTCGTGCGCCGGGTTCTGGTGGGCCGCGGTGCCCGATGACCAATGGCCCGACGATGGCGAGGCGCGTGCGCGGATCGAGCGCCAGCACGACGGCCCGTTTGGCGATCGCCGGCAGGAGCTCGTGCTGATCGGGATCGAGATGGACGAGCAGGCGCTGACCGCCGCCTTCGATGCGTGCCTGCTCGACGACGCGGAGCTGGCCGCCGGGCCCGCGCGCTGGGGCGAGCTGCCGGACCCGTTCCCGGCCTGGAGCGCCGACGAGGACGACCAGGGCGACGACGAAGACGACGCCTGAGCCGGCGCGACGCTAGTAGCGCTGCATCTGCGGCGCGTACGCGTGCGACGGGACCCACAGCGGGTCGACGAACGTCTGGGCGAGCACGACGGTGATGTTGTCGGTGCCGCCGTTGTTGTTCGCCGCGCGGATCAGGTTCTCCGCGACCACCTCGAGCGAATCGCCCGAGGTCATGATCTCGCGGATCATCCAGTCGTCGACGAGGTCGTTGAGCCCGTCGCAGCACAGCAGATAGACGTCGTTGTGCTCGGGTGTCATCGCGTTGTGCTCGATCTCGACGTTTGCATCGAGGCCGATCGCGCGGATGATCACGTTCGACGTCGCGGGGCCGAGCGTGCCGATGAGGTCGGGGCGGTCCTGGTACAGGTTGCGCAGCGAGTGGTCGCGGGTGAGCTGCTGGAGCTGGCCGCGGCGAAGCAGGTAGCTGCGCGAGTCACCGCAGTGGCAGATGTGGACCAGGTTCTCCTCGAACCGGATGCCGACCACGGTGGTGCCCATGCCGTGGCACGACGGGTCCATCTGGGCGCGCTGGTAGACCGCGGCGTTGGCGGCGCGCATCGCGGCGACCAGCGGATCCTGGCCGGGGGCGGGCACCGGGTCGCCGGTCTTGAGCGAGTGGACGATGGTGCGGATCGCGATGTCCGAGGCGACCTGGCCCGAGGCGTGGCCGCCCATGCCGTCGCACACGATGTACACGCCGAGGAAGTCGTCGTAGTACATCGCGTCTTCGTTCTGCGTGCGCTGGGCACCGACATCGGTGCGGCCGACGGCGCGCAGCATGAACCGCTCGACGGGGATCGGGCGCGGCTCGCCGGTCATCACCGCGGAGCTCCGTGCTGCGGACACCCGAACATCGTCCGATCTACGCAGCGGTGTAGGGAGAGCTTCCTCGCGGTCATTCTTGTACCCGGCGGTTGGGCATCGACGCCAGCTGCTGGTAGACGAGCCGCCACGACTCGGCGTGGTGGGCGCGCAGCGTGCTCGCCAGCGACCTCGAGGGCAGATCCTCGAGCGGCGGCAGCTTCCACGAGGTCGCCATCACGTGCGCGACCTCGGCGACGATGTCGAGCCGCTGCTCGGCTGCGATGTCGATCACCTCGAACGTCTTCTCGAAGTCGATCTCGGGGCGGTGCAGGTCGCGGAGCAGCGCCTGCGGCGCGCACTCGCGGAGGTCGTCGCGCAGCTGCTCGGAGATCTCGACCTCGCGCGGCTCGGCGATCGTGTGCTGGCGATCGACCATGCCGCGATCGAGCAGCGCGATCTCGCGCTCGCTGGCCAGCTCGATCGTCGCCTCGAACTTGAGGTACGACGCCGGCAGGACCTCGAACTGGACCCGGTGCTTCTCGACGAACGCCGGATCGACCGACTCGAGCGCCTTGGCGCGCCGCTCGCGGACGGCGAGGATCTCGGGATCGATCGCGGGTGCGGCGGGGGCGGCGGCCTCCTCGACCTGCTGGAACGAGGGCAGCCCGAACCAGCGCTGGAGCTCGGCGAGGGTGGCCGAGTCGATCAGCTCCTTGACGGTCCGCTCGTCGGCTCGATCGTCGCTGCGATCGTCGGGCGGATCGGGTTCGTCGGGCGGCGCCATCGCGAGGACCTAGAGCTGGAGGACAACCACGTAGGCGAGCGTTCCGACCGCGATCCCGACCAGCAGCGACATGATCCAGAACAGCGTCGACGCGCCCTCCTGGACCGGGCCGGTTCCGGCGGGCTGCACGGCCTGCCCGGTGCGCGCCACCGAGACGACGCCTTCGCTCGGCTGGAGCATCACGGTCTTGTTTGGGCCAGAGCCCGGCGGTGCGCCGCCTGGCATCCCCGGGCCACCCGGCATCCCGGGGCCACCCATCGGCATGCCGGGGCCACCCATCGGCATGCCGGGCCCGCCCATCGGCATGCCCGGACCACCGGGGCCACCGGGGAGGACCGGCGCGGTCATTCCGGCGACGATCGTCTTCTGCGCCGGTGACGACGCGACGTACCCGCCGCCGCCCGGCTGGGCGAGCCCGCTCTGCTGCGGCGGTACGCCGCCCGGCATCGTGCCCATGTTCGGGCCGGCGAACGGGCTGGCCTGGGCGATCATCGTCTTCTGGTTCGCGCCGGCGGCCTGGTAGCCCTGCGGGCCGCCGAGCGGCATCGGCTGCTGCTGGGGCGGGGGCTGCTGGGGCTGCTGCTGCTGCATCTGCGGCAGGCCGGGGTTCGGCGCGATCATCGTGCGCGGCACGCCGCCGGCGCCGATCGACATCGCGCCCGCCGTGAGCTCGGCGAACACCTGCTGGCAGTGCTGCATCATCTCGCCGGACGACTGGTAGCGCCGGCCGGCGTCCTTCTCGAGCGCGCGGCGGACGATCTGCTGCACCGACGGGGGCACGTGCTCCGACATCGGCGGCACCCCGGCGTGCAGGTGCATCTGGATCACCGTCATCGGGTTGTCGTCGTGGAACGGCACGGTGCCGGTCAGCATCTCGAACGCGAGGATGCCGAGCGCGTAGAGATCGCTGCGCGCGTCGAGCGGCAGGCCGCGGCCCTGCTCGGGCGACATGTACTGCGGCGTTCCGAACACCACGCCGGCCTGGGTCTTCATCCGGTCGCCCTCGAGCAGCTTGGCGACCGAGAAGTCGAGCAGCTTCACGAAGTCCGGCGAGCCCGCCATGTTGAGCAGGAACACGTTGTCCGGCTTGATGTCGCGGTGGATGATCCCGATCGAGTGCGCCTCGGCGAGCGAGGCGCAGCACTGGATCAGGATCTTCACCACGCGCTGCGGAGCGAGCGCGCCGTTCTGTAGCGCGGCGCGCAGCGACTGGCCGTCGAGGAACTCCATCGTCATGAACAACCGGCCATCGGAGGTCTGGCCGAAGTCGAACATGCGGATGGTGTTGGGATGCTGGAGCCGCGAGCAGGCCTTGGCTTCGTTGTAGAAGCGCTGGACCCACGTCGGGTCCCCAGCCATCTGCTGGTTGAGCATCTTCAGGGCGATCATGCGGTCGATCGAGATCTGGCGCGCCTTGTAGACCACGCCCATCCCGCCCTCGCCGACGCGGGTCTGGATCTCGTAGCGACCGTCGATGACCTTGCCTACAAAAGGATCTTGCGTCACGGCGGAGACAGCCTCACCCACGGGTTGGCGTTGATCTGGTCGACGGTCAGTCGGACCTTGCCGACGGACACCTTCTTGTCGACGCGGAACACGACGAAGTCACCACCGCTCAGCGGCGACTCGGTGTCGCCGCGCAGGACCTGACCCTTCCATCCCTTGGCGACGCCCGCGTCGCTGCCGGTCGCGATCGTGATCGTGACTTCGTTGCCGGCGACCTCGGGCTTGAGCACGCGCGCCTTGACCGGCTCGGCCTTGGCGTTGTCACAGTTCGGGTTGTTCGGGTCCGGGTTCTTGATGTCCGGGCAGCGCGGGAACTTCTCCTTCGTGCACTTCTTGACCCGGCGATCCGGCGGGTTCGGACACGGCATCTTGTCCCAGCACGCCTCGATCTCGATCGACGGCGGGGTGGGGCACTTGCCGGCGCACGCGGGCCAGTTCGGCGGCGCGCCGATCGCCGGGCAGTAGAGCTTGCACTCCGGCTTCTTGGGGTCGAAGTTCGTGTCGTCGCACGGCTCGACGTGCTCGGGAACGGCGGCGAGCTTCGGCGGGTCCGGGATGTCGAGCTTGGTCGGATCCCAGATGATCTCGTCGACCTCCTTGAAGTCGGCGGTCAGCTTGTACTTGCCGGCGTCGCCGCGGTTCACCGCGTAGACGCGGATGAAGTACTTGCCCTTGGCGGTGTCGAGCTTGATCGAGCGCGTGCGGCCGCGCGACCGCTTCTTGCTCTTGGTCGCCGACGACTTGACGATGTTGTTCCACTCGTCGAACACGTCGAACGCGAGCTGCAGCCCGGGGCGCGGCGGCGTCCACGTCAGCTTGATCTCCAGCGAGCCCTTCTTCTTCTCGGGGAGCTCGATCACCTTCCAGTCGACGCGATCGCCGCCGGGATACGTGACGATGCCCGATGCTCGGGCCTCGCCGTTCTCCAACGTCATCGCCCTGGCGCCCTTGGTCTTGCCGTCGCTCCCCGTGTGCTTGTCCTGGGGGACGTTGTGCGCGCACGCGATCAGCATCGTCGTTGCGAGCGTGATGAGGAGCCCCGCGAGACCTTCTCGGGGCCCCACCGATTTCCCGAGCATCTTTGGAGTGTTACTGAATCGGTTCGGCGATTCAAGCCCCGCACAAGGAGATCGCCGAGGTCACGAGTCAGTCACGGAGTCAAAACCGCGTTGCCCTTACCCTTCAGCTGCTCGGGGGTCGCCTTGACCGTCGTGGTGCACGCGCGTTCGGTGCACGCCTCGAGCACGAAGCCGCCGTTCGGCACCCCCGGGATCGAGCCCTTCATGCCCTGGGTGGCGGGCGGCACGGCGGAGGTGCCACGGCCGATGGTGATCTTGGTCGCGCCACCCGAGACGGTGACGTTGAGGATGCGCGCGGAGATCGGCCCGGAGGACGGGGGCGGCGCCGGCTCGTCCTTGGGCTTGGGCGGCCGGTTCTTCGGGATGACCTTGACCACCGTGGTCTTGGGCCCCTTCCAGCCGGGCGGGGCGTCGTCCGAGAGCGGCACGCGGGAGAGGTGCGGCACGAAATCGACCTCGGCCGGGAAGTTGCTCTTCGCCTCGGCGGGGGTGGTGCGCTTGAACGACGCGCGAAGGATGTAGTCCGCGGAGTCCATGCGGCCCTGCAGATACAGGTGGACGTAGTAGCGGCCGGGCAGCAGATCGAGCAGGGTCTTGGTCTTGTTGAGCTCGCCGGCGTCGGACTCCTCGAGGTCCGACTTCGCGATCACGCGGAAGCCGGGATCGAGCACCTCCATCGCGAGGTCGAAGTCTTCGTTGGTGGCCTCGCCGGGCGGCGTGATCTCGAGCCGCAGATCCAGCTGGCCGCTCGCCGGCAGATCGATCGCGACCCAGCGCGCGCGCTGCATCGAGCCGTACGACAGATCGCCCTCGGTCTTGGCCTCGAGCTTGTCGTCGAAGACCAGCACCTTCGGCTTCTTCCACGGCTTGACCTTGTCGTTCTTGTAGCCCGAGTGCATCGGTACCTTCGGACCACAACCCGCGAGCAAGGCCGTCAGAACCGGGACAATCCACCGCATGCGCGGAACACTAGCACGGGGTTGCCAGCGTCTGCCCGGGGTGGCACACCGCGAGGCGTGAGCGTGGCGCGCTGGAGCTCGATCTTCTTCGTCGCGGTCGCGGCGATCGCCGGCTGCTCGGGGCGCGTCGCGACCGGCGGGTCGAGCGATGGCGCCGAGCTGTTCGACAAGCTGTGCACGACCTGCCACGGCCCGAACGGCCAGCCGACGGCCTCGATGGTCGCGCGGCTCGGCGTGCGCGACCTGACCGCGCCGGAGCTGCGCGCGAAGATCACGCCGGAATTCGTCGAGCGGCAGATCCGCCGCGGCTCCGACAACAAGTTGATGCCGGGGTTCGAGGGCGTGATGACCGAGGAGCAGCTCAAGCTGCTCGCGGCGTACGTGGCGAGCCCGGCGTTCACCCAGCGGTGAGCGCGGCGGCGAGCTCGTCGAGCACGAACGGATCGCCCTCGCGCGCCTGGGCCGCCTCGAGCGCGGCGCGCGCCGCCGGATCGGCGAACCGGCCGAGCGCCCACGCGGCGTGACCGCGGACCAGCGGGTCGCGGCTCTCGAGCAGCGAGATCAGCGCGGGGATGGCCTCCGGCGCGCCGGTGTTGCCGAGCGCGACCGCGACGTTGCGCAACAGCACGTCGCGCGGCACCCGGCGCAGCGCGCTGCGCCGCACGAACTGGCGCATCTGGTTCGCGCCGCGCGCGGCGAGCGCGATCAGGTCCGGCAGGGCGTGGTCGAGCGAGCGCGCGGCGAGCCGCGGATCGGCGGGCGGCGGCTTGCCGGCGTTGTACGGGCAGACCTCCTGGCAGACGTCGCAGCCGAACACCCACGTGCCGATCGAGGCGCGCAGCTCGCGCGGGATCGCGCCGTGGTGCTCGATCGTCAGGTACGAGATGCAGCGCCGCGCGTCGAGCACGTAGGCATCGACGAACGCGCCGGTGGGGCACGCGTCGAGGCACGCGCGGCAGCTTCCGCAGCGCGGCGCGGTGGGCGCCTCGGGCGCGCTGATCGGCAGCTCGACGTCGACCAGCAGCTCGCCGAGCACGACGTAGCTGCCGGCGCCGGGCGCGATCAGCATCGTGTTCTTCGCGACGAACCCGAGGCCGCCGCGCTCCGCCCACTCGCGCTCGAGGATCGGGGCGGAGTCGACGCAGGGCCGGGTCGCGACCGGCCGGCCGAGCGCCTCGGCGAGCCGCTCGGCGAGCGCGACCAGCTTGTCGCGGAGCACCAGGTGGTAGTCCTCGCCGCGGGTGTAGCGCGCGATCCGCCCGCGAACGAGCCGGTCGGCGGGCACCGGATCTGCCCGGTGATACGCGAGCGCGACCACGATCAGCGCGCGCGCCGAGTCGAGCAGCGCGGTGAGATCGGCGCGCGTCTCGGTGTGCGCCGGGGTCGCGAGGTACGCCATCTCGCCGGCGTGGCCGGCGGCGAGCCAGTGGGTGTACAGATCGTGGCGGCGCGGCGGCTCGATCGGCACGACGGCGGCGCGGGTGAACCCGAGCTCGCGCGCGATCGCGGCCAGCTCGATCACAAGACCTCGGCGGACCCCTCGCGGTCGTCGTCGGCCGGCTCGTCCGCGAAGTAGATCGCGTCGTACGGCACGGTGCAGTCGCGCTCGCGCGGCTGCGGGTACGCGATGCGCTCGCCGCGATAGGTGCGGACCACCACGGTCTGCTCGTCGAGCTGCTCGATGTACGTCGGGATGATCGGCACCTTGCCGCCGCCGCCCGGCGCGTCGAGCACGAGGTGTGGCACCGCCATGCCGTTGATCCAGCCGCGCAGCGACTCGTAGAGCTGCATCGCGGTCTCGACTGGCGTGCGCAGGTGATCCGTGCCGATCACGGTGTCGCCCTGGAACAGGTAGTATGGGCGGACGCGCGAGCGCAGCAGCCCACGCATCAGCGCGCGCAGCGAGCGCGGCGACGAGTTCACGCCGCGCAGCAGCACGGTCTGGTTGCCGACCGGGATCCCGGCGTCGACCAGCCGCTCGCAGCCGCGGCGGGCCTCGAGGGTCAGCTCGACCACGTGGTTGAAGTGCGTGTTGATGAACAGCGGGTGGTGGCGGCGCAGCGCGGCGCACAGCTCGTCGTCGATCCGCATCGGGCAGACGACGGGCAGCCGGGTGCCGATCCGGATCGTCTCGACGTGTGGGATCGCACGCAGCCGGCCGAGCAGGTGATCGAGCCGGCGCGTCGACAGCAGCAGCGGATCACCGCCGGAGAGCAGCACGTCGCGGATCCGCGGGGTGCGCGCGATGTACTCGAGCCCGGCCTCGAGCTCGGCGGTGGTCGGGGGCTCGTCGCCGCCGACCAGCCGGCGGCGGTTGCAGTGGCGGCAGTAGATGCCGCACCGATCGACGACCAGGAACAGCACGCGATCGGGGTACTTGTGGACCACCGACGGCGCGGGGTTGTGGGTGTCCTCGCCGAGCGGGTCGCGCAGCTCCTCGTCGCGGATGTCGGCCTCGGCGGCGTGTGGGATCGCCTGCATCCGGATCGGGCAGCTCGCGTGCACCGGATCCATGAGGCTCGCGTAGTACGGCGTGATCCCCACGCGGAACAGCCGCGACGACGCGGCGAGCCCGGCGCGCTCGCCCGGGGTCAGCTCGACCACCTCGGCGAGCTCGTCGGCGGTGGTGAGCATGTGACCGAGCTGCCAGCGCCAGTCGAACCACTGCGCGTCGGGGACATCGGCGCGCCGCACCGAGGCGGCTCCGGAGCCGGCGGCGGCGCGAGCACCGGAGGCGACGGCGGTGGGAATCAGCGGGAGACGGACCACGCGGCGTGTGTAGCACGAGCGCGTACGAGCACGGGCACGAGTCCCTCGGTGAGTGGCAGATCGGCGAGCTCGGCGTCCTCGACGAAGCGCGCCGCGGTCACGTCGCTCGCCGGAGCGAGCGCGCCGCCGATCACCCGGGCGAGGTAGTCGAGGATCACGAAGTGGTAGTCGTTGCCCTCGGCGGCGCCGGGGCCGCGCGGGCCGATCCGCTCGATCACACACGCGAGCGGGCCGACCTCGACGACGAGGCCGGTCTCCTCGGCGACCTCGCGCGCGACGGCCTCGGCGAGCGTCTCGGCGGGCTCGACCTTGCCGCCGGGCACCGTCCACAGCCCGACGCCGGGCGGGCGGCCGCGCTCGATCAGGAGCACGCGGCCGCGCTCGTCGAACACGATCGCGCCGACCGCGACGACCGGCCGGAGCGGCGCGCTTGGTGTGGTCATCCGCGGGCCCGGGCGGGTGTGCGGCCGGTGCGCTTGCGGGTCGACGTCGCGGCGGGCTTGCCGCTGGACTTCGCGCCCGCGGCGGCCCGCTTGCCGGCCTTCGGCGTGGGGGCCTCGGCGGCGGCGCGCTTGCCGGCCGCGGCGGTGGTGGCGGGGATCAGCGGAAAGCTCGGGCACTGCGGGGCGAGCGTGCAGTGATCGCAGTCCGGCTTCTTCGCATGGCAGACCCGGCGGCCGTGCCAGATCAGCCGGTTCGCGACCGCGGTCCACTGGTCCTGCGGGAACACCTGCATCAGGTCCTGCTCGATCTTCACGGGATCGGTGTGCTCGGTGAACCCGAGCCGGGCGGACAGCCGCGTGATGTGGGTGTCGACGATGAAGCCGATGTTCTTGCCGAACGCGCAGCCGAGCACGACGTTCGCGGTCTTGCGGGCGACGCCGGGCAGCGCGCACAGCGCGTCCATGGTGTCCGGGACCTCGCCGCCGTGGCGCTCTACGACGGCGCGCGCCATCCCGAGCAGGTTCCGGGCCTTGGCCCGGAAGAAGCCGCTCGAGTGGATCATCACCTCGAGCTCCGCGGGATCGGCGGCGGCCAGCGCCCGGGCATCCGGATATCTCGCGAACAGCGCCGGCGTGACCGTGTTGATCATCTTGTCCGTCGACTGCGCGGCGAGGATCGTCGCCACCAGCAGCTCGTACGGGTTGCGGAAGTCGAGCTCGACCACCGCATCCGGCCAGGCCTCGGCCAGCCGCGCCGCGATCGCGCGGCCGCGCTCGATCGTGACTTCTCGGGCGCGGGGTGGCGTTGGTGTGCTATTTCGAGGGCGTCCACCCATGATCGAGCGGCACCGTATCACTTTCCTCTTGGGCTGCGCGGCGATCGCGATCTGCGCCACGGCCTGCGGCAGCAGCAAGAAGGACATCCGGGCGGCCAAGCGGTCGCTCTACGACACCGACTTCGCGGTGGTGTACAGCGCCGCGCTCGACGCGACCCGGCAGCTGTATCCGAACATCGACGACAACCCGGGCTCGGGCACGATCAAGACGGCGTGGCACCAGGTCCAGTACGCGAACAACCAGGACGATCTCGCGAACCAGCGCACGATCGCGGCCGGTCAGGGCGTGCCGATGGGCGGCGCGACGAACCAGGTCGGCGGCACGGTGCCGACCCGGCTCGCGTACAAGCGGTACTTCATCCGGTTCGACGTGTCGGTGGTCGGCGGCCGGCCGTGGCGGGTCAAGGTGGTCGGGCACGCCTCGGAGTGGGAGCCGGGCAACGCGCTGCCGACCGAGCTGCGCGGGCCGGCGCGCCCGCACTGGCTCGAGGGCCGCATCGACGCGCTCACCCTGTCGATCTACAAGCGGATGAAGCCGCACGCGGTGGCGATGAAGGAGGAGGTCGCCGAGCCGAACCCCGAGGACTCGCTGCCGAAGACCGATCCGAAGGTGTTCAAGGATCTGCCGGTGCCGGCCGCGGCGCGGCTGGCCAAGCTCAAGGACGCGGTGGTGCTGCGCGACTACGGCGCGCTGCGCGGCCAGCTCGCCGACGACGTGGTGTGGAGCCTCGGCGGCGCGCCGGGCGCGGACACCGCGATGGCGATGTGGCAGGCGGATCCCGAGTCGCTCGACGCGCTGGTGCGCGCTATCACCACGGGCTGCGCGGGCGACGACAAGCGCGTGGCGTGCCCGGGCGGCGCGGCCACCGCGGGCGTGTGGCAGCTCGCGATCGAGCCGCGCGGCAGCGAGTGGAAGCTCACGTCGTTCTACAAGTCCGAGTAGCGGCGGCTCACCGCCGCTCGATCACCGCCGCTCGATCACGATCAGGCAGTTCGAGTCGGGGAGCGCGACCGCGCGATCGTGCTCGTCGGTCAGCTCGATCTTGCCAGCGAGGTGCTCGGCGTAGCCGGGCTGGAGGTAGGAGCGCAGCGGGTTGTCGACGACGCGCGCGGCGCGCTCGCCGCCGCACCAGGCGATCAGCTGCGCGACGTAGTCGTCGTACGGCAGGATCCCGTAGAGCTCGCGGACCTCGTACGGGAAGCTCGCCGGGCCCCACGTGTACGTGTAGAGGAACTCCATCGCGTCCGCGGTGGTCATCTCGACGCGATCCGGCGCGAGCTCGGTGAACCGGATCGGCCGGCCCTCGAACTGCGCGGCGTACAGCGCGAGGGTGGGGCGCACGTCGGGCGCGCGCATCGCGAACCGCCGGATCCCGGGCGGCGGCATCACGCCGTCGCGGATCACCAGCCGGCCGCCGGGCCGCAGCGCCGCGAACGCGGCCTCGACGACGCGCTGGACCGACGCGAGCGCGAACCGCGGCTCGCCGTAGCTGTAGACCTCGTGCAGGATCGAGCAGCACACGACGGTATCGACCGGGCCGCCGGTGTGCGCGGCGAGCTGCTCCGCGGCGCCGTGGACGATCCGCCAGCGGTGGCCGCCGCTGCGCGCGCGCTGGGCGAGCGCGGCGACGACCTCGCGCGACAGATCGACGCCGATCACCTCGCTGTCGGGGAACCGCTGCTCGAGCAGGTCGAGCACGATCCCGCCGCCGGGGCCGATCTCGACGATCCGGCCGGGCACCACGAAGTCGAGCATGCGCTGCTTGTCCGAGCGCGCGGCGTTCATCGTGGCGAGGTAGTTGGCCTCGTTGGCGACGCGATCGAGCTCGTCCTTGCGCAGGCCGTAGAGGTCGCACAGCGACTTCAGCATCGCGTGGTACGCGACCTGCGAGCGGGTTTCGTACAGGCCGAGCAGGGTGATCAGCGCGGCGCTCTCGGCGGTCTCGACGTAGTCGACGACGATCGCGTCGAGATCGGTGGGGTGGGCGAGCCGCGCCGAGAGGGTGCCGAGCGGGCCGAGCCGCGCGCCGCCGGTGAGCAGCGCGCGCACCGGCGTGCCGGCGAGCGCGGCCTCGACG
Source organism: Kofleriaceae bacterium (assembly GCA_051952595.1). GTDB lineage: Bacteria > Myxococcota_A > Polyangia > Haliangiales > Haliangiaceae > JABFXX01. The sequence goes on from JBQCJR010000082.1 coordinate 12,731, forward strand.
AGCCGGGTCCGGTAGCGAGCCTCGGCCGCGTCGCCGTGCAGCCGGGCGACCAGCGGGCGCAGCTGGGCGTGCCACGGCCGGGTCACGTCGACGCCGATCGCGCGCGCGGCGCCGACCGCGGCGGCCAGCACGGCGAGCTGGGCGGAGGGCGAGAGCCCGCCGGTCGCGGCCTCGCAGTACCACAGCTGGCAGGTCGCGAGCGCCGGGGCGAGCGCAGCGAGCTCGGTGTCTCCGAGCGCGGCGACCGCATCGTCGACGGCGGCGGCCGGCTCGCCCGCGCGCTGCCGCCCGGCCCGCAGCGCGCGCAGCCGGTCCGCGAGCGCCCGGCGATCCGGCGGGGGCGCCAGCGCGGCGAGCGCGCGCTCGGGGCTCGCCCAGGCCGGCGCGACGCACACCCCGGCGAGCCGATCGCGCACGGCGAGCAGCCGATCGATCAGCTCGTCGTCGAGCAGGCCCTCGCGCACCGCGCCGGTGTCGCACGCGTCGAGCACGTGCAGCGCGTCGAGCGCGAGCGCGACGGCCTCGGCGGCGGGCCGGTCGAGCACGCGGCCGAGCGCCGGCGCGAGATCGCGCAGCGTGGCGACCAGCGGCGCGAACATCGCGAGCGGGCCCTCGCCGCGCACGTGCTGCCCGGCGAGCCCGTGCGCCTCGACGAGCGCGATCGCGAGCTTGCCGAGGACCTCGGGGAGCGGCCAGCTGCGCGCGCGATCGGCGCGGCGCAGGATC
>JBQCJR010000083.1:0-3811 GCA_051952595.1 Kofleriaceae bacterium
GCCCGCGGATAGTTGTTTTAGGGATCGCTATACTCGCGGACCTCGGTGACTCCGGCCGTTTCACCACCATGGGTGTGGTGATTGGCACGCCTTACTACATGGCTCCCGAGCAGCTGCTCGGCGACGCGATCGACGCGCGCGCGGATCTCTACTCGCTCGGCGTGATCCTGTTCGAGATGCTGGCGGGCTGCCGGCCGTACTCCGGCACCGCGGTCGAGATCGCGCACCAGACGGTGAGCGGCCCGGCGCCGAGCTTCACCAAGCGGGCGCCGTGGCTGAGCGTCGATCCGGCGGTCGAGCGGCTGAGCCGCGGGCTGCTGGCGCGGCAGCGCGACGAGCGGCTGCCCAACGCCGAGGCGGTGGTCGCGGCGATCGACGAGATCCTCGCATCGCGTCGCGGCGCGACGGTGCGGCTCGAGCCGGAGGCGGCGCCGCGCAACCCGTACGCCGAGCTGATCGCGGCCGAGACGGAGCAGCGCCCGATCAGCGCGTCCGATGGCGTGCCGGTCCTGCCGGGAGCACCCACGATCGAGTCGCAGGAGCTGCAGGCGTTGACCGCGCCGCCGGCGCCGTGGTGGAAGCGATGGTTCCAGCGCACCCGGCGGATCGCGCACTAGCTCGGCGAGCGCGCGGCGGCCTCGAACGGCCGCCGCGGCACCGCGCGCAGGCGGTAGCCAAAGCCGCGGCGCGACTCGAGCAGCGTGCCGAGCGACACGCCATCGAGCAGCGCGCGCACGCGGCGCACCAGCTGCTTGAGGTGGTTCTCGCTCGGGTTCGGGGTGTCCCACGGCAGGTCGGCGATCAGCTGCCCCGAAGGCACGAACCCGCGGACGATCGCCGGGACCTCGGTCTCGTCGGAGATCCGCCGCGCGAGCGCGAGCAGCATCGCGAACTGGGTATCGGTGAGCTGGAGCTGCCGCCCGGCGAGCTCGAGGTAGCCGCCGCCACCGCTCGGCGCCTCGAGGAACCGCAGCTCGATCGTCGGCAGCCCGGCGAACGTATCCTCGGATGGCTCGGGGCGCACGATCTTCGACGACGTCGCGTCGCCGGGCCGCAGCGTGCGCGACGACAGCCCCTCGATGTCGGCGTCGACCAGCCGGCCCTGATCGTGCGTGAAGTAGAACCCGACGGTGCCGAACGTGATCCGATCGCCGTCCTGGAGCTTGGTCGCCGCGGCGGCCGGGCGATCGTTGATCCGGGTCCCGTTGGTGCTGTCGAGGTCGACCAGCTCCCAGCTGTCGGCGGCCCGCCGGATCTCGGCGTGGCGGCGCGACACCGAGCCATCGAGGATCGAGATCCCACGCGCGAGCGGCGTGCGGCCGATCGTGGTGCGCGCCTCGAGCCGGTGGACGCGGCCCCACGTGTCGACGAGCACCGCGTCCTGTGGCCGGGTCCAGCTGGACAGGATCTGCTCGGCGACGAACGGCAGCGGGCTGTCCAGCTCGGACGCGCAGCTATCGCAGAGGTTCGTCGGTGTTTCGGCGCCACAGGCGATGCACACCGCCATGGGCGCACTCTACGTGAGATCTCCGACCGCCAGCAACGGGCCGTCCCGCTACAATCGACGGAGATGACCGGGCTCGAGCCGGAGAGCCGCTACCAGCTGTTCGAGACGCTCGGCCAGGGGACCAGCGGCGTGGTGTACCGTGCGCGCGATCACCGGCTCGGTCGCGACGTCGCGCTCAAGCTGCTGCGCGGCGACCGGCTCGGTGAGGGCAACGCGCGGCGCCGGCTCGAGCGCGAGGCGCGGGTCGCCGCGGCGTTTCGCCACCCCAACGCCGTCGAGATCTACGAGATCGGCGAGCTGGCGGGCCAGCCGTTCCTGGCGATGGAGCTGGTCCGCGGCCGCTCGCTGGCCGCGCAGCTCGAAGAGACCGCGATCGCCGGCGCGCGCGCCGCGGCGCAGATCGGCCGCTCGCTCGCCGAGGTGCTGGCCGCCGCGCACGATGCCGGGCTGGTCCACCGCGACGTCAAACCGAGCAACGTGTTCGTCGACGGCCCGCTCGATGCGCCGCGCCGGGTGCGCCTGGTCGATTTCGGGCTGGCGTTCCTGGTCGAGCCGAGCACCCACACGCTCGGCAGGCTCACCGATCAGGGGATGGTGGTGGGCACGCCGGCGTACATGGCGCCCGAGCAGGCGGACGGGCGCGAGGTCGGCCCTCCGGCCGATGTCTACGCGCTGGGCTGCATGCTCTACGAGCTGGCGAGCGGGCGGACGCCGTTCCTCGGAAATATCCCTAGGATGATCACCGGCCACCTCTATCTGCCGCCGATCCCGCTGTCCGAGCTCGAGCTGGCCGACGAGGTGCCGCCGCGCCTGGCGAACGAGATCCTGCGCATGCTCGACAAGAGCCCCGACGCGCGGCCGACCGCGGCGGAGGTGCGCGACCGGCTCGCCGAGCTCGAAGACGACGACGCGCGATCGTTCGCCCACCGATCTCGCGCCGAGCGCTGCGTGGCGGCGCAGCCTTCCGGCCCGGCCCAGCCCGGGCCTCATCCAGGGGCCGAGGGAGGACCGGCCGGAGAGATCCGGGTCGCCGCGATCCAGGCCGGCACCGCGGTGGACGACGCGCTGCGCGCCGCGGGCGTCGCGGTGGTCTCCCCCGAGGAGGCCGAGCTGATCCTGGTCCCGATCGACGAAGAAGGTCGCTTCGATCCGGCGTGGCACGACCGGACGGTGGTCGGCCTGCACCCCGCCCCGACCCCGATGCTGATCGCGCGTGCGATCCGGCACGGCGCGGCGCTGGTCTTGCGCGTGCCGCTGGCACAGCCGGATCTGGCACGCCGACTGGGTGCGCTGGCACGTAGCCAGCGCGTAACCCGCGGATAGCCGGCGCGCGCCTCGTCGACCATGTAGGGTGCGATCTAGATGGGTGATCCTGCACGAGCCACGCTGACGTCGCCGGCGCGACGCACGTCGTCTGGCCGGCGCACGCCCTCGTTCCGGCTCAAGGTGACCCTGATCGCGAGCCTGCTCGCCGCGATCCCGCTGCTGATCGTCGCGTGGATCGTCGAGGACGTGAACGAGCGCGCGCTCGGCGACGCGAACCAGGAGGTCATGTCGGTCGTGATCGGCAACGTCTCGGGCGTCGCCGACGGCGTGACCGAGCGCGCCGACGCGACGCTCGCGATGCTCGCGAGCCAGCTCGCCGATGCCTCGCTCGACCCCGAGCGGCGGATCGCGCACGCGACCACGCTGGTCGCGCAGTCGCCGCTGCTCTCGGCGGTCGGCGTCTACGATCCCCAGGGCCGCCAGATCGACGTGGTCCGCGACGCCACCGCGGCCGCGCCTCCCCTGCCCGAGCCGCTGCCACCCGCGATGCTCGCGCCCGAGCGGCCGCGGTTCGGCGCGGTGGCGTTCGCCGACGGCCAGCCGTTCCTCCTGCGCGCCGCGCGGGTCCAGGGCGCCGCCGAGACCTGGACGCTCGCCGCGTGGGTCTCGCTCGCGCCGATCCGCGAGCGGCTCACCGACATCGGCCTGGTCAACCTGCCCGGCCACCAGCTGTTCGTGATCACGACCGACCTCCAGATCGTCGCCGACGCGTCCGGCGAGCGCGTCGGCCGCCGGATCACCCGCAGCGACGCCGGGATCCTCGACGGCATCGGCCCCGGCGCACTCGACAAGGGCGTGCTGGTCGCCGGCGAGTTCGTGCGCGCCGACGGCGAGCGCATGCTCGGCGAGATCCGCACGATCGACGACGCGCCGCTCGCGGTGATCATCGAGCTGCCGCACCACCAGGCGTACCACTCGCTGTCCGCGGTGCGCCGGATCGTGATCTTCGCGACGCTCGCCGCGATCGCGATCGCGGTG
>JBQCJR010000084.1:0-6144 GCA_051952595.1 Kofleriaceae bacterium
TGGCGGCGTACCTCGACGAGCCCGCGCGCGTGACGCCCGCGCAGATGGATCGGTGGTGCAAGCAGTTCGATAGCTGGGCGGTCTGCGACACGGTGTGCTTCGCGCTGTTCGATCGGACGCCGTACGCCTTCGACAAGGTGCACGCGTGGGCGGTGCGCGAGGAGGAGTGGGTCAAGCGCGCGGCGTTCGCGTTGCTCGCCGGCGTGGCGCTACACGACAAGGGCCCGATCGAGGCCGAGCTCGTGAAGGCGCTGCCGCGGTGCGAGGCGGCGGCGACCGACGGGCGCAACTTCGTGAAGAAGGGCGTGAGCTGGGCGCTGCGGACGATCGGCGCCCGCGATCACGCGCTGCACGCGAAGGTGACCGCGCTGGCGGCCGAGCTCGCCAAGCGCGAGGATGCGGCCTCGCGGTGGGTCGGCAAGGACGTGCTCCGCGATCTCGATCGCCCGGCGATCGCCGAGCGGCTCGCCGCGAAGCAGGCCAAGGCGGAGGCGAAGCAGGCCAAGGCCGAGGCGAAGCAGGCGAAGCAGGCGAAGCATGCGAAGGCCGGGGCGAAGCCGGCGAAGGCCGGGGCGAAGCCGGCGAGGGCCGGGGCGAAGCCGGCCAAGGCGACGACGAAGGCGCGCTAGGTTCGTTCAGCGCGCCAGGCCGAGCCGCGCGCGCAGCGCCTGCCAGGCCGGCGCGGCGATCGCCGCGATCAGGTGGCCGAGCGGCTCGCCGCGCGCGGCGCACTGCCGGACGATCGTCGCGGGATCGCCGCCGAGCAGCAGCGCGGCGCGGTCGGCGGTGCGCTGGCTGGCGGCGAGGTAGCGCGCGACGTCGAGGGCGCCGGGCGGCACGCCGGCGAGCAGCTGCTCGAGGCGGGTGCGCAGCTTGACCGAGAGCGCGGCCTTGACCATCTCGTCGTGGCCGCGCTGGACGTCCGGATCCTCGACGAGGGCGTTCGCGGCGTCGCGCAGCGGCGGGGGCCCGAACAGCCGCGCGACCGAGGCGAGCAGCCGGGTCGCGTCGGCGAGCGCGAGGCCGGCGAACGCGACGTGCTCGGAGCGCGCGAGCTCGACGGCGTGGGCGACCAGGGCGCGGGCCTCGGCGGGTGGGGCACCTCCGGCGGCCGGATCGGCGATCAGCCGCGGGCCGAGCACGATGACCGGGGTGGCGGCGCCGACCACCGCGATGTCGGGGCCGTCGTCGCGCTGGTACAGCATGACGGCGCCGCTGCCGAGCACGGTGGTCAGCCGCGGGTACATCGCGGTCGCCGGGACGTGCAGCGTCGCGGGCACGCGGCGGGCCCCAGCGGCCCCGGCGCGGGCGAGCGCCTCCTCGAGATCCGGCCACAGCAGCGCGGCGGCTTCGGCGAGCGCGCTCGCGATCGGCGCGAGGCTGGCCTCGCCGGCGTCGGCGAGCAGCGCGCGGTCCGCGGGCTCGAGCGCCGCGCGGTACGGCTCGTCGTCGCGCAGCGCGACCGGCTTGTGGACCGCGAGGAACGCGCTCTGGTGGACATCGGCGTGGTGGCCGGCGGCGATCGCGAGCTCGAGCGCGCCGCGCGCCGGCTCGCCGGGATCGGTCGCGCTCGCGTGGCGGCGCAGCTCGTCGGCCCACGCGAGCAGATCGGCGAGCGCGCCGGTGGACGCGGTGATCGCGGCGAGGTGGCCGGCGATCGCGTCGCGCCGGGCGGGCTCGTCGCTCGCGCGGAACAGCTCGACCAGGCCGCGGCGCGCGGCGGTCGCGCCCTCGGAGTCCGGCGCGATCGCGATCGCGCGCTCGTACGCCGGGATCGCCTGGCGGGTGTCGCCGCGCTGGTGGCGCGCCTGGCCGAGCCGGTGGGAGAGCAGGGCGCGGCGCGCGTCGTCGTGTGCGCTGAACCGATCCTCCTTGGCGGTCAGCAGGCGGGTCAGGATCCCGGCCGCGGTGTCGAGATCGCCGAGCTCGATCGCCAGCCCCGACGCGAGATCGACGGCGTCGGCGTCGTACGGATCGCTCTCGACCGCGCGATCCGCGGCGGCGCGGGCGCGGGTGCGGTCGCCCGCGGCGAGGAAGTCGCGCGCGGCGCGCAGATAGCGAAACGCGCGGTCCGCGGGGGACGCGCCGAACGCGGCGAGCAGCTCGGCGGTGCGCGCGGCCCCCGCGTGATCACCGGCGAGGTCCTGGCGCTCGAGCAGCTTGTCGAGCAGCGGGACGTGGCGCGCCTCGATCGGCTGGGCGGCAGCGACCGCGGCGCTGTAGCAGGTCAGCGCGCGCGGCTCGTCCTGGAGCATCAGCAGCGCCATGTCGCCAAGCGCCTCGAACAGCCGCATCCGCTCGGCCGGCTCCTCGGTCGCGGTGGCCTGGCGGGTCAGCAGGTCGGCGGCGCGGCGGTGGTCGCCTTGCTCCATCGCGATCTCGGCGAGCGCCTGGAGCGCGGGGGCATAGTTGGGCTTGAGCTCGAGCGCGCGTGCGTACAGCGGCGCGGCCTTCTCGGGGCGCAGCGAGCGGATCTCGGCGAGCGCGGCGTGGTAGAGGCCCTGCGCGACCTCGCTCGGGTAGCGCGCGGCGTCCTCGTGGGTGGCGAGCGGCGACAGGTGGAGCGCCGCCTCGCGCCAGCGCCGCGCCTTGTAGCGGTTCTCGCCGAGCGCGAGCTTGATCAGCAGGTGGCCGCGGTGCAGCCGGTCGGCGGCCACCAGGGTCTGGTACGCGTCCTCGTCGCGGCCGAGCTTCTCGTGCGCGCCGGCGAGCCGCCGGTTGAGATCGGCGATCAGCGCGGCGGGCGCGGCGGCCAGCGTCGTGCCGTCGAGCACCTCGCGCAGGAACGCCTCGAGGTCGCTCCACCGCTCCGCGTCGGCGTAGAAGTCGGCGAGCGCGACGATCGCCGGCAGGTGATCCGGCACGCAGCCGAGCGCCTCGAGCAACCGGCGCTCCGCGGCCGGCTCGACGCCCGCGGCGCGCGACAGCGCGGCGAGCTGGGTCATGATCCGCGCCTTCTCCGGCGGGGTCAGCGACTCGTCCTCGAGACGCTTCTCGAGCACCCGCGCGGCGGTCTCCGGATCGCCGCCCTTCTCGACCAGCCCGGCGAGCGCCCACGTCGCGTCGGCGTGGTACGGCCGCGACGCGAGCACGCGCTCGTAGGCGGCGCGCGCGGCGGCGGTGTCGCCGACCCGCGCTTGCAGCACGTCGCCCGCGGCCATCAGCGCGGCGATCCGCAGATCGTCATCGATCGCGCTCTCGGCCTCGCGCAGCTTGGCGTCGGCGAACGCGCGCGGATCGTCGTCGGGCGACGCGATCCCGGCGAGCACCGCGAGCGCGGTCGGGTGCTCGGGGACCAGCGCGAGCGCGCGATCGATCGCCGCGCGCGCGCCGGCGCGATCGTCGAGCCGGTCGAGCCGGAGCTGGGCGAGCCGGATGTGCAGCCCGGCGATCTCGCCGCGCGGCGCGGTGCCGGCCTCGGCGAGCGCCTCGATCCGCCCCTCGAGGATCGCGGCGGCCTCGCGATCCCGGCCGGCCTTGACCAGCGCGGTGACCAGCTGATCGGCGAGCTTCGGATCCTCGGGCGCGACGGTGCGCGCGTGGCGGAGCGCGGCGGCGGCCTCCTCGGGCGAGTCCACCCAGTCGAGCAGGACCTGGGCGCGCCGGGCGAGCAGCTGGGCGCGCTCGGCCGGGTCGCGGGCCAGCGCGGCGCGCCGGCGCAGCACGTCGGCGAGCTCGCTCCACCGCGCGCTCTCGGTGTACAGCGCGTCGAGCGCGCTCCACGCCTCGGTGTCATCGGGCCAGGTCGCGACCAGCGCCTGGTACGAGTCGATCGCGCGCTCGGGCAGCTCGAGCTCCTTCTCGTAGATCCGGGCGATCGCGCGCAGCGCGTCGCGCGCCTCGGGCGAGCCCTCGGCGATCTCGCCGACCCGCGCGAGCGTCTCGATCACCTTCGACCACCGGCCGACCGAGGTGTAGAGATCCGCGAGCTGGAGCAGCAGCTGGGTGTCCGCCGGCGCGAGGTGGCGCAGCCGCTCGAACGCGTCGATCGCGTCGTGTGGGCGCTGCAGCCGCTGGGTGTAGATCGAGGCGAGCTCGCGCAGCAGCTGCGGCCGCTCGGCCTCGGGGGCGGCGGTGCCGAGCCGCGGATCGGTGCGCTCCTCGAGCGAGGCGGCGAGCTCGACCCAGCGGCCCTCGGCGCGGTACAGCTCCTCGAGCCGCGCGCGCGCGACCGACTCGTTCGGCAGCATGCCGAGGATCCGGCGCAGCTGCGCCTCGGCCTCGCGCGGCTTCTTCTGCTCGGCGCGGATCGTCGCGACCTCCATCAGCAGGTCGGCGGCCTCGGCGGCGGTCTCGGCCTGCTCGGCCATGCCTTCGTAGAGCACGGCGAGCCGGTCCCACGCGCGGTGCTCCTGGGCGAGCCGGTGCAGCCGCGCGCGCACCTCGGCGTCGCGGCGCGCGATCACGAACGCGCGGGCGAGCGCGTCGAACGCACGCGGGATGTCCTTGCCGCCGGTCTCCCACACCTCGGACGCGCGGAACAGCCAGCGCAGCGTCGCCGCGGCGTCGGGCGCGGGCAGGCTCTCGTACGCCATCGCGAGCTCCTCCCACGGCGACTCGAACGCGCGGTTGGGCAGCGCGGGCAGCGGTGGGCGGCGCACCGCGGCCTGGGCCTTGCGCGGCGCGGGCGGCGGCAGCGGGCGATCCGCGGTCGGCGCGGCGCGCGTGATCGCGGGCGGGCGCGGTGGCGGCTTCGGCGGCGCCTTGGCTCCCGGCGGCCGCCGCGGCGGCACCATCATGCCGCGCAGATCGCCGACCGACAGCGTCATCGTCGGGTTCTCGCCCTGGAACGGTTGGGCCGGCGCCGCGGGCTGCGCGCCGCTCTGCTCGGATCCCGCGCCGCGCTTCTCGGCGAGCTCGATCTCGGTGAGATCGATCGGCTGGGTCGCGTCGCCGACGCTGGTCAGGTCGGCCTCGGCGAGGGGCTCGGTCTGTAGCCGCTGCGGGATGCGCGGGCGGGGCGGGGCGATCGGCGCGGGCGGGGCAAGGGCGATCGGCGCGCCGAACGCTCCCTCGACGAGCGGCGGGTCGGTCTGGATCGCCGCCGGCGGCGGCTCGGCGTGGGGCGTGCGATCCGCCTCGCGGTACTTGCCGATCACGCGGGCGAGCCGCCACAGGTGCGACGTGGTGTCCTGATCGTCGGGCGAGAGCAGCAGCGCGATCAGGTGGCAGCGGAACGCGCGGGGCGCGTCCTTGAGCTGGTCCTCGATCACCTGGGCCTTGCGGCGCAGCAGCTCGACCCGGCGCGCGGCGGTGGGCGCGCGCTCGATCAGCGCGCTGTCCACGGCGAGCAGGTCGCTCCACGCCCGCGCCTTGGCTGCGAGCGCGACCAGCACCTCGCGGGTCTCCTCGCGATCCGGCGCCCACGAGAACGCGGCGAGCACGTCGGAGACCGCGGCCTTGGGGTCGCTCAGCCGCTCCTCGAGGATCTTCGCGCGGCGGAGGTGCAGCTCCACGCGACCGGCCGGCGCGGCGGCCGCGCGCGCGACGTCGTACGCGTCGAGCAGGGCGCGCCAGGTCGGGCGCTGATCGATCTCTCCGGCGATCCGATCGAGCTCGCCGAGCAGGCCGGCGTCGCGCGGCGCGGCGGCGAGCGCCTCTCCCAGCACCGCGAACGCGCGCAGCTTGTCGGCGAGCCGGCGCTCGCACAGCCCCGCGAGCTCGCGCGACAGCGCGACGAACCGCTCGGGCTCGCCCGGCTCGCCCGGCGCTCCGGCCGCGACCAGCCGCTTGCGCTCGTCGGTCAGCACCTCGGTGAGCTCGCGCCACAGCCCGTACGCCTCGCCGGCGCGCCGCACGTCCGCCAGGGTCTGCTCGTCGGGCGCCTCGTCGTGGGCGCGCCGCCACCACCGGAACGCGCCCTTGGGATCGCCGAGCTTGTCGGCGGTCGCGGCGGCGATGCGCTGGACCAGGCTGCGGCGCGACTCCGCGAACATCGAAGCGTCGGCGGCGTCGCGACCGGGCAGGCGGTGCAGGATCCGCTCGAGCACGACCACGTGCTCCTTCCAGCGGCCGAGCCTCGCGAGCAGGTCGGCGGTCGCCGTGAGCGCCTCGTCCTGATCGGGATCGAGCTCGAGGACGCGCTTGAACGCCTGGAGCGCGCGTGTCGGGTTGTTGAGCCGGTCGCGGCAGATCATGCCGATC
>JBQCJR010000085.1:0-15500 GCA_051952595.1 Kofleriaceae bacterium
CTCGTCGAGGTACGCCGCCATCATGCGCGCCTCGTACACGCCCGAGTCCCAGAGCGCGGCCGCGAGCTCGTGGTCCTTGCCATATCCCTTGGCCAGCTCCTGGATCTCGCCCATCCGCACGCCGAACGCTTTCGCGGCGACGATCCCGTAGCGGGCATACCCATCACGCACCTTCTTGCTACCCGCCTTCTCGAGCGCGGCGAGCACGGCCTTCACGTCATCTACCTGCACGCGATCTCCAATCCTGCCGCGCATGCGGCGCTAGTGACAGATCCAGTACGCGCCGTCCTCGAACACGTACATCCTGCCGGCGTCGCCGAGATGGACGTCCACGAGGTCATCGTTGAACTGGAACAGGAACTCGCGCAGCTCGCCGACCTTCTTCGGTGCACCGTCCGCAGGCGACGCCGCGGCGCGCTTGGCCATGCGCGCGAGACTACCGCGTCCTGCTAGCCGCGCCGCGCCCCGTCCGGCAACAGCTGGCGCAGCTGCCACGCCTGGGTGAGCAGCTGCTGCTGCGCGCGGCGGTTCGCCCGCGCGACGACCGCCGAGTAAGCGCCACCGACGACGATCGTCGAAACCGTCGACATCACGACCATCACCGCCGATGAGCTGCTGCCGAGCTCGAGCGCGCCGGTGTGGCTGACCAGGCCGCCGTTCTGCATCGTCGTCCAGGTCTCGGGCAACAAACCTGCCGCTTCGAGTGCGAGTGGGCACACGAACCCGGCGACGATCGTCGCGATCAGCGCCCACGGTCGCTCGACGAACGCGGGGTACGACATGATCGACATGACCATGAAGCACGCGAGCGCGGGCACGAAGGTGAACGGCCCGGCGAGCCGGCCGAGCAACCCGAGCAGCACCGCGTTGCCGAGCGCGTAGCCGACCATCTCGGCGAACGAGCGGTCGGGGCGCCGGCGCAGCTGCAGCGCGGCGATCGCCATCGCGAGCGCGAACCCGAACACCGCGAGCACGATGTCCCACTTGCGGATCCCGTTCCACATCAGGATCGGCAGGAACGCCGCGATCGCGAGGTACGCGAACACCCCGGCGCGGGCGCGCCGCCGCACGACCTCGACGTCCGAGGCGCGCAGCGCGCGGGTCAGGTCCTCCGGCGGCTCGCGCGGCGGCTCGAGCATCAGCGTGGTCAGCAGCTCGGCGGCGCCCGGCACCTCCGGATCGAGCGCGAGCGCGCGACCGGCGGCGCGCATCGCCTCGGCGCGCCGATCATCGTCGAGCGCGGCGCGCGCGCTCCACACCAGATCGACCGCCAGGGTGCGGCGGCGCGCGACGTCTCGATCCCCGTCGAGGTAGGCCTCGATCCGCTCGGCCACGCGCCGCGCGGTCGGCCGGGTGTTCGGATCCCGCGCGAGCATCGCGGAGCACAGCGCGTCGAGCTCCGGTGGCACCGCGCGATCCGGCCGGCGGCGCGCCGGCGACCGCTCTCCCTCGGCGAGCGTGCTCGAGATCGCCGCCTGGTGGCCGCGCGGATGCAGCGGCTCGCCGGCGAGCAACTCGAACGCGATCGCACCGAGCGCGTAGATGTCCGCCGCGCGATCGACCTCGGCGGTGTGCAGCTGCTCCGGCGCCATGTAGCCCGGGGTCCCGAGCACCTGGCCGGCCGGCGCCGCGCCCTCGAGCGTGTCGGTATCGGCGGTCACCACCTCGGCCAGCGCGTCGTCGACCACCCGCGCGACGCCCCAGTCGAGCACGTACACGTCGCCGAACTCACCGAGCACCACGTTCGAGGGCTTGAGATCGCGGTGGACCACGCCGCGCGCGTGCGCGAAGTCGATCGCGCGGCACACGTCGGCGAACGCGCGCAGCAGGCGCGGCCGGGGCGACGCCGGGCTCTCGAGCAGATCGCCGAGCGTCGCGCCCGACACCCGCTTCATCGAGAAGAACGGCCGGCCCTGCTCGTCGCGCGACACCTCGTACACCGGCACGATCGCGGGGTGATCGAGCCGCGCCTGGATCCGCGCCTCGCGGAGGAACCGCGCCAGCTCGTCGTCGCTCGGGCGCGCCGCGCGCAGCCGCTTGATCGCGACGTCACGGCCGATCCGCTTGTCGTGCGCGAGCAACACCTCGCCCATGCCGCCGCGACCGATCACCTCGCCGTAGGCATAGAACCCCGACGCCGAGGTCAGCTCGTCGTCGTCGCGCGGATTCGGCGGCGGCAGGTCTCGGTGGGAGTCGACCATGAGCGCATCCTAGGCCGGTCCGGCGCGCGCGGTCAGCTGGCGTGTTAGGCTGGCCGCCGATGTACCTGGGCATCGTCAAGGGCACGATCGTCGCCGAGCGGAAGGCCGCCGGCCTCGAGGGCAAGAAGCTGCTGCTCGTCCAGCCGATCGACGAGCACGGCGCGCCGACCGGCGATCTCCAGGCCGCGGTCGATACCGTGCAGGCCGGCGAAGGCGACCTGGTATACCTGGTCGGCTCGCGCGAGGCCGCGCTCGCCTGCGATCCGTGGTTCGTGCCGGTCGATGCCGCGATCGTCGGCATCGTCGACGGCCTCGACGTGCCGCGCCCCGTGCAACCGGGCGGCGCGGCGGAGCGCGCGTCGTGAGGTGCTGCCGGGTCGTCGGGCCGCTGTGGGCCGCCGCCAAGCACCCCGCGTTCGCCGGGCGCGCCCTGTTCGTCGTCCAGCCGATCGACGAGCGCGGCGCCGATGTCGGACCGAGCTTCATCGCCGTCGACAGCGTCCAGGCCGGCCCCGGGGACAAGGTGCTGGTGCTCACCGAAGGCACCGGCGTGCGGCAGATCCTGAAGCAGGGCGACATCGTGCCGATCCGCTCGCTGATCGTCGGCATCGTCGATCAGGTCGACGCGCCGGAGGCCCGCTCGTGAAGTCCGGTCAGCCGCTGCGCGCCCAGCTCGCCGAGGTCGCCCGCCACCTCCACGCGCGCGGCTGGGTCGCCAACCACGACGGCAACGTCACCGCGCGCGATGGCTCGCGGTTCCTCGCCACGCCCACCGCGACCTCGAAGCGCCTGATCGAGCACCGCGATCTGATCGAGATCGACGCCAAGGGCCAGCCGGTCGGCGCCGGCAAGGTGTTCGGCGAGATCGGGCTGCACCTCGCGATCTACGAGCGGCGCCCCGACGTCCACTGCGTCGTGCACGCCCATCCGCCCCACGCCACGGCGATCAGCGCCAGCCGCGGCAATCCGATCGAGCGGCCGTTCCTCGCCGAGGCCGTCGTCTCGCTCGGCCCGAAGATCCCGAAGATCGCGTACGCCCAGCCCGGCGAGGCCGCGCGCGCCGCGCTCGCGCCCTGGTGCGAGCTGGTCGATGCCGCGATCCTCGGCAACCACGGGGTGATCGCGTGGGGCGCGGATCCCGAGCAGGCGCTGCTCCGCCTCGAGCTCGTCGAGCACCTCGCCAAGATCGCGGTCGCCGCGGCGTCGCTCGGCGGCGTCGAGCCCCTGCCCGCCACCGCGCTCGCCCCGCTGCTCGCCGCGCGCGCCAAGGCCGGCATCGGACGCGCCGCGGATCGCGCCGTCGAGACCGCCGCGAAGCTCTCGGCCGATGCCCCGGCGCCGGTCGTTGCATGTGCCCCCGCTCCGCACTCGCCAGTCCCCACGATCCCGCCCGGCGGCGGCCGCCTCGATCTGGCCGCCGTCGTGCGCGAGGAGTTCGTGCGCGCGCTCACCAAGCCGTAGGTCGCGGCGACCGGAGCGCGCCGATCTCCACCACTTTCGGGGGCGGAGGTGTAAGGACGGTCACGCACATGTTCATTTATGATGCGTGGTGGAGGAGGTAGTTATGAAGGTTCTGATTTCGGCGCTCGTTGTTGCGGCGCCGGCACTGGCAGTCGCGGGTGGAAAGGTGTTGCCCGCCAACGAGCACTCGCCGCCGATCGTGCTCGACGAGGCTCGCCTCTCGGTCGAGCTCGTCTCGCGTGGTTCGGACGGCTACTTCGCGCGCGCGAAGTTCGGGATCGTCGGGATGACGTCCGACACCGACCGAGTGCGCATGGAGATCAAGCAGAAGGGCAAGGTGGTCGCCACGAAGGGGTGTGGGGTCTGGTACGGCGACTACTCGAGGGTCGAATGCTACTGGGATGACAAGCCGCTCAAGGCCACCGGCCCGATCGAGATCGATCTGATCTACTCCGACGATCAGACGGACAAGGAGTACCTCGCGCGCACCCTGAAGACCTCGGTGGTCCACGTGAAGGGCCAGTGGGAGGCGTGGCAGGCCGTGTCCGATGACGTGCTCGCCGGCGCCTGGGCGTGGATGGGGTACTCGGATGCGGAGGACAGCACGTACCGCCGGCCCGTCTTCTACATGTGGTTCACCGGCACCGGGTTCCTCGGGAACGCGAAGTTCCGCTGCACCGCCGCAGGCAAGAAGCTCCCCGACATCGCCGTCGGTGTGCAGAGCGGATGGGACAGCGAGGAGGTCGAGCTCGATCATCAGCCCGCCAAGGGCGATCGCCTCACCTACCACTGGGTGAAGGCGAAGCTGATGCCCGAGATCCTGTACGGCACGCGGGACTCGCTCAAGCACAACTGGGGCAAGGACGTGAAGCCGGACGGCATCCTCTCGGACAACCCCGGCACGTGGGAGTGCTTCCTGCGGGTCGACGGCAAGAACATCCGCCAGCTCACGTTCAACGTCGACCAGGAAGGGATGATCGTCGCCGACGAGATCCAGTCCGGCAAGAACGCGATCCCCTCGATCCCACGCGTGGTGTTCATCGACGCGCGCCCGACGAAGGACGCGACGGCCTACGACAAGCGCATCGTGCCGGCGGCGATGAAGAAGAGCCTGCAGTACGGCCTGCCGTGGCCCGACCACCCGAAGGTGAAGTCGATCCACGCGTCGTTCCCGCCGAAGAGCGGGCTACCCGATCCGAAGTAGCGGGCGCGCCCGGCCGCTCGGGTCGCTCAGGTCGGGTCGCTCAGATCGACCCGCCGCGGCGGGACACCTTGCGTCCCTGCCGCTGGCACACCTTCGAGCCGTCGAACACCGGCACGTGGCGTGCCCAGGCGTGGCTGCCCGCGCTGCCCGACAGCCCGAGGAACCAGCCGCGCCGGCCGACGAACAGGTCGATCTGGTAGTCCTTGATCCCGCCGCCGGTATCGTCCGCCACCACACACCCGTCGTGGACGAAGCCACCCCACGGCGCGCGGCCCGGCATCATCCGGCCCTCGAGCAGCGGGATGTACAGCAGGGAGCCCAGCTTCACGACCTTGGGATCCACCGCAACCGTGCGGAATGGCTGGAGCGCGCGGCCGGTGCCGGCCGTGCCCCACTGCTGCTCGGTCACCTTGTAGCAGGGGCTGTGGTCGCACTCGCAGTTGCCCCAGACGTTGAGCACCCGGCCATCGCGCAGCTTGCCCGTCCCCTGGAGGCGCAGCTGCTGGGCGAACTCGGGCGAGACCTCGGCGAGCGGCTCGCAGGTCTTGCCCGAGTACAGAGTCACGCGCCTGGGCGGGACCATCGCCGCGAGGTCGGCCGTGCCGCCCGAGCCGTTCGCGGCCGAGCCACTGCCCTCGTCGTCCTCTTCGTTCACCAGCGCGTTGTCGTTCGCCGGGGCGACCTTCGGCACGACCTCCTCCTCGCCGATGACGTAGTAGAAGGTGACGTTGAACTTGCCGAGCGGCCGCGGCCCGGGGGGCTCGACCACCACCGGCGGCTTCTCCGGCACGACCTTCACCGTGGTCGCCGCGCGCTCGACCACCGATGGGGCCGGCGCATCGGCGGCCTGACAGCCGACCGTGAACATCACCGGCACGGCCATCCCTCGAATCCGACGGAAGATCCGGCTGATGAGATCCGCCACGTAGCGGACCCCGGTCTCGACCGCCGTCCCAACCGCACCGACCGAGATCGGTCGATGCGCACGCTCACGGGGTTCCGGTTGTGTCATGGCGCTCACGTGGGGCCCGGCCGCTGAACAGCGCGTCGGGTTCGAGGAGTCTAGCCTCGATCGGTTCTCCGCCAGAGGACGAGACCCCGAAAACTCACTGGCGCCTGACTGGTTCACGAACGCGAACAAACTTCAGCAAAGTACGCAAAACTACATCAGAATCTGGCCTGCAACGTCGCGTTGAAACCCAGCTGGTTGAACTTGCCGAAGACGTATTTGAAGTTGCAGGTATCCGGATCGGAGGCACACGCCGGGTCGCGCTCGTAGGTCGACTGGTTGCCGTCGTACACGTAGAAGCCTTCGACGATGGTCGAGAAGATCCGGCCGAAGTCGAACTTGGCCGAGAGCTTGCCTGCGAACGCCGGCACCGTCTCCTCGCCGGTCGGCAGGATGCTGATGAGGGTGTCGATGTTGTTGTTGCGGAACACGGCGGTCGAGCCGACCTGGTCGGTCACGCCGGGGATGCCCTTGGGCGAGGCCAGCGAGGCCGGCCGGTCGATGCCGAGGATCGCCCCGACCGTCAGCCAGTCGCCCCAGTTCTTGTCGGCGCCGATCGCCGCGAAGAAGTTGGGCTTCACCTTGTATTCACTCGAGAAGTCGACGTACGGCGGCAGGCTCGGCTGCGAGTGGAGGATAAACGCCAGGTCGCGGTAGCTGAGGTCGAACCGCAGCCGGATCCGGTCCAGCTTGACGCGGACGTTCACGTCGCCGGCGAACCCGGTCTGGACCTGGGTCGAGCCCGTGGTGTCCGGGTCCTTCAAGGTCTGGCCCATCGCCGTGAACTCGGCCTGGACCAGCCACGACAGGCCGCCCGGGTACTTCTCCGGCGAGAACAGCGGGCTGACCCGCTCGTTGTTGAACTTGTGGAGCTTGTAGTCGACCGAGGACCGGATCGGCATGTCCTTGTGGATCGACAGCTGGGCGGACGCGCCGAACAGCTGGACCCGCTGGTCCTTCACGTCTTCCTTCTCGTTGAACCCGCGGTCGAAGAAGCCACCGTTGAGCTCGACCCGCACCATCTCGTGCGGGTCGATGCCGAAGCCGGCGAGCCCGGCCGCGTGGCCGCGCAGCTCCTGGGTGGTCGGGTCGACCAGCGTGCCGGTCTTGGCGCCGACGAACGCGTAGAAGTTCTTGGTGTCGTACTGCAGCTTGACGCCCGGCGTCGAAGACTTCGAGCGCCGGTACTCCGGGGTACCACCCCACGACAGCCGGTAGCTGTACCCGAGGCGGAACCGGTCGGACGACACCGGGAACGCGGTCAGGCTGATGCGCGTCGGGTCCTTGTGGGTCGGGTCCTTCCAGTTGGTGACCGCGATCCACGAGCCGGCGTCCGACAGCGCGATGTTGTTCTCGCTCAGCTCGTTGATGCGGAGCACGAACGAGCCCTCGGCCTGGAGGTGGCCCTTCGAGAAGCTGCGGTGGGCCACCGCGTGGTTGAGGGTCTCGAACCCGGAGAACCGGGTGTCGTAGTTGTCGAAGAACAGCACGCCGAGCGAGTTCGGAACACCGAATCGCAGGCCGGGCGCGCTCGGGATCGTGTCGCCCGGCTTGGCGAGCACGTTCTCGTGGGTGAGCGTGAACGCCAGGCGGGTATCCATGAACCCGCTGTCGCCGGTCAGCTCGGCATCCTGCGCTGCCGATGCCGCGCTCTCCTTCTCGGCCTCCTTGGCGGCGCGCTCGGCGGCCTCCTTGGCGGCGCGCTCGGTGAGCACGCGAGCGAGCTCGCGATCGACGATCTCGCGGACCTTGGCCTCGTCGAGCTCGGGCGCCTGGGTCGGGGTCGGCGTCGGGGTGGCCGGGTTACCCTCTGCACCTCCGGGGACCGGAGTTTGCGCGAGGGCCACCGGGGCGGCAGTGAGCGCCGCCACGAGGACGAACGGTTGAATACGCACGAGCAGCCTCTCTATTGCAGTTGCAGGTCACTCGACCCGCGCGGATAGATGATCCACACGTTGAACGAGCCGATGTTCACGGGACGCAGAATGCCCACCACCTTCGGCAACCGCCGGCCGACCAGCGTCGCCGGGTCGGTCGTGAAGTCGGTGCCGCTGGTGATCACGTTGATGAGGTTGCGCGTGCTGCACGAGCCAGCCGCGCTCGGGTCGAGCTTCCACTGCTTGTAGGTGGCGTATTCCTGGTCGAGCGCGCACACCATCGCGTTGCGGATCTCGATCGGCCCCGACTCGTTGCGCTCGAAGTTGATCATGCCGTCCGGCTGGTTGATCGAGCCGAACCAGGTGGAGTCCACGCCGGGCGTCGGGTTGATCGGCACCGGCGCGGGCAGCCGCGCGACGTCGCGCTCGAGCTGCTCGGGCGCGAACGTGCGCGGGAACCCGATCTCGGTCAGGCCGTTGAACTCGGACTGCCCCCCGGTGAACCGGTCGATCGTCTGGCCGACCTCGAGCCGGTTGCCGCGCTGGTCGCGCGGCGCCGAGAACGAGTACACCAGCACGTGATCGTACGCGTTCGCGACGCACGGCGGGGTGCCGGCGTCGTCGGCGCACTGGACGTCGCTGACCGTGTAGCCCTGGGCGTAGGTCGAGGTGACGATCAGCCGGCCGCGCGCGCCGTAGCGCGACGCCTCCACGTTGATCTGCTTGTCCTGCAGCGGGCTGGTCGACAGCGCGTCGAGCGCGGTCTCGCTGCGTGGGGTCTGCAGGTCGGCGATGTACGGATCGCGGTACCACAGCGTCGGCGAGGTGCCGGTGACGCTGCCGTGCTCGTACTCCGGGCCGATCCCGGTGCCGTTGTCGATCCACAGCGTGGTCGGGCCAAACACCGAGCTCGGCAGGGTGATCGACTGTCCGGTCGCGACGCCGTTGACCATCGTCACGGTCGCGAGCGGCTGACGATCGAGATCCGGGGTCAGCGTGCCGAGGAACTGGGCGTAGACCCGGACCTCGCCGTTGAACGCGGTGTCGACCTGGTTCTCCGGCGTCTTGGCCTTCAGATCGACGACCACGGTGCGCTCGGTGTCCGGCAGCCGGCGATCCACCGTGCCCGGATCGGCCGGCGAGACCAGGCCCACCTCGAGCGACTGGGTCTCGGTGATCCCGGCGCGGTCGTCGATACAGCCGGGCGCGAGCAACGCCACCGCGAGCACCGAGGCCCGAGCACAAACGAGAGCGGGAACGGTGGAGCTCATTCGAACACCGGACGGATCCGACCGTCGTGTGGCTCGACGTTCATGCCGAGGCAGGAGATGTTGCCGAACCGCTGGATCACGGTCCGCTTCGGGGACTGGGTGTCGGTCTCGTCGATGATGTCATCGGCGGTGTTCGGCAGCCCGTCGGGCCCGCTGCAGTTCGCCCGGGTGTTGAGGAACACCCGCAGACCGTCGCGCAGCGACACGCCGGTGTCCTGCTTGGTGGTGTTGCGCTTCAGCACGTCGAAGCCCGAGCCGCCGGCCGCGATGTAGTCGTTGACCGCGACCCGGTACAGCGCGGTCTTGCTGATCGCCGCGCACTTGGTGAAGTCGATCGGCCCATCGGCGTTGCCGGCGCGGCAGTTGTTGCCGATCGCGATGTTCTTCGCGCACGCGCCGCGCTCGCCGTTCGGGCCACACGCGCCGCTGCACACCATGTCGAACGCCACGCCGGCGACCTGGGCCTGGGTGCGACAGCCGCGCTCGGCGGACCGCCGGGACACGAAGTCGAACATCTCCTGGACCTCCTCGCCCGACAGGTACATCACCGTGACGGTGTTCTCGAACGGGAACACGTTGAACATCTGCTCGGTGGTCAGCGGGCCGGCGTCGAAGTCGGCGCGCACGCCGAGCGAGTTGGTCACCGCGAACTCGGCCTGCACGCTCGGCTGGAGCTGCATCGACCGCGCGACCAGGTTGCCGAGCTGCGAGTCGCCGCCCGAGGGGTCGGCGCGCAGGATCCGCTCGCCGATCGGCTTGGCGATGTACGCGAACACGCCGTTGAGGTCGATCTCCTGGTTGATCTTCACCGAGTACGGCCACATCAGGTTGGCGACCTCGGGATCCTCCGGGATGCACGGCCGGCCGTCGCACACCTTCGAGTCGACCGGGATGTTGTCGAAGTTGAACGAGGTGATCCGGCTGCGGTTGTCCGGATCGGCGTTGTTGGTGCCGACCCGCACGACCACGTCGAGCCGGCCGACGAACTTCGCGAACGCACCCGAGTGGACGAGGATCGTCTGGTGACCCTTGTCGTCGTTCGGGATCAGCTTCGGCGGATCCGTGACGATGTGCAGGTGGCCGCCGAGGATCAGGTCCACGCCGGCCAGCGTCTTCTGCTGGAACACCTCGTTGGGGTCCGTGACCTGCGACGCCGTCAGGCCCTCGTCCTCGTCGAGGCCGAGGTGGCTGACCACGACCACCAGGTCGACCACCGGGCGGACGATCGAGACCCAGCGCGCGAGCGCGTCCTCGTCGGCGATCGGCCGGAACCCGAGCGAGTTGCCGCCCTCGTAGATCGAGGTGATCGTGCTGGTGTTGCCCATGCCGATCACCGCGACCCGCAGCCCCTTCACGTTGAAGATCGTGAACGGGGAGACCACGTCGCGCAGCGACCGGCCGTCCGGGCCCACCGCGCCGGCCGGCGGATCGTCCCACGCGTAGTTCGCGGCGAGCACCGGGAAGCTCGCCCAGTTGTCGATCTGCTCGAACAGGTTGCGCGCGCCGAGGTCGAACTCGTGGTTGCCGAGCACCGCGGCGTCCATGCCCGCGAGCGACAGCGACCGCATCTCGGCCTCGCCCTTGAACATGTTGAACACCGGCGCGCCCTGGAAGCAGTCGCCGGAGTCCAGCCACAGCGAGCGCTGGGAGCTCTTGCGAATCTTGCGGGCCAGCGTCGCGATCCGGGCGATCCCGCCGTAGGGCGCGACCTGCAGCCCGTCCTCGCGGTCGAACGTGTTCGGGACGAAGTTGTACGGGAACAGCCGCGAGTGGATGTCCGACGTGTGGATGAAGGTCAGCCGGATGTCCTGGCCGACCAGGTTGGGCTGCTCCTCGCGGACGGTGCAGCCACCCGCGGCGAGCGCGCCAACCGCCAACCCCACGAGGGCCAGACGACTTCGCGACCCATGGGAATCCCTGTCGAGGGGCATCGACCGGGGTCATACCCGAGGGTCGTCGATTTCAGCAAGACGTTTCCCTGCCTGATCCGGTGCCAACACACCGTCCACAGATCTCGGCGCACAAAATGTCGCCGGCTGCTCACCACCGTGTGACGCATCACGCCGGATCGCGAGATGTGCTCTACTGCGTCGCTCCCATGGCACGCGCGAAGATCGTCTGTACCCTCGGCCCCGCTTCGTCGACCCCGGAGCGCGTCGGCGAGCTCATCGAATCGGGCATGAGCTGCGCGCGGCTCAACTTCTCGCACGGCAGCCACGAGGACCACGCCCGCATGCTCGCGGTGGTCCGCGCCGAGGCCGAGAAGCGCAGCCGCGCGATCGCGGTGCTCCTGGATCTGCAGGGCCCCAAGATCCGGATCGGCAAGTTCGCGAACGGCCAGGTCGAGCTGCGGCCAGGCGCCGAGTTCACGATCACCACCGAGCCGGTGCTCGGCGACGAGAAGCGGGTGTCGACCACGTACTCGATGCTGCCCAAGGACGTGCGGCCCGGCGACCAGATCCTGCTCGACGACGGCTACCTCGCGCTCGCGGTGGTCTCGGCCGGCGATCACGAGGTCACGACCGTCGTGGTGACCGGCGGCATCCTCAAGAACAACAAGGGCATCAACCTGCCCGGGGTCGAGGTCTCGGCTCCCGCGCTGACCGAGAAGGACCGCCACGACATCGGGTTCGCGCTCCGCTACAACGTCGACTACGTCGCGCTGTCGTTCGTGCGCCGCCCCGAGGACGTGATCGAGGCCAAGCGGCTGCTCACCGTCGATCAGGTGAGCATCCCGGTGATCGCCAAGATCGAGAAGCCGCAGGCGCTCGAGCGGCTCGGCGAGATCATCGACGCCTCCGATGGCGTCATGGTCGCGCGCGGCGATCTCGGCGTCGAGCTCGGCCCCGAGAAGGTGCCGCTGTGGCAGAAGCGGATCATCGAGGAGACCAACCGGCGCGGCAAGATCGTGATCACCGCCACGCAGATGCTCGAGTCGATGATCGTGCAGCCGCGGCCGACCCGCGCCGAGGCCTCGGACTGCGCGAACGCGGTGCTCGACGGCACCGACGCGCTGATGCTCTCGGGCGAGACCGCCTCGGGCGCCCACCCGATCGAGGCGGTGCGCACGATGAGCCGGATCATCGAGGAGATCGAGAAGAGCGGCTACTACCGCGCCAACATCGAGATCCCCGAGCTCCAGCTGGACAACTCGACCAACGCGATCGCGCACGCCGCGATGACCGCCGCTCGGTCGATGAAGCTGCGCACGATCGTCGCGGTGTCCAACTCGGGCGGCGCGGCGCGGCTGGTCAGCGAGTACCGCCCGGAGGCGCACATCGTGTGCCTGACCACCAACGAGGTGAACTTCCGCCGGCTCGCGCTCGTGTGGGGCGTCACACCCGTGCTGACCGGCCCGGCGGCGACCACCGAGGAGCTGCTCGATCGCGTCGAGGCGACCCTCATCGAGCGCAACCTGGCGAGCCCCGGCGAGAACGTGCTCATCACGATGGCCGTGCCGGTCGGCGCCGGGCTCCAGACCAACGTCCTGAAGATCCACCAGATCCAGCACTGAGGCCCCCGCCCGCGTGGGCGAAATCCTACACGTTGCCCGGGTTGAGCAGGCTGGCAGCTCGGGCTACGATCGCGCGCGGTGGGTCAGACTCCGCGACCAGTCGATGCGGGCGTGGCGATCGGCCATGTCTTCCTGGGCAAGTACCGGGTCGATCAGATCCTGGGGCACGGCGGCATGGGTGTGGTCGCGAAGTGCACGCACCTGCAGCTGAACGACACCGTCGCGATCAAGATGTTGCGACGCGACGTGATGCTCGATCGCGACGCGGTCGAGCGGTTCATGCGCGAGGCGCAGGCGGCGGTCAAGCTGCGCAGCGAGTACGTCGCGCGGGTCAGCGATGTCGGCACGTTCGAGAACGGCGCGCCGTACATGGTGATGGAGTTCCTCGACGGCCACGATCTCGGCGAGCTGATCGACGAGCGCGGCTGCCTGCCGGCGCCGTGGGCGATCGAGATGATGCTCCAGGCCGCCGAGGCGCTCGCCGAGGCCCACTCGATCGGGATCGTCCACCGCGACGTCAAGCCGACCAACCTGTTCGTGACCTGGCGCCCGGACGGCAGCGCGCTGATCAAGGTGCTCGACTTCGGGATCTCCAAGGCGCCGATCGGCACCGACATGCAGCTGACGCAGACCCAGTCGCTGCTCGGCACGCCGGCGTACATGTCGCCCGAGCAGATGCGCTCGGCGCGCCTGGTCGATGCGCGCAGCGACATCTGGTCGCTCGGCACCGTGATGTACGAGCTGCTCGAGGGCCGCCGCCCGTTCGAGGCGGAGAGCTTCTCCGAGATGTGCGTCAAGGTCGCGGTCGATCCGCCGCAGCCGATGGTCAACACGCCGCCGGCGCTCCAGCAGGTGGTGCTGCGCTGCCTCGCGAAGTCGCCCGAGCAGCGCTACGCCAGCATGGCCGAGCTCGGGCGCGACCTGATCCCGTTCGCGCAGGATCCGCGCCAGGCCGCGGTGCTCGTCGAGCGCATGCAGCGCATGGTGGAGCGCGGCAGCCACGTCAACTGGGACGGCCACAGCAGCGCCGGCGTGCGCGTGCCGCAGGCGCTGCGCGATGCCAAGAGCGCGCCGATCGCGGCTCCGATGGCGCCGGCGCCGAACGGGACCGATACCGAGGTCGCGCCGCTGGCCGGCGTGCCGCAGACCGCCGGCGTGCCGCAGACCTATGCCGCGCGCGATGGCTCCGCGCCGGCGCGCGCGCCGAGCGAGGTGCCCGCCGTGCCCCGCAAGCGGCGGCTGTGGCTGATCGCCGCGGTGGCGCTGCTGCTCGTCGGCGGAGGCATCGGCGCGCTGGTCGCGAAGCGCCGCGCGGACGCGGCCGAGCAGGCCGCCGCCGACAAGGCCGCCGCCGACAAGCTCGCCGCCGAACAAGCCGCGGCGGACAAGGCCGCCGCCGACAAGGCCGCCGCCGACAAGGCCGCTGCCGAGAAGGCCGCCGCCGACAAGGCCGCCGCCGACAAGCTCGCCGCCGACCAGCTCGCCGCCGAGCAGCTCGCCGCCGAGCAGGCCGCTGCCGAACAGGCCGCCGCGGACAAGCTCGCCGCGGCGACCAAGCGACCGATCAAGCGAGGCGGACGCGCCGGCACCAAGCCCGCGACCAAGACGACCGACCCCAAACCTGCAAGCCAGGACACGGCCAAGCCACCGTGCGACGTGTACATGTACCCGCACGGCTGCCCTCGCTGATACGATTCGCGCCATGTTCACCCGGATCGGCGTCGCGCTCGCGATCCTCGCCGCGTACCGCCCGGCTCTCGCCGACAACGTCGCGAAGGCCGACGAGCTGTTCCACGAAGCGCTCGCGCTGCGCGAGAGCGATCTGGTGCAGTCGTGCGGCAAGTTCAACGACGCGTACCGGCTCAACCCGCAGGCGATCGGCATCCTGATGAACGTCGCGCTGTGCGACGAGAAGCTCGGCCGGATCGCCTCCGCGGTGCGCCACTTCAGCGAGGCGCGCGATCGCGCGCGCGAGCTCGGTCTCTCCGCCGAGCTCGCGGCGAGCGAGGAGAAGATCGCCACGCTGTCGCCGGAGGTCCCGCACCTCGCGATCTCGTTCGACGAGCCGCCCGCGCCGAACACCAAGCTGCTGGTCGATGATCGCGTGATCCCGCTCGACGCGATCGCGGACGTCGCGGTCGATCCCGGCGAGCGCACGGTGGTCGTGACCTCGCCGGGGCGGATGGCGTTCGAGACCAAGATCGTGCTCGCGCGCCGCGAGCGCAAGCAGCTCCGCGTGCCCGCGCTCGAGCGCAGCGTGACGGTGGGCAACGCGCGCCGCACGATCGGCAAGATCACGCTGGCGACCGGCGGCGCGGCCGTCGCGACCGGCGTGGTGCTGGGCGTGCTCGCGTGGCAGCGCTACGACAAGCAGTTCCCGACGCATTGCCAGGACCGCGCGTCGGGCCCGGTCTGCGACAGCGTCGGGTACCCCGAGCTCGAGAAAGCGCGCACCCTCGGCAACGTCGGCACCACGGTGTTCATCGCCGGCGCGGCCGCCGTCGCGGTCGGTGGCTACCTGTGGCTGCGCGCGCCGAGCAGCAGCGCGCCGACCGAGCGCTCGCTGAGCGTGCTCCCGCAGGTGTCGAGCGATGGCGGCGGCGTGGTCGCGGTCGGCCGGTTCTGAGCCACATCGTTTCCGGTATGATGTGCGGATGCGTCTGCTCGCCGTCGTGCTCGTCGCATGTTGCTGGACCGGCATCGCCGCCGCGGAGACGCCGCAGGAGCGCGCCGGCCGGCTGTTCGCCGAGGGACGCGAGCTCCTGACCCGCCGCAACGACGCGCGCGGCGCGTGCGAGCGGTTCGAGCAGGCGATCGCGCTCGACCCCACCGCGCCGGGCGTGATGCTCAACCTCGGGCTGTGCTACGAGCTGCTCGATCGCTACGCGACCTCGCTGTACTGGTTCCGCAAGGCACAGGCCGCCGCCGCCGAGGCGCAGCTGCCGGCGTACGAGAACGAGGCG
>JBQCJR010000086.1:0-4008 GCA_051952595.1 Kofleriaceae bacterium
CTCGCCCTGCCCGCCGCCGTCGCGGTGCACGACAAGCTGCGCGAGCTCGAGGCCACGCTCGCCACCGCCGCGCGCAAGAAGCAGGGCCGCGCCGCGCTGCCCGGCGCCGAGCTCGCCCGGCTGTCCACCGAGCACGCCCGGCTCGCCGCGCGGTGGAGCGCGTGCACCGCGGCGCAGGCCGAGATGCGCACCGCCGAGGAGCTGTGCCTCGACGCGCTCGCCCGCGACGTCGACGCGATCGACCTGATCGACGCCGCGATCGATCAGCGCGCGCAGTTCCGCCGCGCGCTGTTCTGGCTGGTCACCGCGCTCCGCCCGGTGCGCCCCGGGGCGCTGCTCGCCGTGCACTCGCCGGACGCACGCGCCGCGGTCACCACGTGGCTCCGGCTCGCGCTCGCCGCCGCCGCGCACCAAGGCTGGTCGGCCTCGGTCCACCTGTGGAACGACGCCGTGCCGCTCGCCCGCCAGCCGGCGTGGGGCCCGCCGCGCGACCTCGCGTGGATCGAGGAGCACCTCGCCGCCGAGCCGGCCCATGCCGCGGTGGTCCGGATCGTCGGCGCCGGGGCCGACCTGCTGTTCGGGCTCGAGGGCGGCCTGCACCGCTTCCACGGCCTCGCCGGCGAGCCGTGCCACGCCTGGGTCGATCTGCTCGAGCCGCGCGGCGAGCTCGCCGAGGACGAGTGGCCACGCGTGCCCGCTCCTTCGTGGTCGCGCGCGGCGCGCGGCGCGCCGATCCGCGAGGTCGTGATCCACGGCGCGGATCGCACGCTCGTCGAGGGCGAGGAGCTCGAGCTGCCGTGGCGCGACCTGCCGGCGCGGCTCGCCGAGGCCGCGCTCGCCCGGCTGCTCCCCGCGCTCGCCCGCCCCGAGGGCGCCGAGGGCCTGTGGGCGTGGAGCCACCCGCTCGCGCCCGCCCCCGAGGAGGCCGCGCCGTGACGATCTCGTTCGCGATCGGCGTCTACCAGCAGAAGCGCGAGGGCGGCGAGCGCTGGACCGCGATGCTACCGCCCAACCAGCCCGCGATCGCGATCGACGGCCAGGGCGACGCGCGGATGCGCGAGCGGCTGGTCTCGCTCGTGCGCGAGCAGCTGCGCAAAGTCGCGCCCGCCGACCAGGAGCTGTACCAGCTGCCGCTCGGCAGCGAGCTGGTCCGCCTGCCGATCGACCTGCGCGTCGAGGGCGGCCGCGTGCACGGCGCGGCGCCGCTCGTCGTCGAGCCGCGGTGGACCCACGAGGATCGCCAGCAGCTGCTCGTCTACCACCCGCTGCGCCGCGACGAGTGGTTCCTCGCCGCGGACCGCGCCGAGCTCGCCGAGCTGGCCCCCGCGTTCGCCCGCCACCACTGGAGCGAGCTCGGCGAGGAAGCCGTGCGCGCGCTGCTGTCCAGCGGCCGCGACCGGCTGGCGCACATCGCGTTCGGCGCGCAGCCGCGATCGCTGCTCGACCAGCTCGCGTCGCGCAAGCAGGACGCGCGCGCCCGCGCCAGCGCGCCGCGCGCGGACCGCGTGCTGTTCCAGCTCGGCACCGACGAGACTGCGCGCGCCGCGAGCGGCGATCCGGTGCGGCTCGGCGTGCCGCGCGCGCCCTACCGCGAGCGGCTCTCCTACCTGCTCGGCGGCTCGCGCCCGCGCTCGGTCGCGGTGGTCGGTCCGCCGGGCGCCGGCAAGTCCTCGCTGATCCAGCAGTGGATCGCCGACCGGCTCGCCGAGGACGGCTACTTCCTCCACCAGAACCTCGGCACCGTGTTCCACGTGTGGCGGATCAGCGGCAAGCGGATCATCGCCGGGATGTCGTACCTCGGGCAGTGGGAGGAGCGCTGCCTCGCGCTGCTCGAGGAGAGCCGCAAGCACCGCGCGATCCTCTGGATCGACGATCTGCACCTGTTCGGCCGGCTCGGCCAGTCGCGCCAGAGCGAGCGCAGCTTCGCCGACTTCTTCCGCGGCCCGGTCCGCCGCGGCGATCTCGCGATCGTCGCCGAGCTGACGCCCGAGCAGCTCGCGCGGCTCGAGCGCGACGCGCCGGGGCTGGCCGAGGCGCTCGCGCCGGTGGTCGTGCCCGCCGCGTCGACCGCCGAGACCGCGCGGCTGCTGCTCCACGAGGTCCGGCAGCTCGAGACCCAGCTCCCGGTGTCGCTGCACCCGTTCGCGCCGCGCACCGCGCTCGAGCTGGGCGCCGCGCTGTTCCCGTGGCGCGCCCGCCCCGGCGTGGCGATCGAGATCGTGCGGCGGGTCGCCGAGCACGCCGCGCGCTCCGGCGATCGCGGTGCGCCCCGCGCGGTCGGGCCCGGCGACGTGCTCGACTACCTCGCGCGGACCACCGGGCTCTCGCCGCGGCTGATCTCGCTCGACGAGCCGCTCGACGCCGCCGAGGTCGAGGCCGCGTTCGCCGCGCGCGTGATCGGCCAGCCGGTCGCGACCCGCGCGGCCGCCGACGTGATCCTGAAGGTGCGCGCCGGGCTCGCGGATCCCGGCCGACCAGTCAGCGTGCTGCTGTTCACCGGGCCGACCGGCACCGGCAAGACCGAGCTCGCCACCGCGATCGCCGAGTACCTGTACGGCGGCGGCGATCGGCTGCTCCGGATCGACATGGGCGAGCTGTCCGGCCCCGACGCGGTCGCCCGGCTGATCGGGGATCGCGGCGGCGACGGCCTGCTCACCGCGCGGGTCCGCGCCCAGCCGTTCTGCGTGGTGCTGCTCGACGAGATCGAGAAGGCGCACCCGCAGGCGCTCCACCTGCTGCTCCAGCTGTTCGACGAGGGCCGGCTGACCGACGCGAGCGGCGAGGTCGCGAGCTTCGCGAGCGCGGTCGTGATCATGACCTCGAACCTCGGCTCGCGGAGCGCCGCGCCGATCGGGTTCGGCGAGACCCGCGACCGGATCCTCGCCGACGTCGCGCGCGCGGTGCGCGAGTTCTTCCCGGTCGAGCTGTTCAACCGGATCGATCAGGTCGTGCCGTTCGAGCCGCTCACCCCCGAGGTCGCGGCGCGGGTGGTCGACAAGGAGCTCGCCAAGCTGCTCGGCCGGCGCGGGCTGCGCGAGCGCAACACGTTCGTGTACGCCGGCGCCGCGGTGCGCCGCCGCGCGGTCACCGACGCGTTCGATCCCCGCTATGGCGCGCGCACGGTCAAACGCTGGCTCGAGGATCGGATCGGCGGCGCGCTCACCGATCTGCTCGCGTCGGCGTCGCCGGCGCGGCTGCGGATCGTGCGGCTGTCCGAGCACGGCGGCGAGATCGCCGCGACGCTCGAGCCGATGCGCGAGCGGCCCTCCGAGCCCGGGCCGTACCTGCTCGAGGGCGCGCTCGATCTCGCGACCGCCGCGCTCGATCCGCTGATCGCCGCGGCCACCGCCGCGCTCGCGCGGGTCGCCGCGTCGCCGCTGCTCGCCCGGGCGCGCGACGAGGCCCGCGGCGAGCTCGCGTACTACGTCGACGAGCTGCACCAGCGGCTCGCGGCGCTGCGCGCGATGTTCGGCGGCGCGCCCTCGCCGGCGCGCGGCGGCGACGACGACGAGCGCGAGGACGATCTCGACATCTACGACGAGCGCCGCGGGTCGAAGGTCACCGGCCAGGATCGGCGGACGCGGGTGCGCCGCGCGGCGAGCCCCGGCCGCCCCACCCACGGACGCGACGCGTGGATCGCCGGGATCGCCGAGGCGCTGCTGATCGAGCGCGCGCTGCCCGAGCTGCTCGATCCCGACGCACACGCCGTGGCGGTGGTGCTGTCGCGGATCGGCGCCACCGCCGAGGCCGCCGGCGTGGGGATCGCCGCGGCGTCGCTCGCCGCGCCGAGCTGGCTCGACGACGCGGCGTACGTCGATCCGGGCGGCGCGATCCGGCGGCTCACCGCGGCCCGACTCGCGTCGGGGCCCCCGATCGGCGCCGCGCGCGATCTCGCGCTGGTGCTGCGCGGCCTGTTCGTGCGCGCCGCGCTCGCCGGCGACCACGGCACCTGGATGATCCGCGCCGCCGCCGCCGAGCCGGACGTGGTGCGCGTCGAGCTGCGGCCCA
>JBQCJR010000087.1:0-6587 GCA_051952595.1 Kofleriaceae bacterium
ACGCGACCAGGCCGAGCACGTAGTCGAGCAGCTCCTCGGCGACGAACACCTCCTGCGCCAGCGCCTGCATCTCGAGCACGTCCGAAGGGCCGACCATCGCGCGGACCGGCGGGGGCGGGCGGTCGTAGGTGCCGAGCATGCGCTTCTCGTCGGCGGGCGCGGGGTAGCCCATCTTGAGCTTGATCAGGAACCGGTCGACCTGCGCCTCGGGCAGCGGGTAGGTGCCCTCCTGCTCGATCGGGTTCTGGGTCGCGAGCACGATGAACGGCTCGGAGAGGCTCCGGGTCTCGCCCTCGATCGTCACCTGGTGCTCCTGCATCGCCTCGAGCAGCGCGGACTGCGTCTTGGCCGGCGCGCGGTTGATCTCGTCGCCGAGCAGCACGTGGGTGAACACCGGGCCCTCGCGCAGCACGAACGTGTTGGTCCGCATGTCGAGGATGTAGGTGCCCGTGATGTCGGAAGGGAGCAGGTCCGGCGTGAACTGGATCCGCCGGAAGTGGCAGCCGAGCGTGGTCGAGAACGCCTTGACCAGCGTGGTCTTGGCGACCCCGGGGTAGCCCTCGATCAACACGTGGCCGCGCGCGATCAGCGCGACCAGCAGGGCCTCGGTGATCGCGGGCGCCCCGATGAACGCGCGACCGACCTCGTCGGTGATCGCCCGGGAGAGCTGGTTGACGCGGGCGACGCGATCGGGAGAGAGCAGGCTGGGCATCGGCGGGGTTTCTCGTGCGTCAGGCGGTGGGAAGCTCGCTGCCAAGAGTACGACACAGCTCGGCAGCGTCTCGGTACAGGAGGTCGAAATCGCGACGCGCGAGGTGACCCGCGCTCCACGGCGCGGCGGCCTGACCGCGGCTCGGCAACGCTCGCAGCCGGCGATACACGCGCGACAGCGCCGCGCCCGCCGCCTCGCCGCGCGCTCGCGCGACCTCGCGCACGAGCTGCGCCTCGGGGATGGTGTAGAGCGGCTCGAGCTTCTCGGTCACGCCGGCGAGCAGCACCTGGATGTGATCGCGCACCATGCACGCGACGACCAGGTTGGAGTCCTCGCCGCGATCCGCTCCGCCGATCAGCGCGTGCGGATCATCCTTGGCGTGTGGGCGGCCGAACCGCAGCCACGCGCCATCGATCTTGGGGCCGCGGCGGACCGGGAGCGCGAACAGCGCGAGCAGCAGCAGCAGCGACGCGAGCACCGCGGCGAGCACCTTCATCGCGGTGGGCGTGAGCAGCCACGCGCGGCGCTCGGACAGCCAGTAGTTGAGATCCGCGATCGATCGGCCGAGCTCGCCGGCGCGCGCGTCGTCGATGAACGCGCGCGGCTCGCCGTACATCGGCACGTCGCCGCGCAGCAGCACGACCCGGCGCGCGCGCCCGCCGCGATCGAGCCACCGCAGCAGGTTGTGCGCGAGCGTGACGTTGCCGTGGAACTGCATCATCCGGTTGATGAAGATGCTCGGATCGCTGATCGCGACGAACCGGCCGCTGCCGCGCTCGCCGGCGACCACCACTGCGCCGTTCTCGAACGCGACCACGGTGGCCGCGCCCTCGACCTGGGTCAGCGCCGCCGGGTGGTTGGTCACGACCTCGCCGACGTCCTCGGCCAGCGGGTGATCGCCGCGGCCGTTCGCGATCGGCGCCCACGGCTGGTCGTTGTGATAGCGGCTCGCCTGCGGGACCACCGACTCGGCGCGCAGCAGGCCGAGGTCGCGCATCGCGTCGCGGGCCTCGCCGAAGTCGTCGGCGATCACGACGTTGCCGCCGGCCTGCACGAACGCGCCGAGCCGCGCCGGATCGACGCGCTGGAGCGGATAGATCAGCACCAGGATCTCGCTCGCCGAAAGCTCGCTCCACTCGAGCGAGCTGACCGCCTGGACCTCGAACCCGATGCCCTCGGCGAGCCCGACGAACTGCGCCATGCCGTTCCACGCCTGGCTGCGCGGATCGTAGTCGGCGGCCTCCTCGGCGGCGGCGACCGGTGCGCTCGCGACCACCGCGGCGAGGGCCAGCGCGGCGAGCCGGGTCACGCCATCTCCTTCTGGAGCGCGCTCGCCGCCTCGCGCAGGCTGATCAGCGCGAGCGCGAGCGGCGCCGCGATCTTGTCGACGGCGAGCAGCGCGTAGTAGCCGCCCTCGACCGCGTGCACCACCACGTCGAGCGAGGCGTGCTGGGCGATGAAGTACTCCGGTCCGCCGAAGTGGCGGGTGCCGAGCCACGCGTGGATCTGCGCGAGCACCACGCCGTAGTGCGCCGTCAGCACCGCCCAGTCGTGGGCGTCGTACTTCGACGCGAAGCTATCGACCATCTCGCCCTGGGCATCGGCGAACGCGCCACCGACCGCGCCGGGCGTCGCCTCGACGGCGCGCCGCAGGATCTCGCCGAACGGGGTCACGACGTGGGCTCCTCGAGCTGCGCCGCGTCCACCTCGATCTTCGCGCCGAGCGACTTCGCGAGCTGGTGGATCCAGGTCTGGAACGCGGTCCGCCGCACCCCGGGGAACAGCTCGGCCGCGACCTCGTCGTGGGTATAGGTCCGCGGCGGCTGCTGCTCCGAGAGCAGCACGAGATCCCAGCCCCACGACGTACGCACCGGCCCGGCGACCTGGCCGACCTCGGGGACCGACCACAACGCGTCGCCGTACGCCGCGTCGAGGGCCTCGCGCGGGGAGGGCGGCACCTCCGCGGCGAGCATCCGCAGATCGGTGGTGCCGGCGAGCCGGCGCTCGAGCTCCTGGAGATCGATGCCGAACAGGCCGGTGCGCCCGGCGAGCTCGCGGGCGGCCTGGTCGGCGAGCGCGCGGGCCTGGGCGACCCGCTCGGGCGGCGCGTTGCCCGGCAGCTCGATCCGCAGGAACGTCGAGCCGCGCAGCTCGGGGCGCACGAGCTTGTCGCGGTTGCGCTCGATGATCCGGTCGATCGGCTGCCGGAGGTCCGCGGGGGTGCGGTAGCGGTCCTCGAAGCCGAGCTGGACCACCCGGCTGACCAGCGCGCGGCGGGTCTCGGCGGCGACCTCCGGATCGCCCGCGAGGCCACGCGCGTCGGCGGCGGCGGCGAGCAACTCGAACGCGACGCACTCGTCGAGCGCGGCCCGGCGATCCGCGGCGCCGCGCGCGAGCTGCCCGGCCACGCACGAGCTCCACACCGGCCGGCCATCGACCCGAGCGACGACCTCGTCGGCGGGCCCGGCGGGCGGCGCGATCGGCGAGATCGGCGCGGCGGCGGGGGCGGGGCGCGGCTCGGGCCCGCCACCACAGGCGGCGAACAGCGCGACGGCGAGGGCGGGGGCGCGCATGCTCAGTCGCGCTGCACCAGGGCGAGCCGCGCCATCTCCTTGCCGACCGAGATCACCGCCACGCCGATCACCATGACGAGCAGCGCGGCGACGTAGTCCCGGCGCGCCAGGTAGTCGAGCGTCTCCTTGAAGAAGAACAGGCTGCCGCCGATCAGCGCGACGGCGAGGACTTCGAAGAAGTAACGGCGCATGGATCAGCCCTTCAGGTGCCGGAGCACGATCAGCGTGAACATCGCGCCGAGCGCCAGCGCGACCGCGAGATAGAACCGGGAGCGCGGGCGGCCGGCCTTGGCATCGGCGCGCGCCTGACCGAGCGCGCCGACGAGATCGCGATCCCCGGTGCGGTGCGGCCGCAGCACGCCGAGGAACGCGTAGTGATAGATGCCGAGCCACAGCACGATCGCGCCGACGGTCAGCGCGGTGGTCATCAGGGCGACCCGGCCGGGGTACATCTCGCCGAGGAACTCCTCGATCGCGGTGTCGAAGTTGACCCACGCGATCAGCACCGCGGGGATCACGAGCGACAGCCCGGTCAGCATCCAGTAGACGCGCTCGCGGCGCTGCCAGCGCTCGGGGGCGCCGGCCTGCGCCGACGACAGCCCGCGCACCGAGCGCGGCGCCGGCGGCTCGTGGAACGTGGTGAAGAACGCGACGCCGAACAGGTACGCGACCACGCCGAGCGCGACCAGCGAGAACCGCACCGGGCCGTACACGTGCGACGACGCCATCGCGGGATGGAGCGCCACCGGCACCAGCACCGCGCCGGGGAACAGCCCGAGCAGGATGCCCTCGGAGCGGCGGGCGAGGCCGAGCATCAGCACGGCGAGCGGCAGCGCGGCCGCGGCGATCTGGCTGGTCGTGCCGAGCGCGGACACGAAGATCGCCGGCAGGATGACGATCGAGATCCACACGTTCGTGCCGAGGGCGAATGCGACCACGTCGGCGAACGTTCGCCAGCGTCTCTCTGCAGTCACCTCGGCCACTGCGCTCGAATGTAGCGCGAAGCCTCCCGGGAGGGCGACCGCGCCGGACGCCTTGGACATCGCGGAGCGACCGTGCATGATGCCCCCCGTGCCGGCCTCGTTCTTCAGCTACTGGATGGATCCCGACGCCGCGGCGCGGGACGACTTCGAACCCACGGTGTTCGCGACCGAGGCGGTCTCGGAGAACGTGGTGCGGCTACCCCGCCAGGTCACGATCCTGCGCACCCAGGTGCAGGAGCTCTCGGCCACGGTCGCGGTGCTGATCGAGATGCTCGCCGCGTCCGGGCAGCTCGATCGCGCGGCGATCGAGGCGCGGGTCGAGGCGGTGCTCGCCGCGCGGTGCGCTCCGAAACCGCAGCCGTCGGTGAGCTGCGTGCGGTGCAAGCGCGCCGTTCCGGCGAACAAGACGGTGATCACGGGCGACGGAGTGATGTGCGATCCGAAGTGCGCGTGAGGAATCCATGAGAAAAGTCGTCGTCACCATCGATGGTCCCGCGGGCGCCGGGAAGTCCAGCGTCGCCAAGCTGCTCGCCCGCCGGCTCGGCTACCGGCTGCTCGACACCGGCGCGATCTATCGCGCGGTCGCGCTGACCACCCAGCAGCGCGGGGTCGCGTGGACCGATGGCCCGGGGTGCGCCGCGGTCGCGGCCGCGCTCGACATCCGGTTCGACTTCGTCGGAGACCGGAACCACGTGTACCTCGGAGACCAGGACGCCACGGCGGCGATCCGCACGCCGGAGATCTCGCAGGGCGCGTCCCAGGTCTCGGTGCACCCCGAGGTCCGCGCGGCGCTGCTCGAGCTGCAGCGCCGGCTCGCCGCCGGCGGCGGGGTCGTCGTCGAGGGCCGCGACACCGGCACGGTGGTGTTCCCACACGCCGATGCGAAGTTCTTCCTGACTGCGAGCGAGGAGGAGCGGGCGCGCCGCCGGGTGGCCGAGCTGGCGCAGTCCGGGACCCAGGTCGACCTGGAGGCGATGGTGAGTCAGATCCGCGAGCGCGACCAGCGCGACGCCTCGCGAGATGTCGCACCCATGGTCCCCGCGGCGGACGCCGTCATCGTGGATAGCTCGGTACAAACCCTGGAACAGGTTGTGGATTCCCTGGCCGGCCAGGTCGAGATCCGCGCTTCACGCACGCCCTGAATGGGTCTGCGCTTCATATATATGAAGCCGGCTACCCTGGGACGGGGTAAAACTCGATCGAACTCGATCGTCCGGATCTGATTGTCCCGGTTGACAAAACAGATTCCGAACGGTACCAACTCGCCCCTGCACCGAGGGCTGCTTTGCAGTCAATCCCAACTCGGTGGCTCTCAGGAGATCTGCTTGAATATGGTTACCCAAGACGGCACGGGCGAAGAAGACTTTGCGGCGCTTCTCGCCGAAAGCTTCAGCCAGGACAGCGTCAAGGAGGGAGAGATCCTCCGCGGTACCGTAATCGCCGTTGGCAAGGATTACGCGATCGTCGACGTCGGCTACAAGAGCGAGGGGCAGGTCCCCCTCGACGAGTTCCGCACCGCGGATGGCTCCGTCGGCGTCAAGCCGGGCGACGTCGTCGACGTGCTGCTCGAGTCCCGCGAGAACGACGCGGGCATGTGCGTCCTCTCGAAAGAGAAGGCCGACCGGTTCAAGGTGTGGGACGAGATCAGCGCCGCGTGCGAGCGCGACGAGCTGATCGAGGGCATCATCACCACGCGCGTCAAGGGTGGCCTCTCGGTCACCATCCGCGGTGGCGTCAAGGCGTTCCTCCCCGGCTCGCAGGTCGATCTCCGGCCGGTGCGCAACCTCGATGCGTTCCTCGGCCAGAGCTTCAAGTTCAAGGTCATCAAGTTCAACAAGAAGCGCGGCAACATCGTCCTGTCGCGCCGCGTGCTCCTCGAGAAGGAGCGCGCCGCCCTCAAGGAGTCGACGCTCGAGCGCCTGAAGGAAGGCCAGATCGTCGAGGGCATCGTCAAGAACCTGACCGAGTACGGTGCGTTCATCGACCTCGGCGGTATCGACGGTCTGCTCCACATCACCGACATGAGCTGGGGCCGGGTCAACCACCCGTCCGAGCTGTTCCAGGTCGGTGACCACGTGCGCGTCAAGGTCCTCAAGTTCAACGCGGACACCGAGCGCGTCTCGCTCGGTCTCAAGCAGATCTCCGAGGATCCGTGGAGCCGCGCCGCCGAGAAGTACGTGCCGGGCACGGTCGTCCGCGGCAAGGTGGTCTCGCTCAAGGACTACGGCGCCTTCATCGAGCTCGAGGAAGGCATCGAGGGTCTCGTCCACATCTCCGAGATGTCGTGGACGCGCCGCGTGAAGCACCCGTCGAAGATGG
>JBQCJR010000088.1:0-2786 GCA_051952595.1 Kofleriaceae bacterium
CACGCTCGCCACGCTCCTCGCGCTCGCCGAAGCGACGCGGACGCTCGCCGCGCTCACCACGCTCCTCGCGCTCGCCGAAGCGACGCGGACGCTCGCCGCGCTCACCACGCTCCTCGCGCTCGCCACGCTCCTCGCGCTCGCCGAACCGGCGCTCGCCACGCTCCTCGCGCTCGCCGAACCGACGCTCGCCACGCTCCTCGCGCTCGCCGAACCGGCGCGGCCGCTCGCGATCGAACCGACGCTCGCC
The DNA here is from genome assembly GCA_051952595.1 of Kofleriaceae bacterium. Classification (GTDB taxonomy): domain Bacteria; phylum Myxococcota_A; class Polyangia; order Haliangiales; family Haliangiaceae; genus JABFXX01. The sequence goes on from JBQCJR010000088.1 coordinate 248, forward strand.
GCGCTCCTCGCGCTCGCCGAACCGGCGCTCGCCACGCTCCTCGCGCTCGCCCTCGGGCGCCGCCTCTTCGCGCGCCTCCGGACGCTCGGCGCGCTTGGGCTTGCTGCGGGTGCTGAGCTTGTCGAGCTTCTCGGCGACCAGCTGCGCGAGCACGCGCTTGCCGTTCGCGGTGGCGTACAGCTTCTCGAAGATCTGCCGCTCGAGGTCGGTCGGCGTGCCGTTGACCCCGCGGATCAGGATCTGGACCGGGTCGGGCGGCTGCGGCGTGCCGACCGGCGGCAGCGGGTGCTTGAGCTTGCCGACGAAGATGTCGTCCTTCGGCAGCACGCGCTCCTCGGGCTTGATGCCGTACTGGAGCCGCACGTAGCGGAAGTTGCCCAGCTCGCGCGGGCCGACCATCGACAGCGCGGTGCCCTTCTTGCCCGCGCGGCCGGTGCGGCCGGTGCGGTGGACGTAGACCTCGGGCGACTCGGGCACCGAGTAGTTGATCACGTGCGACAGGTCGGAGATGTCGATCCCGCGGGCGGCCACGTCGGTGGCGCACAGGAACCGCAGGTTCTTCTGCTTCATCCGCCCCATGACGCGCTCGCGGTCCGCCTGCGACAGGTCGCTCGACAGCGGCTCCGCGTCGAGGCCCTGCTTCTGCAGGAACTTCGCGACCATCGTGGTCTCGTCGCGCATGTTGCAGAAGATGATCGCGCTCTCCGGCTCCTCGGCGAAGATGATCTTCAGCAGGTCGCGGCTGCGCGCGATGCCGCTGACGATGTAGTACGCGTGGTGGATGTCCGAGACCGAGACGCTGTCGCGCGACAGCGAGATCTGCTCGGGCGCGCGCATGTGGCGGCGCGAGTAGCGCTGGACCTCGTCCGGCATCGTCGCCGAGAACAGCAGGGTCTGCTTCTTCTCGGGCAGGTGCGAGACGACGCGCTCGATGTCCTCGAGGAAGCCCATCGAGAGCATCTCGTCGCACTCGTCGAGGATGAAGGTCTGGATCGTGCGGCAGTCGAGCGTGCGGCGACCGATGTGGTCGAGCACGCGGCCGGGCGTACCGACCACGACGTGCACGCCGTTCTTGAGCGCGGTGATCTGCTTACCGATCGGCGCACCGCCGTAGATCGCCTCGACGATCACGCCGCGGTGCTTGCCGATCTGGGTCAGCTCGCGGGCGACCTGCAGGGCGAGCTCGCGGGTCGGCGCGAGGATCAGCGCCTGCGGCGCGCGGTGGGTCGGGATCAGGTTGTTGATCGTCGGCAGACCAAACGCGGTGGTCTTGCCGGTGCCGGTGCGGGACTGGACCAGCAGGTCCTTGCCCTCGCTGACCGGGCCGAACACCGAGGCCTGGACCGGCGTCGGCTGGAAGTAGCCCATGTCCGCCAGGGAGGCCAGGATGTCCGGGTGCAGGCCCAGATCCTCGAAGCTCGGGGGCTTCGGTGCGGCGGGCTCGGCGGCCTCGGCGGGAGGAGCAGCGGTCTCGGTGGTCTCGGAAGAATCAGCAGCGGGCTGCGTGATCGCCGCGATCGCGGCGGGGTCGGCCACACCATTCTCGTGTGGCGCCGTCTCGTTTGTCATCGTGAAGAACCTTGGCGTAGTGATGCTCTCCGAGATCATCCAGTCGGAGCACTGGTGGCGACGACGAGGCCTGGAGGTTCACAGGCACGAGACGACATCGTCCGTGGCTGCTCCAGGGGCCGCCTTCCATGCAGAGCTCGCGCAGCGGACGCCCGTCCGCGAACACGCCAGCTCCCGCTTCAATAACCATCTCTCGATTCAACCTGTGGAAGTGCGCGAACCTTAGTCGCCCGATCCGGCCTGGTCAAGGAGGATGACGGGGTCAGCGAGGCAGCGTCAGGTGGACCCGCCCGGCGTCGTTCGAGGTCCCGCGGCCTACGAGGCGCGCTGGGATCGGGCAGCTGCGTGGCTCGAATCGGGTCTGTTCGCACACCAGCAGGTCGGTCTCGACCGTGTACAGCTTCACCTCGGCCCCCTGGAGCGGGCTGCCGGACAGGTCGCGGACCGCCGTCCGCACGTACGCGGCGTCCGGCAGCACGATCGAGGGCTGGGTCACCGTGCCCTGGGTCGCGTCGCGCGGCAGCTCGACCGTCTCGGTCCAGCTCGGCATCCGGGTGACCACACCGGTCGCCGGCGGCTCGAACACCAGATCGTAGAACCCGAAAACCCCGTCGATCACCGGATCGACCCACACCACGAACTCGCCCTTGCCCGAGGTGATCGTGGTCGCCACCGGGACCTCGCCCAGGAACGCCTGGGCATCGGCCTCGAGGTTCCACAGGAAGCGGAGCGCGGGCCGCGCGGTCACCAGGACGTCCGCCGCCGGCTCGCCGTCGTGGTCGTAGACCGTGCCGCGCACCACGCTGCGCGCGGGCAGCCGCAGCGGCGCGGAGGTCAGCGAGCCGAGCGCCAGCTCGCGATCGAACACCGCGCCGTGCGTCGAGCTCGGCGGCGGGACCACCGAGAGCCGGTAGCTCGGGGTCAGCGAGCCATCGAGCACGTTGAGCCGGGCGGTGCCGCCCATGTCGGT
>JBQCJR010000089.1:0-22469 GCA_051952595.1 Kofleriaceae bacterium
GGCAAGCTCGCCGCCGCCGAACCCGCACGCGCCGAGCTCGCGGTGCGCCGGCGCGCCGAGCCGCTGCGCGCGCCGTGGGAGCACGCCGAGCGGCTCGAGCGGCAGCTCCAGCTCGCGCGCGGCGAGGTCGCGGCGGCCGGCGAGGCGCTGCGGATCGCGGCGGCGGAGCAGGGCGCGGTCACCGAGCGACGCGACGCCATGGTCGCGCTGCACGCGCCGGTGCGCGCGGCCCGGCTCGCCGCCGGGATCGTCGAGCGCGCGGCCACCCCGAGCGAGCGCGCCGGGGCGATGGAGCTGGCGCGCGCCGCCGGCGATGACGCCGCGTGGCTGACCGCGCGGGCGCCGCTCGCGCCGGAGCTCGCCGGGTGGAGCGAGCTCGACGCGCGGTTCGCGCAGCACGCCGCGCTCGGCGACGCGATCGCCGCGCTCGATCGCGCGCTCCGCGACCAGACCGACCAGCGCGCCAAGCTGGTGCGCGCGCGCGACAAGGTCGTCGCCGAGCATCAGCGCGCCGGCGCCAAGCTCGGCGAGACGCAGCGCCGGGCCGAGACGTACCACCGGCGGCGCGGCCTGCCGCTCGACGCCGCGCGCAAGCTGGAGGAGGTCGCGCGCACCCGGCTGATCGAGGTCGAGCGGCTCGTCGCGATCGCGTCCGCGGCGCACTCGGCGGTGGTCGCGCGCGACGAGATCGATCGCCAGCTCGCCGAGCTCGAGCAGCAGCTCGCCGCCGATACCGAGCAGCGCGCGCGGCTCGAGGCCGGCCAGGCGACCGCGCGGGTCCAGCGCGCCGAGCGCGCGCGGATCGTCGAGGAGCTGCGGCGCGCCGCCGGGTACGAGCACGCGCGCGCCGAGCTGCGCGATGGCGAGGCCTGCCCGCTGTGCGGCGCCACCGAGCACCCGTGGCGGGATCGCGGCGCGTTCGACGACGTGATCCGCGACGCCGAGGCGCGGCTCGCCGAGGTCGTCGCCGCGCTCGACGCCGCGACCGCGTCGCTCGCCACGCTCGTCGCGCGCGACCACCAACGCGGCCGCGAGCGCGAGCGGCTCGCCATGCACCGCGCGACCGCCGTCGCGAGCGCCGAGGCCGCGATCGCGACCTGGCGCGACCAGCTCACCGCGCTCGGCGAGCTGCTGCTCGAGGGCGATCCGTCCACCGCCGCGGCCGCCGCGCTCGCCGCCGAGCGCGAGGCCGAGGCCAAGAAGAAGCTCGACGAGGCGCGCGCCGTGCGCCACCAGAGCGAGGCCGCCACCAAGGCCGCCCAGGAGGCCCAGGCCGAGGTCCAGCTCGCGCAGTCCACCGTCGACCAGCTCCAGGCCGTCGTCGCCGAGCACGATCGCCGGCTCGCCGAGCTCGCCGCCGCGATCGAGCGCCAGGAGGGCGAGCGGACCAGCCGCCTCGACCGCCGCGGCGAGCTCGCCGTCGAGCTCGAGGCCGCGATCGCGCGCTGGCGCAGCGCGCTGCCCGAGCACGGCGCGGCAGCGGCTGCCCGAGCGGGGCGCGGCGCGGAGGGCTCCACCGAGCGGCGCGACGCGATCCCCGCGGAGCTGTCGGCGGCGCGCGGCGCGATGGGCGAGCTGGCCGCGGCGTGGCGGGTGCGCGCCGAGCGGATCGCGATCGCGGATGCCGCGGTCGCCGCGGCGCTCGCCGGGATCGATCGCGAGGCGCGCGACGCCGAACGGCGGGTCGCCGAGCACACCACGCGGCACGCCGAGCACGCGCGCCGCCTCGACGCGGCGATCCGCGAGCGGGCCGAGGCCGCCGCGGCGCTCGACGATGCACGAACCGCCGCCGGGTTCGCGGTCGAGGAGCTCCGCGAGCTGCTCGCCGCGGCGCCATCGCGGGTCGAGCAGCTCGCCGATCAGCTCGCCGCGCTCGATCGCGAGGTCGAGCGGGCGCGTGCGGTGGTCGCCGAGCGCCACCGGCTGGTCGCCGATCACGCAGCGATCCAGCCGCCGTCGGTGCCCGAGCTGCTGGCGCATGCCGGCGACGGCACGCTCGACCAGGTCGCCGCACACGTCGAGCAGCTCGCCGTCTCGGCCGCCCAGGCCGAGGCCCACGCCGCGCGCCTCGTCGCCACGCTCGCGGCCGACGCCGATGCGCGCGATCGGCGCGCCCGCGCGCTCGCCGGCCTCGCCGAGAGCGAGGCCGCTGCCGAGATCGATCGCGTGCTCGGCGAGGTGATCGGCTCGCACGACGGCAAGCTGTTCCGCAGCTTCGCCCAGAGCCTGACCCTCGATGGCCTGCTCGCCGTGGCGAACGGTCACCTCGAGGAGCTTGCCCCGCGCTACCAGCTCGAGCGCGTCCCCCGCCACGACCTCGAGCTCCAGGTCATCGATCGCGACCTCGGCGCCGAGGTCCGCTCGGTCCAGAGCCTGTCCGGCGGCGAGAGCTTCCTGGTCTCGCTCGCGCTCGCCCTCGGCCTGTCCTCGATGTCCGCCCACGACGTGCGCGTCCGCACCCTGCTCAACGACGAGGGCTTCGGCACCCTCGACCCCGCCACCCTCGACAGCGCGCTGTCCGTCCTCGATGCCCTCCAGGCCACCGGCCGCCAGGTCGGCGTGATCTCCCACGTCCCCGCCCTCGTCGAGCGTGTCGGCGCCCACGTCCGCGTCGTCCAGCGCGGCGGCGGCCGCAGCGAGGTGATCGTCTCGTAGCGCCGGAGGAGTCTCCGTCGAGGTCGAATCTCACGCATCCCGCGGCACGAGATGCCGACAACTCTCTCCATGTCGCGTGGAAGCGTTACCCTCGGGATCGGGAGTGTGGTGATGTGGAAGCTATCTCTGGTGCTGTTGATTGCGGCATGCACCGAGCGCGATCGCGAGGTCTGCTGCACGACCGCGGCGGACTGCGCGTCGCTCGGGATCTCCGCCGACAAGGTCGGCTCGTACGGATGCGGCGACGGCCTCGTCTGTATCGATTTCGGGTGCGTCGTGGCACCCGATGCACCACCGGATGGAGATCCGTCGAGGCGGTGCAACCCCGAGGCGGAGTTCGGACCGCCCGAGCTCGTTCCGAACTTGAACAACGGGTACACCGAGGACTGGTTCTCGATGACCGAGGACGAGCTGGAGGCGTTCATCGTCCGCGACGAACGGACGACGATCAAGCTCTACTATGCCAGCCGCTCGACGAAGCTCGACGAGTTCTCGAGACCAGATGCCCACGCTGTCCTCGAGCAAGTCTACGGGTCGGGCAGTGGCATCAAGGATGCGCCGTCCTCGACCGCCGAAGGGCTCGAGCTGTACTTCCGCATTGGAGGGCGGCTGCACGTCTCAAGCCGCACCACGCGATCCGAACCGTTCTCGGTAGGTTCCGCGGTGACCGTCGATACCGCCCCATCCATGTCCGGCTTCGTCGGCATCTCGGCAAGCGGGCGCACGTTGTACTGGAGGAACCCGGCCGATGGCATCTTGACCTCCGCTCCCAATATCGGTGGTCCAAAACGCTTTGGAACTCCCCAGCCCGTTTCGACCGTTCGTCTGGACAATGCCGTCATCGCGCCGGATCAGCTGACCGTTTACTACGCGGTCTCGGGTCAGCTTGGGGTCTGGAGGGCGACTCGGACGTCCACCAGCTCGATGTTCGGGCCGGGCTCGGAGGTCTCGACATTGGCGTCCGCGTTGCCGTTGTTTGTCACGGGCGACGACTGCCTGCTCTACGTCAGCGCGGCCGACCCGGAGACGCAGAGCATCGACATCATGGTGGCGCGTCGGCCACGCTGATCCGCTGCGTGGTCAGCGATGCGCTCGGCGGCGGCGCCGACCGAGCACGAGCAACACCGGGAGCCCGCACAGCAACGCGGAGAGCTCGCCACCGGGAGCCTGGCAGCATCCGCCTCCGTCCTCGGTGCCACCGGTGCCGCCATCCGGGCCCGCGTTGGGGCCGGCGTCGGGCGTCACCGGCGTGGCGGTCACGGAGACCGATTCGGTCTTCGTGGTGGTGCCGCTCCCGGGATCGACGACTTCGAGGGTGACGTGGTACGTGCCGTCGGCGGCGTAGGTATGGCTCGGGTTCGCCTCGGTCGACGTCTCTCCGTCGCCGAACGTCCACTTGTGGTGGAGCTCGGACGCGGGCGACTCGGCGTCGCTGCTGGTGTTGGTGAACGTCGCGTCGAGCTTGGAGGTCGACACCGTGAACGCCGCGACGGGTGATGTGTTGACCGTCCGGTAGTTGACGATCGAGCAGCGCATCCGGTTGACCTGCTCGACGGTGAACTTCGTCATGCAGGTGTCGTCGGTGTAGTTCATGTAGTTCTCGGCCGGCGCGTTGCCGCCTCCGCAGGTCGACGCCTGGATCGGGCAGTCGAACTGCGGGCCCGAGTGGGACTGCGTGTCGGCGATCAGATCGCCGGTGCTGTACGGCTGCGCCGCGCTGCCGCAGCCGCCCTGGAACGTGTGGTAGAGGCCGAGGTAGTGGCCGATCTCGTGGGTGGCCGTGCGACCCTGATTGTACGGCGCGCCGCCCGGGGCGTTGCGGCCGACCGCGTCCCACAGCAGCACGACCCCGTCCTCCGCTCCACCGGCCCCGTCATACGGATCACCAGGATTGTCCTCGGCCGGGAACGTCGCGTACCCGAGCAGGCCGGCAGCATCGTTCGTGTAGATGTTGAGGTAGCGCGTCGGATCCCAGTTGATCGCGCGCTTCATCGGGTTGCCGCCGTCGGTGCCCGGATCGTTGAAGTACTGGTTGTTCGTGACGACGTTGATGCCGGTCGTCGGGTTGCCCTGCGGGTCGAACTTCGCCAGCACGAACTGGAGCTGCGTGTTGCTGCCCATCGAGCCCGGCGTGCCGGCGAGCGCGTTGAAGTCCTCGTTGAGGATGTCCATCTGGCTCTGGATCAACGTCGGCGAGATCGCTCCGCGCCCGTCGGTCCGCTGGATCACGTGGAACACGACCTGGATCACGAGCGTCCGGTTGTCGCTGTAGTCGGGGTTGATCATCGTCTTGTTCATCGCGCAGTCGCTCTGCGCGATCAGCGCGGCCGCCGACGGGACGTGATCGTGATTGCCGCACCGCGCGCCGCTCTCGCGGAATGCCGGCGAGCGGTAGTACGCCTCGCGATTCGCGAACACCTGGCCACCGAGGTGGACCGTGCCATCGGCGCGGTACTCGACGCGATCCGTCGACATCAGGTGGGAGCTATCGGCGTGGGCCGCGGTCGCCGCGAGGAGGATCCCCGCCGCCAGCAACCGTCGCCCGGTCGAATGGTTGGACATGGCGCGCATTCTACGAGGGTGGCGCGCGGCGGCCGTCCTGATACTTGCTGGCATTCGGGTCGTGGTGCGCGCCTCACCCCAAGGTCGTGACTTTACGAGGCTGGTAAGCTGCGCGCCGACCGATGCCCAGGATGACGATCGCCGAGATCGAAGCGCTGATGGAGACCTACTTCCCCGACGCGCGCAGGTTTGCCACGATCGCCTCGCTGGCCGAGGGCGAGCTGGTGCTGCGGCTGCCGGTCCAGAGCGGCCACGTGCGTGGCGGCGGCACGATCTCCGGCCCGGCCCTGATGACGCTGGCGGACACCGCGGCGTACTTCCTGACCCTCGCGATGGCGGGGCCGGTCCCTCAGGCGACGACGGCGAACCTGGACATCCACTTCCTGTCCCGCCCGCAACCAGTCGACGTGATCGCGACCGCACGGCTGCTCCGGCTGGGCCGCCGGCTGGTGGTCTCGACGGTCGAGCTGCGGTCGGACGGCAGCGACGAGCTGGTCGCCCACGCGACGGTGACCTACGCGCTGCCGTCGCAGCCCTGATCCACGACGACCCGCGCCGGCCCGCGCCGGCCCGCTACGGCACTGCGCCCGGCCAGCGCGCGGCGAGCGCGGCGAGCGGCGCGCCGACCAGGCGCTGGACGCGCCACTCGACCTGGGGCACCGCGCCGAGCGAGCGATAGAAGCCGAGCGCGGGCTCGTTCCAGTCGAGCACCGACCACTCGAACCGGCCGTAGTCGCGCGCGACCGCGATCCGCGCGAGCGCGGCCATCAGGGCGAGCCCGCAGCCGCGGCCGCGCGCGGCGGGCCGCACGAACAGGTCCTCGAGGTACAGGCCAGGGCGCGCGAGGAACGTCGAGTAGCTCTGGAAGAACAGCGCGAAGCCCACCGGCTCGCCGGCGAGCTCGGCGAGCAGCACCTCGGCGGCGGGACGCTCGCCGAACAGGGTCGCGCGCAGCTGGGCCTCGTCGGCGACCACGGCGTCGAGCAGCCGCTCGTACTCGGCCAGCTCGCGGATGAACGCGAGGATCGTCGCGACGTCGCGCGCCTCGGCGCGGCGGATCACCAGGTCGTCTGGAACGCTCATGGCAGCTCGCTCGACGTTACGCGATCGCGCCCGGCGAGCCGCGCGACGACGGCCGCGAAGTCGTCCGGCGGCTGCGACGCGAGCTCGACCCGCGCGCCGGTCACCGGGTGCTCGAAGCCGAGCGTGGCGGCGTGCAACATCAGGCGCGGCGCGTGGATCACGCGGCGGCCGGCCTGCTCGTGGTCGCGGATGTACACCTGCTCGCCGACCAGCGGGTGGCCGGCCTCGGCGAGGTGGATCCGGATCTGGTGGGTCTTGCCGGTCTCGAGCCGCACGGCACACAGCGTGGCGCCGCGCAGCCGCTCGCGCGCCTCGACGTGGGTCACCGCGCGCTTGCCTTGCTCGATCCGCGAGGTCGAGCCGCGCAGGCCATCGCCGCGGTCCGCGATCAGGTACGACTCGATCCGCCGCGACGCCACGTCGCCGTGGGCGACGCACAGGTACAGCCGGTCGATCGAGTGCGCGCGCAGCTGCGCGGCGAGGCCGAGCTCGGCGCGCTTGGTCTTGGCGAACATCAGCAGCCCGGAGGTCGCGCGATCGATCCGGTGCACGACGTGGAGCGCGACCTGGGTCGCCGGCTTGCCCTGGCGCCGCCACGCCCCGCGGATCAGGTCCATCGCGGTGCCGGTCTCGCGATCCTCGTACGGCACGCTGTTGACGCCGGTCGGCTTGTCGATCACCACGACGTGCGCGTCGTCGTAGACCAGCGCGCCCTCGCGCTCCGGGTCGCGCGGCCGCGGCGCGTGGGCGCGTAGCTCGACCTGCTGCCCGGCGGCCAGCCGGTGGTCCACCACGGTCACGCGCGCACCATCGACGAACACCTTGCCGGTCTCCACGGCGCGCTTGGCGACCGACCACGCCGAGCCGGTGTGCGCCTTGACGAACGCGGCGAGCGTGACGCCGGGGCTATCGACGGTCCAGACCACGCCGCACCATGGGCCAAACGCGGCGCGACCTCAAGCGACCTGGTTGGTGTAAGACGAGGCATGGATCGCTCTCTGTTCGACGCCGACCACGACGCGTTCCGCCAGGCGTTTCGCCAGTTCGTCGACCGCGAGATCCGCCCGCACCAGCAGCGCTGGCGCGATCAGGGGCAGGTCGATCGCGAGATCTGGCGCACCGCGGGCGCGCAGGGCTTTCTCTGTCCGTGGCTCGAGGAGAAGTGGGGCGGCGCGGGCGCGACGTTCCTGTACTCGGTCGTGATCATGGAGGAGCTCGCGCGCGCCTACGAGAGCGGCTTCGCGATGGCGCTCCACTCCGACATCATCGTGCCGTACATCCACTCGTTCGGCAGCGACGAGCAGCGCGCGCGCTGGCTGCCGGGCTGCGCGTCGGGCGAGCTGGTCACCGCGATCGCGATGACCGAGCCGGGCACCGGTTCGGATCTCGCGGCGATCGCGACCACCGCGGTGCGCGACGGCGACGACTACGTGCTGAACGGCGCCAAGACGTTCATCTCGAACGGCCAGCTGTGCGACCTGGTCGTGGTCGCCGCCAAGACCGATCCGGATCCGGCGAACGCACACCGCGGGATCTCGCTGTTCGTCGTCGAGGCGACCCGCCCGGGGTTCGCCCGCGGCAAGCGGCTCCACAAGATGGGGATGGCGTCGCAGGACACCTCCGAGATGTTCTTCGAGGACTGCCGCGTGCCGGCCGCGAACCGGCTCGGCCCCGAGGGCGCGGGGTTCATGATGCTGATGCAGAAGCTCCAGCAGGAGCGGCTGTGCGTCGCGATCGGCGCGCAGGCGGCGAGCGAGCAGGTGCTCGCCGACACGATCGCGTACACCAAGGAGCGCACCGCGTTCGGCAAGCCGATCAGCAAGTTCCAGAACACCCAGTTCAAGCTGGTGGAGTGCCTGGCCAAGGTCGAGGTCGGCCGCGCGTACGTCGACAAGGTCGTCGCCGAGCACGTCGCCGGCAAGTCGCTGGTCAAGGAGTGCTCGATCGCGAAGTTCTGGATCACCGATACCGGCCAGGAGGTCGTCGATACCTGCCTGCAGTTCTTCGGCGGCTACGGCTACATGCTCGAGTACCCGGTCACCCGCGCGTTCATGGACGCGCGCGTGCAGCGGATCTACGCCGGCACCAACGAGATCATGAAGGTGATCGTCGCCAAGCAGCTCGGGCTGTAGCACGATGCGCGGGTGAGCACCGCGGTCATCGATATCGGCTCGAACACCCTGTTGCTGTTGATCGTCGACGAGGCGGGCCGCGCGGTGGTCGACCTGACCCGGTTCGGCCGGCTGGGCAAGGGGCTCGACGCGACCGGCCGGCTCGACGACGGCTCGATCGCGAACAGTTTGGCGATCTGCCGCGAGTACCGCGAGGTGATGGACGCGCACGCGATCGCGTCGCCGGTGATCGTCGCGACCCAGGCGCTGCGCGAGGCCACGAACGCCGCGGCGTTCATCGAGCCGGCCGAGCGCATCCTCGGCGGCACGATCGAGGTGATCGCCGGGACCCGCGAGGCCGATCTGGCGTTCCTGTCGGTCGCGCGCACGTTCCCCGAGCTGGCCGGCACGCCGTACGTCGTGGTCGACGTCGGCGGGGGCTCGACCGAGCTGGTGGTGACCGACGGTCAGCGCGTGGTCTCGATGGTCAGCGTCCCGATCGGCGCGGTCCGGATGACCGAGCGCCACCTGCGCCACGATCCGCCGACCGCGGCCGAGATCCAGGTGCTGTCCGATGACATCGACGCCCGGCTCGCGGCGCTCGAGCTGCCGCCGGGGATCACCGTGATCGCCACCGCGGGCACCGCGACCACGATGGGCGCGGTCGCGCTGGCGCTCCGCGACTACGACCCGGCGCGGGTCACCGGGCTGCGGCTCTCGCCCGCCGACGTCGAGGCGCAGCTCGCCCGGCTGCTCGCCGCCACGGTCGAGCAGCGCAAGGCGATCCCGGGCGTGCAGGTCCAGCGCGCCGACGTGATCGCCGCCGGGGTGGCGATCTACGCCCGCCTGGTCCGCCGGGTCGCCGCGCCGGTCCTGATCGTCTGCGACCGCGGCATCCGGTGGGGGCTCGCGTACGAAAGCATGGATCGGGCGTCAACCGGATCGCCCTCGGGTGCATCTACACCGCCATGAACCAGCACACTCCCCTGATCGCGCTGCTCGGCCTCGCCACGGCCGCGTGTGCCTCGGCCTCGGCGGGTCCCTCCGGCGACACGAGCGAGGTCCGCAAGGTCGAAGGGTTCCGCGGCATCGAGCTGGCCGGCATGATCGAGGTCGAAGCGCGGATCGACCGCGGCGCCCCCAAGGTCGAGGTGATCGGCGATCCCGCGTTCGCGCGGTACGTGTTCACCACGGTCGAGAAGGGCGTGCTGGTGATCGATACGAAGTTCCCCAAGCACACCCGCAACGCGCAGATCCGCGTGGCGGTCACCGCGCCGCGGCTCGACTCGGTCTCGATCTCGGGCACCGGCGCGATGCGGGTCTCGGGGCTCGAGGCCAAGACGCTCGACGCGCGGATCGCCGGCACCGGGGCGCTATCGCTCGCCGGCACCACCTCGACGCTGCGGCTCGACGTGCACGGCACCGGCGAGGTCCGCGCCAAGGACCTGGTCGCGTCCACCGCGATCGTCGACATCGCCGGCACCGCCGAGGCGTCGGTCCACGCCTCGGCGCGGGCGAAGATCGACATCTCCGGCACCGGCGCGGTGCGCGTCCACGGCCGCCCCAGCACGCTCGACAAGCAGATCAGCGGGACGGGCGTGGTGGATCTGCGCTGAGCTCGACCGGGGTCCGGCCGATCACCGCGTAGGCCTGCTGCACCACCTCGCGTGGGCCGCGCAGCCCGATCGCCGCGCGCGCCGGATCCAGGCCGGCGAGCGTGCCGGCAAGATCGTCGAGGGTGATCCGCCGCACGTCGTCGTCGGCTTCGCGCTCCGCGACCGGCGAGCGGCCGAGCGCGATCGCTTGCTCGGCGAGGGCGGCGAGCTCGCTCAGGCTGGGGGCCGGGGCGCCGAGCCGCGCGAGCACCCGGCGGCGCGCCGCCACGAACCGCGCCGCGGTGTCCTCGCTGGGCGTGCGCAGCGCGGCGAGCCGGTCGCGCACCAGGGCGACCGCCTCGGCGGCGCGGCTCGCGTCGACGTGGCCGCTGATCCACAGCTGGGTCGCGAGCCGGGTCTCGACCAGCTCGGCCTCGAGCCCGTAGCTCGCGGCGAGCTGGAACCGGACGTCGGCGATCGCCTGAGCAACCATCTCGGTCGCGATCAGCGCGTGCCCCCGGAGCGCCGCGGGCAGCGGCAGCGCGAGATCGACGTTCACCAGCCGCGTCGGATCGGCCACCGCGATCGCCACCGGCATCAGGGTCGCCGGGAGCTCGTAGCGGGTGGCGGGGTGCGGCGCCGCGTCGGCGACGAACACGTGCTCGATCCAGCGCACGGCGTTCTCCGGATCGAAGCCGCCGGTCACGATCAGGGTCATCCGATCGAGGCGGTAATGCGCGCGGCGGAACGCCGAGACCTTGGCGGCATCGAGCGCGGCGCGATCGACCTGGTGCCACAGCCCCGCGGTCGTGTACGGGTGGTCGTAGCCGTAGAGCGCCGTGCGCCACCCGGCCTCGATCTGGATCTCCGGATCGGTGTAGCGGGTCGCGCGCCCCAGCCGCGCCGCGGTCTCGGGCAGCGAGCGGTAGTCGCCGCCGTGGACCAGCCGCTCGAGCGCGCCGAGCACCAGATCCAGGTCGCGCGCGTGGCCACGCCCGCGGAACACCGTGTGGTCGACCTCGACCCGGCTCACGATCTCGCCGCCCGCCTCGTAGAACGGCAGGTAGGTCGGCCAGTCGCTCGGGTGCGGCGAGAGCCCGCGCTCGGCCAGCGCCGAGATCCCGCGCTGCCCCGGCGGCTCGTCTCCGCTGCCCACCTCGTAGACCAGGCGCACGTCGACGACTGGCACCCGGGTGACCGGCTGGAGCACCACCCGGAGCCCGTTGCGCAGGGTGCGGATCGAGACCTGGTCGAGCGCCCGGCCGTGCGCTCCCGGCGGCGCCGCCACGCGCGCCGCGCGTGGATCCTCGACCCGGCGGCGGGTGCCCTCGTGGTGGATCGGCGCGTCGAGCACCGGCGCCTGGCCGAGCCGGACCGGCGAGTCCGGGGTCAGCTCGACGATCGCCGCGCGATCGAGCGCCAGGTCGGTGGTCGCGATCCGCCGCGCGTCGTAGCGAGCGAGGCCCTCGATCGCGTCGAGCTCGGCGCGCAGGGTGCGCTCCGGATCGGCGCCGGCGGCCACCAGGTCGGCGATCCGTCGATCGCGCGGGCCCGCGTCGTCGAGCTCGAGTAGCAGCTGGACGTGGGCGCGCCGCCGCGCGTGGAGCAGGCCATCGAACCCCGACACGGCGAACGCCGCGGGGAGCTCGCGGATCGCGCGCTCGATCGCGCGCCGGGTCTCGGGAGCCTTGGCGCCGGGCAGCGGCCGCACCACCACCGCGATCGCCGACGCACCCGCGCCGCCGTGCTCGTGGAGCCCGAGGTCTCCCTCGATCTCCGCGGCCATGCGATCGCGCAGCGTGCGAGCCACCGCGCGCACCTGCGCCCGGCGCACCGGATCCGCGGGCAGCGGCCAGCCGACCACCACGACCCGCTCGTCGATCGGCACCGGGTGTGTGCCCGAGCGCCCGCGCGGCGCCGCCGGCACGCTGCGTGGCGCCGTGGTGGGTGTGCGCGCGATCTCGCCGAACAGCCGGCGCGCCATCGCCTCGACCTCCCATCGCTGGACGTCGCCCGAGATCACGAGCACCGCGCGATCGGGCGCGTAGTGGGCATCGATGAACCGGCACGCCTGGTCGCGGGTGATCCCGGCGAGCATCGCGTCGGTCGCGCGCGCGGTGTGGTACGGGTGCGGCGCCGGGAACAGCGCCGCGGTCGCGGTGCCATAGACGTGCTGCGCCGCGCTCTTCTGGCGCGTCTCGTTGCGCACCACCTCGAGCTCGCGCGCGAACGCGGCGTCGTCGAGCGAGCCGCACCGCTCGCGCAGCCGCGCCGCCTCGAGCGCGAGCACCGCCTCGAGGTTCGCGGGCGGCATGCGCGACACGTACGTCGTCGCGTCGAGCGCGGTGATCGCGTTGAACGAGGTCGCCAGCTCCTCGAACCGCGCGAACAGCGACTCGCCGGCGTGCCGCGTCTCGAACAGCAGGTGCTCGGCGACGTGCGCCAGCCCGGCGCTCCCGCTCGGCTCGTCGATCGCGCCGACCTGGTAGCGCATCGTCACGCCCACGTCGTTCGCGCTCGGATCGACCACCACCGCGACGCGCAGGCCGTTGTCGAGCCGGAGCGTCGAGATCGGCATCGACACCTCGCGCACCGGCGGGCGCGGCGGGTGGAGCGACCAGCACGCGGTCGCGCTCAGCGCCGCCACCGCGACCAGCGCGCCGCGGGTTACCCGTGGAGCGCGGGCGCGAGGTGGTAGAGCATCAAGTACACCAGCACCCCGGTCACCGAGACGTACATCCATACAGGCCATCCCCAGCGGACGATCTTCAGATGGCGAGCGAAGTCGCCGCGCAGCGCGAGCTGCAGCGCGCGAAGCACCATCGGTACCAGCACGACGGCGAGCGCCATGTGGCTGAACAGGATGACGAGGTACAGCGTCTTGTCCCAGCCGACGCCGGGGTACTTGTGGGTGCCCGAGGTCGCGAACCGGATCAGGTACGAGATCAGGAACACCGTCGAGGCGGTGAACGCGTAGAGCATCCGCTGGCGGTGCGCCGCGCGATCGCCGCGCGCGATCGCCACCCGCCCGGCGACCAGCAGCACCGCGCAGGTCAGGTTCAGCGCGGCGTTGATCGCTGGATGGATGTGGTCCCAGGTCACGCTACGCCTGCCCGTCCAGCACCATCACCGCGAACAGCACCGGCAGGTAGACGATCGAGGCGAGGAACACGTCGCGCGCCCACTTGTTGGTGCCGCTGCGCAGCCCGGTCGCGGCCTGCGCGAGCACCGCGACACCGAGCACCACCGCGGTGATCAGGTACAGCCGGCCGGTCACGTCGAGCGGGACGAGCGCGAGGCTCACCGCGACCTGGACGACCAGGTAGATCCCGATGTCGCGGCGGGCGGCGGCGATCCCGCGGGTGCCGGGCAGGGTCTTGAGGCCGGCGGCCTCGTACTCGCGCTGGCGGTACATCGCGATCGCGTGGAAGTGTGGGATCTGCCAGAAGAACAACACGCCGAAGATCGCGAGCCCGGCGAGATCGATCCGGCCGGTCGCCGCCGTCCAGCCCATCAGCGCCGGCATCGCGCCGGGCAGCGCGCCGACCCACACCGCCCAGTACGAGCGCTGCTTCATCGGGGTGTACACGCCGACGTAGACCAGCAGCGCGACCAGGCCCAGCGCCGCGGTCACCAGGTTGACCATCGCGAGAGCGGGCAGCGCGAGCACGCCCTGGATCCCGCCGAACACCAGCGCGGTGCGCTCGCCGAGCCGGCCCTGCGGCAGCGGGCGCTTGCGGGTGCGCGTCATCAGGCAGTCGATGTCGCGCTCCAGCCACATGTTGAGGGTGTTCGCCGCGCCGACGATCAGCGCGGTGCCGACGAGCAGCCACAGCGCCACGCCCGGCGCCGGATCGCTCGGCGCGAGGCCCATCGCGCCGGCCGCGGTGAGCAGCGCCATGATCATGATCCGCGGCTTGACCAGCGCGATCAGGTCGACCGCCTTGTTGCGCGCGACCGCGCCCTCGGGCCGGCTCACCGGGCCACCGCCATGCGCGGCAGCTCGACCCCTGGAGCCGCGGAGCTCGCGGTGCGGCGCGAGGTGGCGAGCCACATCGACATCCACAGCGCCCACAGGCCAGTCGCGCCCGCGAAGTGACCCACGGCGATCGGCACCGAGCGCATCGTCATCACGGTGTACATCCCGAGCAGGATCTGCGCGACCACCAGCAGCGGGGCGATCACGGCGAGCGCGCGGAGCGCCGGCCAGCTGCGCGCCCGCCGGTAGACCACCACGGCGGCGATCGTCGTGACGATCGCGACCACCACGCCGAACGCGCGGTGGATCATGTGGAGGTGCTGGACCGGGGCGTCGGGCCACCAGTCGCCGCCGATCGTGCACGTCGGCATGCCGAGGCATACCATCGCCGCGCCGAGGTGGCGAACCAGCGCGCCGAGCAGCAGCTGCACGAACACCGCGGCGCACGCGATCGCGATCCACCGGCGCGCCGACGAGCCGAGCTCGGTGCGGGCGCGCTCGTGGCGATCGAGCTCGAGCACGCTCGGCGAGGGCCGGGTGCGGAACGCCGTGTAGATCAGCGTCGCGAAGTAGCTCATGCCGAGCACCAGGTGGCCGGTCGAGACGAACCACGGGAGCTTGTACTGCACGGTCACCGCGCCGAGCGCACCCTGGAGCACCACCATGCCCAGCAGCAGCCAGGCCAGGCGCTTCATGTCGGAGCGCCGGATCACCAGCAGCGCGGTGAGGGCGATCTGGAGCAGGCCGACGGTCATCGCGGCGAGCCGGTGGCCGTGCTCGTAGAACACGCCTCCCACCATCGGGGGGAACAGCTCGCCGTGGCAGACGAACGTCGGCTCCGGGCACGCGAGGCTCGACCCGGTCGGGTTCACGGTCCCGCCGATCACGAGCAGAAAAAACGTCGCGGCGGCCGCGAGCTTGGCGAAGCGGTGCTCGAGCATGTACTCGTCGCAGGGTGGGTATCACATTTGCCCGGCCTGCGAACACCGCCGGCGGGCGATGCGACAAGACACCGCTTCACGCCACCCCTCAGGCGGACTCTAGCGATATCCAGCTGTTACCAGGAGGCTGGAGGTTGCTCGCGGGAGGGCGGTCGGCGTAGAGTGAGGGCCGGCGAAGGAGATGACTGAAGGCGTGTCCGACTCCTGGGTCGAAACGACGTCGATCGGCACGCTCCGATCAGAGGACCTCGCGCGCCAGGGGCAGGTCTTCCGCTACAACCGGTACGTCTACCGGACCACCGGCGAGCACCTCTCGAACGGCGGCATGGGCGCGGTGTACGCCCTCGAGCGGCGCGATGACGACACCGGGCGCGAGGAGCGGGTGGTGGGCAAGGTGTTCCACTCGAACTACCTCTACCAGCTGCGCACCGACGAGGTGACCCGCCGCGATCACCACAACAACCTCGCCGCGATGGCGCGGATCGCCGCGATCGAGCACCCGAACATCCTGCCGACCTACGTGTCGGCCCCGATCGCCGACAACTACCTGTTCGTCACGCCCCGGATGGGCATGACGCTGCTCGAGGCGATCGCCAAGCACGACCTCACGCCCCGCGCGCGCACCAAGCTGCTGGTCCAGGCGCTCGAGGGCCTGTCGACCCTGCACGCCGCGCGGCTGGTCCACCGCGACTTCACGCTCCGCAACATCCTCGTCGACGAGGGCGCCAACGTCGCCTATCTGTTCGACTTCGACCTCGCGATGTCGCTCGACGACCTCGGCGCGCAGAGCTACCGCACCTACTACAAGGGCCGGATCTTCGGCTCGCCGGGCTGGTCGGTCGCTCCGGAGACGATCGACCAGGCGCTGATGGACAGCCAGATCACGACGTCGCTCGACATCTACGCGATCGGCGGCGCGCTGCACGGCCTGTTCACCGAGCAGCTGCTGTACGGCCAGGCCGATGACATGTGGGCGCTGCTGATCCGGATCGCCGAGGGCGTCGTGGTCGGCGGGCGCAGCAAGGTCCACTACCCGGAGGGGTTCCCGAGCGCGCTGCGCACCGTGATCGAGGGCTGCCTCGAGCGCGATCCCAGCCAGCGGCTCCCATCGGTGGTCGCGGTGGTCCACGAGCTGCGCGCGCAGCTCCGCGAGCTCCCCGACGACGTGCCGCGCGCGCCCAAGCGGCGCAACGAGCTGACGTTCGAGCGCGAGAAGACCACGCCGGACGCGGTCGCGTTCTCGTCCAAGGATCCTTCGATCACCCGCGAGGTCGTCGAGGCCGCCGAGCGCGCCGTGCACGAGTGGGGCTACAACGTCGAGCGCAGCCTCGGCCGCGCCAAGGGCCACCCGATCTTCCTCGCCGCGCCGCGCCCCGAGATGGTCGCCGACGGCAGCTTCCCGGACGCCAACATCTTCCCGAAGCTGGTCACGGTGATCGACCTGACCAAGATCAACGATCCGCGGCGGTTCGTCGAGAACTGGCAGCAGTACTTCTGGCCGATCCTGAAGCGCGTGCGCCAGGGCCTGCTGACCTCGCTGCACAAGGTGATCTACGACGCGAACACCTCGTCGCTGCTGCTGTTCAGCGAGTACGTCGACGAGCCGCGGTTCGGCGACCGGATCGCCGAGCTCGATCTGCACGTCGATGGCGCGCTCGCGCTCGGGTTCCTGGTGATCCGTCAGGTCGCCGCGCTCCACGAGCACGGGATGGCGCACCACAACATCTCGCCCAGCGGGTTGCTGTTCAAGGGCGCGGCGGCGACCCGCATGGTGATGCCGGCGATGATCGGGCTGGTCGAGCCGGCGATGGGCACCGAGGCGATGGCGGAGGACTGCCGCGCGCTCGCCGGCATGCTGCTGCAGTGGCTGCGCCCGAACCGGGTCGCCGCGCTGAACGCCCGGGTCAAGCCGATGTTCGAGGCGATGCGCACCAAGCTGAGCGCGTGGGCGTTCGACCGCGGCAACCGCACCCCGGGGATCGACGAGCTCCACAAGCTGGTCAGCGACGCGCTCGCGCTGGTCGACTTCAATTACTCGGTGCTGCGCGACTCCGGCGGGGATCTCCAGGAGTACGCGCTGCTGCTGATCAGCCTGCGGCTGTACCACCTGCTGTGGCCGACGATCTCGTCCGCGGTGGCACGCACCTCGCAGCCCCCGATCGACGTGCGGTAGCGCGCCGCGCGCCGGAGAAATTCCGACGGTGCCCGCGTGCGCGGCGCCGGGCATGGCGTTCGCAACTTGCGACTACGACCCCATGGCTCGCTATCACCAGATCCCCGCGATCGTCTGCGGATCGTTCGTGCTGCTCGGTACGACGTGGGTCCTGGTGACCGACGTGCTCGTCTACTACCTGGTCTCGGATCCGCTGACGATCGCCCGGCTCGAGACCGCGAAGGGGTGGGCCTTCGTGGGGTTCACGGCGGTGGTGCTGTACTGGGTCACCCGGTGGAGCGTGCAGTACCTGGCGCGGTCCGAGGCGACGATGCGCGGGGTGGTCGAGAGCATCGCCGATGGCGTGCTGATCGTCGGGCGCGATCGCAAGATCGCCTCGGCCAACCCCGCGGCCGTCGCGATGCTCGGCGCCGCCAGCTCGAGCGAGCTGGTCGGGACCGGGCCGATCGACTTCGCGCGGCGGTTCCACGTGAGCACCCCCGCCGGCCGTATCGGCGACCCCGCGGATTACATCTCTGCGCGGGCGCTCGCCGGCGCGCGCGCCCGCCCGTACAAGGCGCAGCTGTTTCCGCCGGACCGCCCGCCGCTCACGATCATCTCGACCGCCGCGCCGGTCCGGCTGTTCCCCGGCGGGCCGGTCGAGCTGTCGGTGAGCGTGATGCACGACGTCACCGAGATCGAGGGCCTCGATCGGATGCGCGACGAGTTCTTCTCGGCCGCGGCCCACGCGCTCAAGACCCCGGTCGCGATCATCCAGGCCCACGTCGATCTCGCGGGGGCGCGCGGCAGGCCCGCCGATCTCGCGGCGATCGCGCGCCAGTGCGGCAAGCTCGATCGGCTGACCGAGAACATCCTGGTGCTGGTGCGGCTGCGCTCCAGCACCCTGCGGTTCTATCCCGACGAGATCGACTGCGCGGAGGTCATCGACGCCGTCGCGTACCAGATGCGCGATGCGTCTTCGGATCACGGCCTGGTCACCCGGATCGATGGGCATCCCAAGGTGTTCGCGGATCCCGATCGGGTCGCTCAGGTCGTGCGCAACCTGATCGAGATCGCGTACCGCCGCGCGCGGACCCGCACCGACGTGGTGCTGCGGATCGAGGAGGTCGAGGGGTGCGCGCGGATCCGGGTCGTGTACGAGCCGGTCGAGCGCGATCGGCCGAGCTCGTGCGAGGACGATCCCGGCTACGCGGGGCTCGGGCTCGAGTGCCACATCGTGGACTTGCTGGTCGCGGCGACCGCCGGGACCACCCACTCGGAGCGCGAGCCCGACGGGACCTGCAGCGACTGGGTCGAGATCCCGACGATCGCGGGAGCGCCTCGTGGCTGAGTCGGTGCTGGTCGTCGAGGATGATCCGGATCTCGCGGAGGCGCTCCAGCTGATCCTCGAGGCGCGTGGCTACGAGGTCGCGCTGGCGGCCAACGGCCTCGAGGGGCTCGATTCGATCGCCTCCCACATGCCGACGGTGATCGTGCTCGACATGGTGATGCCGATCATGGACGGCTGGGCGTTCGCGCGCGAGCTCGATGCGCGCTACGCGCGGCGCCCGCCGATCCTGGTGGTCAGCGCGGCCGAGAACGCACGCGCGCGGGCCGCCGAGATCCACGCTGACGCCGTGCTCGCCAAGCCGTTCGACGTGGGCGTGCTGGTCCACACCGTCCGCCGGCTGGCCCACGAGCCGGACGCTCCGCTCCGCGTGTGACGCGCCCGGAGCGAGCGCGCCCCGAGATCGTGCAGTACCGTCGGGCATGGCCGAGCCCGTACCTCCGTCGCCACCGTTCCCGCCCGACGGCGATCTCGTGAAGCTGTTCAACGCGCACCGCGGCAAGTTCGATCACGCGATCGGCCTGGTGTTCACGCGGATCACGCCCGACGAGCTGGTGTGCGAGGTGCCGGTCGCCGAGCACCTGACGCAGCCGTACGGCCTGGTCCACGGCGGCGTCTACGCCTCGATCGTCGAGACGCTGGCGAGCGCGGGGGCGGCGCTGCACGCGATGCCGCTCGGCAAGACCAGCGTTGGCCTCGAGAACACCACGTCGTTCCTGCGCGGCGTGCGCTCCGGCACGCTGATCGCGACCGCGATCCCGCTGCACCGCGGGCGCACCTCGCAGGTCTGGGAGGTCTCGATCCGCGATCAGGACGGCAAGCTCGCCGCGACCGGCCGGCTGCGCACGATGTCGCTCGACCGCGGCGCCGCGGTGGCCGGCGAGACCGTTGGTCTCAAACCGCCGGGCTCGTCAGGCTAGTCGAGGTCGCGCGGTGAGTCCCCCGACCTCTCGGCAGGAGCTGCGCTCCGTGTTCGCCGAAGTCCCTTACACCCTCGAAGGTTTTCGAGCAGCGTGGCTCTCCCGCTGGGATGACAACGAAGTCACCGCGCGCGAGGTCCTCTGGCGCGGCCTCGCTCGACGCGCGTTCGCCGCCTGGGAGTTTCGCCCGGTGTCTGAGTTCCTCTCGACGGGAGCGCTGACGGTCGAGCACTCGAAGATCGTGGTCGAGCATCTGCTGCACGATCCGCCCGAACGCGAGTGGCGGGAGGTCCTCGAGGCGTGGCCCGAGGCGCTCGATCGGCTGGTCTACGCGTGTTATCGCGCCGCAGCGTCTCCGTTCCGCCAGGTGGACAGCAGCGGTCAGCCGTGGGCCCGGCGTGGTCTCTCGCTCGTGCGTCGACGCGTGGGCGAGGCGATCGAGCCCGAGATGGCAAGCGCGCTGGTCACCGCGCTTGCCGAGAGCTGGGTCCGCGGACAACTGCGCGGCGTTTCGATCGGATGGGTCGACGAGCAGGGAGCCGAGCAGGAGCTCGTGGTTGCGGACCTGGAGAGCGCCCGCGAGCTGGCGCACCGTGTGGATCCCAGTACCTCCTGGCAGACCACCACCGAGCACGCCGTGCTCGCCCACCCGTGGGAGCGCTTCCAGGACATCGCGCCGATCGTGGAGCGCGCGCCGTTGCACGTCCTGGTCGCTGCACTCGCGCGAGGCCCCGAGAGCGGGCTCGCGGAGCCACTCGCGGTGCTCGATCGCCGCAACGACCCGCCCGATTCCCTGCTGGGTGCCGCGCGTCACGAGGAGCGCCTCCCGCGGCATGCGCAGACGCTCCTGACCGTGACCGCGGTGCACAGATCCCTGAACCAAGGAGGCTCCGTTCCGGACGACCTCGAACAGCTGGTCGCGTTCGCGCATGCGGCCGCGGACCCGACTCTCGCGCGCAGGTTCGTCGAGGTGTTGCGCCAGCTGCCGGCCGCGCGCGTCGAGGCGTGGACCCGCGCGCGCCTCGCCGACGATGGCGCCGTGGTGCTCGCGTTCGCTGCGCACGAGGATGCAGGCCTCGTGCGCGAGGTGTTGCGCACGGGCGACCGGGTCTCTCCGTCGTGGTTCGAGGTGCTCGGCGAGCGCGTGATCCCGACGCTGCTCGGCGCCGCCGGCGAACTCTCCGACGAGCGCGCGGCCATCGCGCGCCACGCGTTCGTGTTCGCGCTCGCAGGCGCCGTCGCCTCGGGCAGTCCGGTCGATCCGGCGTGGGATATCGAGCTGCTGATCGCCGCGTTCGAGGGGCGACCGACCGAGCGCGCCGCCTACCGCGACCCGCTGCGCGAGGCGATCGAGCGCGTGCTCGCGGCGCTGCCACGTGCACGCCGCGAGACGATCCTCGACGAGGCCGATCCCGCGCCGATGTGCGTCGTGCGCATGCTGCCGACCATCCACGAGGACGACGAGCTTCGCGGCTACCTCCGCGCCGCGATCCGGCGCGGGATGATCGATGCGTATGCGATCAGGATGCTCGGCGATCGCGTGCTGCCTGCGCTGCGTGCATACGGGGCGGAGGCACGAGATCCAGCATGGATCCGCGAGCAGGCTCGCGAGGGGTTGTCCCCCGAACAGTTCGCGGCCGTGGCCGACGCGTTCGAGGCCGCGCGTGGTCGGCTCTGGCAGACGGTCTCCGCCGAGGCCGCAGCTGCGCGAGCGGCGCTTCCGGGGGCGGCGTGTGAGCGCGTCTATCTACTCCAGCGCGCCAGTTTCACGTGGCCTGCCCGTGAAGGCTCGCGCTCGCGGGTCGGAGGGCGCGCCCCGACGGGTGTGCGTGCGCCACGCGGCATGTTTCACCTCATGACGATCGATCTCGCCGAGGTCCCCGAGCTCGCCGCGTGGTACCCGAACGCGGGCGGCCTGAGCGTGTTCTGCACCGAGGCACCGGAGCCAGACGTGGACGCCGAGGTGATCGAGGTCCCCTCGATCGCGGGGCCGGGGCGCAGCGCGGGTGACGCGCTCGCGATCTCCGCCGTCGACGTGCCGCTCGAGGTGTTCGGCGATCGCGAGGCCCTGGAGCCCGCGCTCCGTGCGATCCGCGACCGGATCGATCACGCCGGCGGCTATCTCCTCGGAACGCCGACCTGGAGCTCGGCCGCCGAGGCACCGCGTGACGACGAGGACTTCCTCGGCACGATCCACGAGACGCTCGACCATCGACTCAACTTTGGAGACGGCGGGATCCTCTATCTCTACAAGAGCACCTCGGTGTTCGAGAGCCTGTAGACGCGCTGCGCCAGCGCCTCGGGAGCCGGTCAGTCCTCGTCGATCAGCTGCGTCGGATCCTCGGGCCAGGCGTGCTTGGGGTAGCGCCGCATCAGCTGCTTGCGCAGCGCCGGGTAGTGCTTGATCCAGAACCCCGGCAGGTCCTGGGTGACCTGGACCGGGCGCTGGTTCGGCGCGAGCAGGTGGAGCACCAGCGGCACCCGGCCGTCGCCGACCGCCGGCGCGCGGGCGAGCCCGAAGAAGTCCTGCATCCGCGACGCGAGCCACGGGCTCTGATCGAGCTCGTAGTGGATCGCGACCCGGCGGCGGCGTGGCAGCGACAGGTGGGTCGGCGCGAGCCGGTCGACCAGCGCGCGGTGCGGGCCGAGCCCGGCGTCGAGCAGGTCGAGCAGGTTCGCGCGGCGCAGCTCGTCGAACGAGATCGCGCCCTCGCACGCGTTCGCGATCACCTGGGCGAGCGCGTCGTCGGTCGGCGCGACCAGCCCGGAGGCCGGGGCGATCCGCGCGACCAGCGCGACCCGCGCGCGCCACTGGGCGAGCGCGTCGCGGTCCACGAACTGGTCGATCCCGGCGGCGATCGCCTGCCGGGCGAGCAGCTCGGCGGCGGGCCGGCCGGCGCGCCGCGCGCCCTCGACGTCGCGTTGGTCGTCGATCGCGAGGCCGTCGTAGGTCAGCTGGGCCACGCGCTCGACCCGGCTGCGCTGCGCGTTCCACACCAGCTCGTCGCGCTCCTCGATCCGGTCGAGGTACAGGTCGAGCAGCCACGACGCCTCGATCGCGCTCGCCCGGCGGATCTGGACCCGGCTGGCCTGGCCGCGCGCGCCGGTCTCGGCGACATCGAC
>JBQCJR010000090.1:0-11843 GCA_051952595.1 Kofleriaceae bacterium
GACCGGAGCCGGACATCAGGGCCGGAGGTCAGTGGAGCAGGAGGGTGGCGAGGGCGGCGAGGGCCGCGAGGAGGAGGGCGGTGGTGAGCGCACCCCAGGCGCGGGCGAAGAGGATCCAGCGGCGGCCGCGTGGGGTGGCGAGGCCGAGGTCGATCGCGGCGAGCTCGGCGCGTGCGTGCATCCAGCAGAGGGGGCCGAAGGCGGCGACGAGCGCCGAGGCGACGACGAGCAAGAGCGCCGCGCCGAGCCGTGGATCGCGCTCGGGTGGCAGCCACGGTGCGCCGTCGGGCACGGTGGGCTCGGCGGGCTCGGAGGTCTCGGAGAATGCCTCCCACCAGGTGGTGGCGGGATCGGAGGAAGAGTCGGAGGTCGAGAGATCGGACGTCATCGTGGTCATGCGCGGCGTTGTCGGCCGCGCGCGCTGGAAGTTGCGTCGGCGGGGCAACCGCTTGGATCGTTTGGCCCGCGCGGCTAGATTCCGCGCATGAACATCCTCGTCGTCGGCAGCGGAGGCAGGGAGCACGCGCTGATCTGGCGGCTGGCGGGGGCCGGGCACGCGGTGATCGCCGCTCCCGGCAATCCCGGGATCGAGGCGCTGGCGCGCTGCGTGCCGATCCAGGTCGACGAGCTGGATCGCCTGGTCGCGCTCGCACAGGCCGAGGCGGTGGACCTCGTGGTCGTCGGGCCGGAGGCGCCGCTGGTCGCGGGGCTGGCGGATCGGCTGCGCGCGGCGGGCGTGCCGGTGTTCGGGCCGGGAGCCGCGGGCGCGCAGCTCGAGGGCAGCAAGGTGTTCAGCAAGCAGTTCTTCGCGCGCCACCGGATCCCGACGGCGGCGTTCGTGGTCGCGGCCACGGTGGCCGAGGCCGATGCGGCGATCGACCGGCTGACCGCGGCGGGTGGCACGGTGGTGGTCAAGGCCGACGGGCTCGCCGCGGGCAAGGGCGTGGTGGTCGCGGCGGATACCGCCGAGGCGCGGGCGGCGGCGCGCGAGATGCTCGAGGCGCGCCGGTTCGGCGCGGCGGGCGCGACGATCGTGATCGAGCAGCGGGTGATCGGGCGCGAGGTCTCGGTGCTCGCGCTCACCGATGGCGCCCGGCTCGAGGTGCTGCCGCCGGTCGAGGATCACAAGACGATCTTCGATGGCGATCGCGGCCCGAACACCGACGGCATGGGCACGGTGTCGCCGGCGTGGATCACCGAGCCGGTGCTGGCGCGGATCCGCAGCGAGATCCTCGAGCCCACGCTGCACGGCCTGGCGCGCGATGGGATCGACTACCGCGGCGTGTTGTACGCCGGCGTGATCGTCGATCCGGCGGGCGCGCCGTACCTGCTCGAGTACAACTGCCGGTTCGGCGACCCGGAGACCCAGCCGATCATGGCGCGGACCCGCGGCGATCTCGGCGTGGTGCTGCTCGGCGCGGCGCGCGGCGAGATGCCGGTGGGCGCCCTGGCGTGGGACGCGCGGGTCGCGGTGTGCGTCGTGGTCGCCGCGGCGGGCTATCCGGGGGCGGTGCGCACGGGGGACCCGATCCGGGGGCTCGAGGACGTCGAGGACGTCGTGGTGTTCCACGCCGGGACGGCGCGGCGGGACGGGGAGCTGGTCAGCGCGGGCGGCCGGGTGCTCGGGGTGACCGCGCTCGGGGTCAGCGTCGACCAGGCGCGCGAGAAGGCGTACGCCGCGGTCGATCGGATCGATCTGCCGGGCAAGCAGGTGCGGCGCGATATCGGATCGCGCGGGCGCTGACCGGCGGCGGCCCGCGATATCCTGCGCGCATGTCGCAGATCGCAGGGTTCCGTGGAGTGCTCGCCCAGGACGCCGCCAAGCCGGCGGGGGCGGATCTCGCCAAGCGGCTGGCCGCGGGCTCGCTGGTCCGCGATCCGGGGCGCGCGGTGTACCGCTACCACCAGGTGTTCGCGGGGCACGGCGGCCGGCCGATGGTGCGCAAGAGCGTGATCTGCGCCGTCCAGCTCGCGCCGTGGAGCGATGGCGCGGTGCGGCCGCACGAGGCGGTGGTGCCGGCGGCGCGCGACGCGGCGCTCGCGAAGATCCGCACGAACCGCGGCCACACCGAGCCGTTCGTCGCGGGCTACCGCGATCCGGCGTCCGAGGTCGATCGGCTGATGCGCCGGGTCGAGGCCACCCAGCCGACGCTGTCGTACACGTCGAAGGACGGCGTGGTTCACCAGGTGTGGCGGATGAGCGACGCCGAGACGCTCGGCAAGCTGCGCCACTACCTGGCGCCGAAGCCGCTCCACGTGCTCGAGGGCCACGATCGCTACGAGGCGATGCTGGCGTACCAGGAGGAGCTCGCCGCGAAGCAGTCGATCCTGACCTACTCGTCGGCGAACTACGGCCTGGCGTACCTGGTCAACTTCGACGATCCGACGCTCGCGGCGGCGCCGCGCCACCGCATCGTGCGCGGCAGCGGCGCCAAGCGCGAGGCGGTGCTGGCGGCCGCCTCGACGCACTTCATCGTGGAGAAGCTGCCGGGCGCGGCGAAGGATCTCGCGGCGATCCACGGCGGGCTGGCGAGCGCGGTCGCCCACCAGCCGGTGTTCGTGGCGGTGTTCGCGGGCGATGCGGATGCGTGGAAGCTGACGTTGTCGCCGGACGTCAGCCCGGTCGCCGAGGGCGTCGCGGTGCACCGCGCGCTGCAGAAGCTCGATCCGATCGTGCTCCAGCACCTGTTCGTCGAGCGGCACCTGCCGAACGCGCAGCTGACCACCGAGCTCGACCCGACGCGCGCGCTCGCCGAGCTGGGGCAGGGCGCGGAGGTCGTGCTGCTGGTGCGGCCGGTCTCGGTCTCGCAGATCGCGCAGGTCGACGAGCTGGGCGCGCTGCTGCCGGCCGGCTCGACGGCGTTCTTCCCGCCGGTCGCGAGCGGGCTGGTCAGCCTGGTGGTCGATCCCGACGAGGACCTGGTCTAGCTCGCCGGGCTAGCGGCGCCGGAACCGCCGCAGCTCGACCGGGGTGTCGGCGTACCCGGACTCGGCGATCGCTTGCTCCTTGGGCGAGTCGAACAGGGTGTGCATCATCAGGTCCTGGTCGTCGAGCACGCCGATCACGCCGCGATCGACCGCGAGCGCGCCGACGTGGCGCGGGAACAGCACGACGTCGCCGGGCTGGGTGAACGGCAGCGGCTTGCCGCGCGCGTCGCGGTACACACCGTCGCTGCCGCGGGTGCCGGCGCCGAGCAGCGTGGTCACCTGGGGCAGCGCGCCGGTCCACGTGTAGGCGAGCCGGTTGCCGAGCCGGCGCTGGCCGTAGACCAGCAGGTCGGCGCAATCGGAGCCCTCGAGCCGCTCGCTCTGGTGGGTCGCGTCGGTGATCCCGGCGGACGCCCAGATGTACGGCTGGTTGTAGAGCTCGGTCATGTAGCCGAGGAAGCTGTCGTCGCGCCGGATCGAGACCCGCATCACGGCATCGGTGAGGCCACCCGAGCCGCGGCCGCGGCGCGCTTCGGGGCCCGGGCTGGCGATCGCGCGGTCGCTCTGGTGGACCACGACCTGGTAGCGCATCGTGCCGATCCCGCCGCCATGGTCGGCGATGAGGGTGGGGTGAACGTCGGGCACCAGCGAGGTCGCGCCGGCGGCGCGGTCGATCGGTGTGGTGCGGTAGTCGATCGGCGCGAACCGGAACTCGGCGGGCGTATCGCCGTTGGTCATCGTGGCGACCGCGGGCTCGACGCGGTTCCAGCGCACCGCGATCCGCGGCGCGCGCGCGAGTGGCCTCGGCTCGACGCGGCGCCGGCCGAGCTCGAGCCGCGGGGCGTCGCTGTACACCACGCGCTGCCCGGCGTGCTCGATGGTGATCACCGCGTATAGCGCGATCCGCTGGCCGGCGCGCGCGCGGACCGGCCGATCGGTGGCCGCGCCGTCGTCGACCGCGGCGGCGATCTGCGCCGAGATCACGCGGCCGGGCGCCGCGGGATCACCGACGCTGATGCGATCTGTATCCAGGCCGGCCGCGGGGCGCGCGGGAGCGTGCTCGCCCGACTCGGCGAGCGCTCGCGCACTGTGACCGAGAGCGCACGCGACACAGATCAGCGCGACGAAGGGGTGCATCACGACTTCAACGCGCGAGCCCGCACACTGATTCTTTACGTGTGATCTGCTGCCATCGCACCGACGAGAAATAGGCGTTGGCGAGTCGCGTTCTGCCATGGCAATTTCCGTCTTCCGTCACCGCACTGTAGTTCGCGCGTCGCATGAGCTCGACAAGCTGTGGACCTCGGAACGGATGGAGGAATCGAACATGTGGAGCTTGGCAGACAGGGTCGTGAAGGCAGTCTCGGACGTGACTGTGGGCACGGTCATCGTGCTGGTACACGTGGCGCTGGCCGACCGCCGATCGGAGGTGCGGCGTCGGTCCGAGCCGCGGCGCCTGGCGTCCTGATCCCCCGAGATCAGACCGCTCTGGTACTCGATCCGGGTGGATAACTCGCAGCTCGCGATCAGCGTCCGCCGCGCTCGGCCGTCCGATGCCCCCGCGCTGGCGGATCTCGTGAACCGCGCTTACGCCGTCGAAGGCTTCTTCGTCGATGGCGAGCGCACCAGCGCCGAGGAGATCGCTCGGTTGGTCGGCACCGGCACGTTCCTCGTGCTGGAGCAAGGCGGCGAGCCAGCGCTCGCCGCCGCCGTGTACGTCGAGCCGCGTCCGGAGGGCGGCTACTTCGGCATGCTCTCGGTCGCCCCGGAGCTCCAGGGGATGGGGCTGGGTACGCGACTCGTGCGGCTGGCGGAGGCGATGTGCGAGGCGATGGGAGCCCGCACCGTTCGGCTCAAGATCGTGAACCTGCGCGAGGAGCTGGGGCGTTGGTATCGCAGCCTCGGCTACCGCGAGGTCGGAACGTCCCCCTATGACCACCGTCCGGTCAAACAGCCGTGTCACTTCGTCGAGATGCAGCGCACGCTGGCGCCGGTGGTGTCCGCGCAGCTCGCGCTCGCGTGAGACGCGCGTAGAGAAATCAGACCGCCGGGTTATGCTCCCGGTGATGAAGTATTTTCGAGCCGTGGTCGCCACCGTTGCCTTCGTTGGCTGCGGTGACTGCGACGGCGGTGGATTCCCAGACGCCGCCGAGATCGACGGCCCGCCGCCCGGCGGGACGCTGTCGCTGGCGTGGACGCTGACGAACGCGAACGGCCAGCCGATCACCTGCGATCAGGTCGGCGCGCAGACGGTGACGTTGCTGGTGCGCAACCTCGGCGCGCAGGGCGGTCAAACCGAGGTGTTCTCCTGCTCGAGCGGCATGGGCGTCACGCCGGCGCTCGCGGTGGGCAAGTACGACGTGAGGTTCGAGCTGGTCTCGGGATCGGGGCACGCGCTCGCGATGGCGCCGCTGCAGTCGAACGTCGAGGTGCGCTCGGGCGAGCAGACGAGGCTCTCGCCGGTGACGTTTGCGGTCGACGCGGTCGGCGCGCTCGCTCTGTTCATCACGGCGAACCAGCCGGGCGACAACTGCGGCGCGATCGCGGCGAGCGGCGCCGGGATCACCTCGACCACGATCACGCTGGTGCACAACGGCGGCGGCTGCGAGCCGATCACGATCCAGGTCGCGGCCGGCGCGGCGCGCCCGGCGAGCACGTACACGGTGAACTGCGCGTCGCCGGTGATCGCGCCGTGCATCGACAGCGATCAGCGGCTGACCGCGACGGACGTGCCGGCGGATGGCTACGCGATCCACGTGCGCGGCAAGATCGGCGCGACCGACTGCTACGCGAACGACGACCTGCTGCAGGTCCCGCCGCTCGGCGGCACGGTCAGCCGCACGCTGAACCTCACCAGGCTGACCTCGCCGGGCTGCTGAACCGGGCCGCGCGGGCGCGCAGCGTCGACGGGCCGCGCTATGCTGGCGCGGTGACGACTGTCGACCACTACCGACCTAACCTCCGGGATACGTTCTTCCAGCTGTTCGAGGTGCTCGAGATCCAGTCGAGCGTGCTCGGCAAGGCGCCGTTCGACTCGATGGACGAGGCCACCGCGCGGGCCTCGCTCGAGGGTTTCCTCGAGGTGATGCTGGCGTCGTGGGCGCCGGCGTTCGCCCAGGGCGATCGCGAGGGCGCCACGTTCGATGGCAAGGGCAACGTGGCCCTGCCGGCGAGCTACAAGAAGGCGTTCGACGCGTTCTACGACGGTGGCTGGGAGAAGCTCGAGCACCCGGAGCGCCTCGGCGGCTATGGCGCGCCGCCTTCGGTGCAGTGGTCGGCGTTCGAGCTGATGGCCGGCGCGAACCCGTCGATCTGCTTCTACATGCTCGGCAACTTCATGGTGAAGATCATCGACGACCTCGGCACGCCGGCGCAGAAGCAGCGCTACGTCCAGCGCATGCTCGACGAGCACTGGGGCGCGACGATGGTGCTGACCGAGCCGGCCGCCGGCTCGGACGTCGGCGCCGGCACGACCAAGGCCACCCACGTCGCGGGCGACGAGTACCTGCTCGAGGGCGTCAAGCGGTTCATCACCAACGGCGACTACGATTACCCGAAGAACATCGTGCACATGGTGCTCGCGCGGCCCGAGGGCGCCGGTCCGGGCACCAAGGGCCTGTCGCTGTTCATCGTGCCCAAGTACTGGGTCGAGGCCGACGGCTCGCTCGGTGCGCGCAACGGCGCGATGGTCACCAAGGTCGAGCACAAGATGGGGATCAAGGGCTCGGCGACCTGCGAGCTCACGCTCGGCGACGGTGCGCCGTGCCGCGGGCTCCTGCTCGGCGAGGTCCACGAGGGCATCGCGCAGATGTTCCGGGTGATCGAGTACGCGCGGATGGGCGTCGGCACCAAGTCGATGGCGACGCTCTCGACGGCGTACCTGAACGCGCTCGAGTACGCGCGGGTGCGCAAGCAGGGCGCCGATCTCGCGCGCTCGGCGGACAAGGCCGCGCCGCGGGTCGAGATCCTGAAGCACCCCGACGTCCGGCGCATGCTCATGCAGCAGAAGGCGTTCGCCGAGGGGCTGCGCGGCCTCGTGCTGTGGACGGCGAACCTCCAGGACCGGATCGCGCTCGCGGGAGGTCACGGCGGCGGCGACGCGGCGCTGGCGTCGCTCAACGATCTCGTGCTGCCGCTGATCAAGGGCTACGCGTCGGAGAAGGTGTACGAGCTGCTCTCGGTGTCGCTCCAGTGCTTCGGCGGCTCGGGCTACTGCGAGGACTATCCGATCGAGCAGTACATCCGCGACCAGAAGATCGATTCGCTGTACGAGGGCACGACGCACATCCAGGCGCTCGACCTGTTCTTCCGCAAGATCGGGCGCGATCGCGGCGCGACGCTGCAGGGGCTGCTCGGCGAGATCAAGGTGACCACCGAGGCGCTGCCGGCGGAGCTCGGCGTCGAGAAGGCCGCGCTGGCCGCCGCGCTCGGCGACGTGCAGGGCATCGTGATGGAGATGCTCGGCAAGCTCGGCCAGTCCGTCTACCACGTCGGGTTCCAGGGCAACCGGATCCTGTACGCACTCGCCGAGCTGGTGATCGGCTGGCGGCTCGCCGTCGGCGCGCAGGTCGCGCTCGGCAAGCTCGGCGGGGCGTCCGCGGACGACCAGGCGTTCTATCGCGGCAAGCTCGCCTCGGCGCGCTGGTACGCGAAGAACGTCCTCCCCGGGCTGTCGCTGACCCGCAAGCTGATCGAGGCTGGCGACCTGGATCTGATGGAGGTCCCGGACGACAGCTGGTGAGCGGCAGGCTCAGAGCGCGACGAGGTGGGCCGCCGACGCGGCGAGCTCGGCCTCTTCCTGCTCGAGCGACGCGCGGTCTTCGGCCGTGAGCCCGGTCACCAACAGCCGCGTGGCGTAGGCCTCGACGCCCACCTCCGCGAGCTCGACCAGCTCGGGCGTCAGCTGCTGCGGGGTGGGCATCGCGGCGCGCGGGGCGCCGGCGTCGATCAGATCTTCGAGCAGCATGCGCGGTCGGGTTGCCAAGAGGGAATCGCCGAAGTCGCTGAGGCCGCGGGGCAGCCGCATGAGGACGCGATCGAGAGCGGGGCGCGCGAGCGCTTCCATGTCGCTCGTCGAGCCCGTGTACTCGAGCAGGATCCGCAGCCAGCCGGTGGGCTCGATCTGCCGCCACGACCGGCGGAGCACACTCCGCATCACGTGCCGATCGAGCTCGGCGGCGAGCAGCAGCGCCTGGAGGTGCTCGGGCCTCGGCGAAGCCGCGAGGGCCTCCAGCGAGCGCCGGCGGACATCGGCGATCGATGAGAGCAGCCCGAGGAGCGGCGCGGCCGGTAGCACGGGCGCCTCTCCCAGGAGCGCGCTCCAGCCGGGTCGGCCGCGCATGCGTGCGAGGTACGCCGCGCCTGCCTCGCCGGCAACGGCCAGCAGCGCGCGGGCCCACCGCTCGAGATCGTGCTCGTACGTGCAGTCCTCGAGCTCGAGCAGCGCGATGGGAGCGAGCGCCGGGCACCCGGACCTCGTGACCGCCGCGACGTGCGTGGACGACGATACGGCGCGCGCGGCGGCGACCCGCTGTTCGAGTGGCAACGGCGAGTGCGCATCGGCCCGCTGCTGCACGCGGTCGGCGCGGATGCGCTCGGCCAGGATGGCCGCCGCGGCGGGCGCGCGTCGTGCGAGCGCTCCGGCCAGCATCACCACGTCGCTCGCCGGCGCTCGTGCCGTCGCCGGATCGACGAGGATGCTGCGGACCAGCTGCAGGAGTGGGCCGTCGATGGGCATGCCGGCATCGCCGGTGGCGGCGATCAGCGCGTCGCAGATCCGCTGACGACTCGACGCGGGCGCGTCGCAGAGCAAGCGGCGCACCCGCGGCGCGGACGCGGAGATCCCGCCGCTCCGCGACAGGGCCGCCACCGCAGCGTCCATGGATCGCCAGCCCGCGTCGGCTTCGACCGCGGTGAGCCACGCCTCGAACACCACCACGCCATCGAGCTCGTCCAGCCGGCGCCGCACCGTGGCGCCCCAGTCCCCCTCGTCGGCCGAACGCGTCAGGCCGAGGGCGCGCCGGTCTTCGATCGCCCAGCGGCGCTGGCTTTCCAGGATCTCGATCGCACGTGCGGCCTGCGCCAGCGGCGGATCCGGAGGAGTCTCGCGCTCGGCGAGCTCGTCTGCTTCGCGCTCCGCCGCGAGCCCGCGGATCGCCTCGAGCGCCGCCGGGGTGTCGTCGTCGGGCGCGCCTACGGCGAGCTCAGCGCGGGTACTTCGCCTGCAACGCGAGCACCTGGGCCCGCAGCGCTTCGCCCTTGGCCGGGTCGACCATCGCGACGTAGGACGCGAAGCCGAGGGCGGAGGTGAGCACGTCGCCACCGGCGCCCCAGGTCTTGCCGGCGGGGCCGTCCTTGGCGATGTGGTGGAGCAGGGCGCGGAACTTGCGGAGCTCGACGCGTGGGACGCCGGGGCGATCGTTCACGACGATGCCGGTGACCTCCTGGCGGCCGCCGCGGCGCACGACGCGCACCTTGTCGGGATGGATCGCGAAGCCCTCGGCGGCGACGACCTTGCGCACGAACGCGAGGCACGAGCCGACGCGTGCGGCCGCGTCCTGGGTCGACAGCGTCAGATCGTCGGCGTAGCGGGTGTACGTCCAGCCGTGGCGCGTGGCCCAGCCGGCGATCCGGCGATCGAGCCGGCGGCACAGCGCGTTGGTGATCGCGGGGCTGGTGGGCGCGCCCTGGGGCAGGCGGCGCGGGCCGCGCGCGACGTAGTAGCGCACGCCATCGAGCTCGGTCTCGGCGATCTCGGGCTCGGTGCACACGAGCGCGAGCACGGTCGCGACCTCCTCGCTGTAGCCGAGCCTGCGGAACAGGCCCTTGACGCGTGGGTACGTCACCGTGGGGAAGA
This sequence comes from Kofleriaceae bacterium, assembly GCA_051952595.1. Lineage (GTDB taxonomy): Bacteria > Myxococcota_A > Polyangia > Haliangiales > Haliangiaceae > JABFXX01. The sequence continues at coordinate 9,785 of JBQCJR010000090.1, forward strand.
AGTCGCGGAGGTCGACGTTCACGACCACGGCGGCGCCGACGTGCGGCGTCGCGTTGGACACGATCGAGCGGCCGGGGCGGAACCCGTGGGCGGGCTCGGCGAGGGGGAGCGGCGCGAGCACGTGCTCGAGGATCCAGTGCTGGAGCCGCTTGAGCCGGCGCATCGGGGCGGAGATCAGGCGCTCGCCGCCGCTGCGCTTGGGGATCGTGAACCGCCGGTAGTGCGTGGTGGTCGAGACCTCGCGCGCGAACGCGAGGAACCGCAGCTGCCCGAGCGGCAGGTCGGCCAGCGCGGCGAGCTCGGAGGCGGTCTGGGCGATGGGGAGCTGGTGCTCGGTCAGCCGCGCGGGGTCGGCTTCGCGGCGCCCGGGGCCGAGCCCGGCGGACACCTTGGGGCCGAGGTACGTCAGCTCGCGGGTCTTCTGCTCGCGCGTGGCCTCGCGGGCGGCGGCGCGCTCGCCGAGGCGGCGCTGCTTGGCTTCCTCTCGGCGACGGCGCGATTCGGCGAGCCGCTGCTTGCGCAGCTCGGCCTCGAGCCGGGTCACGTCGCGCAGGCGGGCGGCGCTGGCGCGTAGCTCGCCGAGCCGCTGCGCGAGCTCGCCGCGGCGCTGGACCTCCTCGACCGGATCCGCGAGCGCGGGGGCCTGGTCGCTCGACCAGAACCCGAGGCGCACCATCTCCTCGAGGATCACCTCGTCCTTGCCGCCACGGGCGATGCGCTCGTAGAGCTCTCGGCGATCGCGAGGAGGCTTGTCGACCGACATGACGTGGCGGGTGGCTACCTTCGTCTACTCTCGGGACTGGATTGCTTTGCTCGAGTGGCCACGGCACCCATCGGCTGCATTCGATTTCTCGAAATCCCTACCGGAATCTGCTGATGGGTGCTGTGGACACACAGTATTGAGCGAGCCAGTGAGGCATGCGGGACGTGAGCGCAAGGACGGCGATCCGCCGCCCAGGTTGCAAGGTCCTGTGGCCACCCGCCACCACGCAACTATCGGCTAACCAAGCACCTGTCGCAAGAGCGCGACGAGGCCGGCTTCGGAGGGCAGCTCGGAGATCGCGTTCGACCCGCGGAGCGCGTGGATCAGCGCTTCGATCCGGACGTCGAGCGGCGCGTCCTCGCGGTACGCGACGCGCATCACGTGGAGCAACGTGCGCCGATCGGTCACGCTGCACCGGCGATCGAGCTCGTCGGCGATCGCGGCGAGCTTGCCTTCGAGCGTCGCGGTGGCGGCGGCCTTGGCCTTGCCGGTCTTGCCGGTGAGCTTGTCGACGGCGCGGCGCCACCACGACGACCTGGGCGCCTCGGGGAGCGCTTCGGCGGCCGCCTTGACCGGCGCGCCGGGCACGTGGGGCGCGGCGGCATCGAGCGCCGCGATCAACCGCGGGGCGCCGGGGTGGTGGCGCAGGCCCTCCGATGCGAACGCGTGCATCGCGGCCCAGTCCTCGATCTGGTGGCACAGCCGGACCAGCTCGCTCCACCGCTCGGCGGTGTTCTCCGCGCTGGCGAGCGAGCGCCCGACCTGGATCGCCTGCGCGAGCTCGTCGAGCTGGACGAGCGCGTCGCGCTTGACCCGCAGCGCGAGCGCGCTGGTGGGGAACCGCACGAGCGCGCGGTCGGCGGCGTCGCGCGCGGCGACGTGCTGGCCCGCGTCGAGCTGCGACTCGGCGATCACCTCCTGGAGCCGGCCGTGCTCGTCGCTCTCGGGCGGGGCGAGCCGGGCGACGCGCTCGAGCTCGCGCAGCGACTCGGCGGTCCGGCCGGCGGCGCGCAGCTCGTTGGCCCGCCGCACGGCGGCGCGGAACGCGGCCTGGAACGCTTCGCGATCGCTGGGCTTCCCACCGGCGGCGGCGCGTGCGCCCCGGCCGGTGACGTGCTCGAACGCGATGGTGTCCGAGATCCCGCGACGGTGGGCGGCGCGCAGCGCGAGCATGTGCTCGCACGGGCCGCGGTGCAGCCGGTGGCGCACGTAGTGGTCGCAGCTGCACTCGCCCTCGACGAGCCGGCGCTCGGCGTCGAACACGAGCTGCGGGGCGAACGTTCGCCCCTCGAGCTT
>JBQCJR010000091.1:0-2296 GCA_051952595.1 Kofleriaceae bacterium
GATCAGCTGGGCCAGGTCCCCGACGCGTCGCTCGCGCTGTGCCTCGGCGCGATCCTGGCGCGCACCGATTACGGACCGGATCCGGCGCGCGTCGAGGTGGTGCGCGCGATCGCCAAGATCCAGGATCCGGCGGCGGTCGGCGCGCTGACCGACTACCTCGACGCGACCCCGACGAACCCGCCGCGACCCTCGCGGCAGGAGGCCGAGTCGATCGTCAACGCGCGCATGGGGGGCAAGTGATGCGGGGCTCGCTCGCGCTGTCCGCGGCGATCGCCGTCGTGCTCGCCGGGTGCGGAGGCAAGGCCGTGTTCCGGCTGTCGTCCGACGAGACCAACGCGTACGCGCTCGATCAGAGCCTGGCGCGCCGCCAGCTGCCGGCCGCGCCGGCGCCGGTCAACGCGGTCCACCAGCCGCGCGTGTTCGTGGTCACCGCCGGCGCGCCCCGCGCGATCGTCGCGTACGACCTCGCGAGCGCCGCGGCGCTGTGGAAGGTCGACGCCGACGTCCGGTCGCGCGTGCACGTCGGCGGCGACTTCGTCGTCGCGGTCGAGGGCAAGCAGCTGGTGGCCCGCGATCAGGCGCGCGGCGCGGCGCGCTGGAAGGTCGGGATCCCCGGCGAGCTCGTCGGCGCGGCGGCCGACGCCGAGCGCGCGTACCTGGTCTATCGCGAGGGCTCGACGTGGTGGCTCGAGGCCTACGGCGGCGCGCGCGGCGACCGGCTGTGGCGGGCGGACGCGTCCGGTCCACTCGGCGCGCCGGCGGCGCACGGCGGCGTGGTCTACGTGCCGTTTCACCACCAGTGGCTGTCGATCGTCGACGGCAAGACCGGCGCCCAGCTGACCCGGATCCGCGGCCTCGACGAGCAGATCTCGATGCTGCGGGTGACCAGCCAGCAGGCGTACTACGGCTCGCGCCAGGGCGTGTTCCTGCTCGACGGACGGAGCGCCTCCGGCAAGCGCGCCGACGCGACCTACGCCCGGGTCGCGATCCCGGGCCAGCTCGAGCGCGCGAGCTACGGCCGCGACGCCTACGATCCGGTGCACCAGGGCTACACCGCCGCGGATCGCACGCGCGTGTTGTGGACCGGCCTGCCGACCACGCAGGGCCCGATGCAGCTCGCCGGCAACACCTACGCGATCCACTACTTCCGGTTCCTGCTCGGGTTCGCCGGCAACGGCGAGCTGCGGTGGGCGTACAGCCACCCGCGCGTCGAGCTGGTCGCGTCGGACCACACCGGCGCGGCGATCGTCGGCGTGTCTTCGAATGGCGACGTGGTCGCGGTCGATCCGGCGAGCGGCGCGGTGATCGGGCGCCAGAAGCTGGGCACCACCGCGACGGTGCTCGGCGCGACGTTCGACGCCGATGGCTGGGCGCCGGCCGGGCCGGGCGAGCCGGTGGTCGCCGCGGACGCGCTGAGCTCGATCGCGCGCGATCCCGACGCGCGGTTCGATCGCGTCAAGGAGCTGGCGGTCGCGGCGCTCGCCCGGCTGCCGGGCCCCGAGGTCACGCGCCAGCTGCTCGGCGTGCTCGCCGAGCCACGCGCGCCGCAGCGGCTCAAGGACCTCGTGGTCGAGCTGCTGGTCGCGCGGCGCGATCCGGGCAGCCTGCCGGTGCTCGCCGCGCAGCTCGCGACGACCAGTGACTTCCTCGCGAAGACCGCCCCCGAGGGGCTGGGCGCGACGGCCAAGGCGATCGCCGGGCTGGGCGGGCTGCCGCTCGATCCTGCGCAGGTCGCCGCCGCCGTCGCCGCGCTCCAGCGCCACCTCGACGCGCCCCACACCGCGGCGCCGGACCTCGCGCAGGTGATCGGCGCGCTCGCGGCGCTCGGCGGCGCGCCGGCCCGCGCGGCGCTCGGCTCGCACCTGCTGCTCTATCACGCCGATGGCGAGCTCGGCGGCGACCCGGTGTGGCAGAAGGCGATCGCGTCCGCGCTCGCGGCCCGCGGCGAGCCGGGGCCGGCCGATCGCGAGCTGCTGCGCTACGTGGCGGCGGATCCCCGCAGCCAGCCCGGTCTGGTAACCGCGATCCGGGACGCGCTCGCCGGCGATTGACACCCTTCCGCGCGGCGGTCACGGTATCTGCACAGATGACCGAACCGGACGAGTCGTAGGAGCACGTGCAGCAGCCAGGGCACGAACGACGGTTCCGGATCGTGGTGTGTCGAGGTCCCGAATGCGGCGACCGCCGCGGCTCGGCGGTGCTCCATGAGGTGTTCCGATCTGCGCTCGAGGCCCACCAGGCGCGCGAGCGCAGCGAGCTGGTGTGGCAGTCCTGCTTCGGGCGCTGCACGCAAGGT
>JBQCJR010000092.1:0-7930 GCA_051952595.1 Kofleriaceae bacterium
TGGCTTGTTGCGTGGGGGGGGGGGCGCGCGGGCGGCTCGTGGGCGGGGGGGCGCTGGTCGTGGCGCGTGCGGTTTTCGTCGCGGGGCGGTGACCCCGCCGCGCGACGCACACGGCGGTGAGCCCGCCGCGCGGCGCACGCGGCGGTGACCCCGCCGCCGCGGAGCACGCGGTGAGCCCGCGCTGCGCGCGACGCCGCCGTGGTAAGCCATCGGCATGGCCGACCCCGTCGCAGACAGCCTGCTCGACTACCGGACCCGGTTCCCCGCGCTCGAGGAGTGCGTCCACCTGATCTCGCACTCGCTCGGCTGCGTGCCCGCCCAGGCGCAGCAGGATCTCGGCGAGTTCTTCGAGCTGTGGCGCACCCGGTCGATCACCGCGTGGAGCGAGTGGCTGCCCGAGGTCGACCGCGCGGCCGAGCGGATCGCCAAGATCATCTCGGCGCCCGCCGGCACGGTGATCATGCAGCAGAACGTGTCGGGGATCATGGCGACGCTCGCGTCGTGCTTCGACTACGCGCCGGAGCGCAACAAGATCGTCTACGAGGCGCTGCAGTTCCCGACGGTGTCGTACGTGTGGCAGGCCGAGCAGCGGCGCGGCGCGCAGTGCGTGCTGGTGCCGTCGCAGGATGGCACCACGATCGACACCGACGCGATGTGCGCCGCGATCGACGAGCACACCCTCGCGGTGCCGATGTCGCACGTGGTGTTCTCGTCGGCGTACATCCAGGACGCCAAGAAGATCGTCGCGCGCGCCCGCGAGGTCGGCGCGCACGTGATCCTCGATTGCTACCAGTCGATCGGCACGGTGCCGCTCGACGTCGTCGATCTCGGCGTGTCGTTCGCGTGCGGCGGCTCGGTGAAGTACCTGTGCGGCGGCCCGGGCGCGGCGTGGCTGTACGTGCGCAAGGATCTCAACGAGCAGTTCGCGCCGCGGGTCACCGGGTGGTTCGGCAACGAGGCGCCGTTCGCGTTCACGATGCCGAGCCAGAGCTACGCCGACACGGTGTGGCGCTACATGGGCGGCACGCCCGCGGTCGCCGCGCTGTACCAGTCGCGCGCCGGCCAGGCGATCGTCGGCGAGATCGGCGTCCGCCGGATCCGCGAGAAGAGCCTGGTGATGACCCAGGCCTGCATCGACTGGGTCGACGAGCTCGGCATGAAGCTCAACAGCCCGCGGCCGGCCGAGCTGCGCGGCGGCTCGGTGGTGTTCGACTTCGTCGGCGCGTCCGACGTGTGCCGCGAGCTCAACCGCCGCAAGTTCTTCTGCGATCACCGCCCCGGCGCCGGGATCCGGATCGCGCCGCACTTCTACACCAAGCGCGAGGAGATCGACCTGTTCTTCGGCGAGCTCAAGAAGATTCGCTCGGGCTCGGGGCGCTGACCACCGCGCTCGCCAGGCGGCGGCGGCGCGCCGGCGCGGTCACCGCGTACCCGAGCGCGAGCACCAGCCCGAGCGCGAGGCAGCCGCCCCACAACACGTCGGGCCCCTCGTGCTCCCAGAGCCAGGTGCCGAGCTTGGGTGACACCAGCTGCGCCGCGCCGAACGTCATCACCACCGCGCCCTGGTAGCGCCCGCGCGCGCCGGCGGGCGCGAGCGTCGCGACCACGCCGGAGCGGGTCGGCGACTCGAGGATCTCGCCGATCGTCCAGCACATGACCGCGCCGGCGTGCAGCCAGATCGCCGAGGCGACGCCGTGCATCGCGATCCCGCCGCCGAAGAACAGCGCGGCGAGCACCAGCACCGACGACGGATCGCGGCGCGCGCTCCACGCGGCCAGCGAGGGCTGGAGCGCGATGATCAGCGCGCCGTTCACCGCCATGAGCGCGCCGTAGCCGGCGGACGAGAACCCCTGCCAGCGGAGGTGCGCCGACAGCGTCGCGGTGGCCTGGCCGGGTAGCAGCGCGATCCCGAAGGTCAGCACGAGCAGCCAGACGAACGCGCGATCCGTGAACCACGCGCGCTCGCGCGGGTGCGGCGTGGCGGGATCGCGCGTCGCGCGGGGCGGCCGGGTCTCGGGCACCGCGATCAGCACGATCGTGCCGTAGATCGCCATGGTGGCCGCATCGGCGAGGAACAGGATCGTGAAGTCGAGCTCGGCGAGCAGCCCGCCGACCACCGAGGCGACCGCGAACCCGACGTTGATCACCCAGTGGAGCAGGCCGTAGGCGTGCACGCGCTGGGCCGGCGGGACGATGTCGGCGATGAACGCGAGCACCGCGGGCCGGTACAGCTCGGCGACGAACCCGGCCACGCCGACCATGATCGCGAGCGTGGTCAGGTCGCGCACGAAGCCGAGGATGCCCATCGCGATCGCGCCGCCGAACAGCGACATCGCCATCGTGGCGCGGCGGCCGAGCCGGTCGCTGAGCTGTCCCCCGACGATCGAAGCCGCGACCGCGCCGGCGCCGAAGATCGAGACGATGCCGCCGGCTTCGGCGACGCTGAGCTTGCGTACGTTGATCAGGTAGAACGTCAGCAGCGGGACCACGAACCCGCCGAGCCGGTTCACCAGGGTGCCCCACCACACGTACCAGTAGGCGCGTGGTGCGGCGGCTGCGACGTTCGCGAAGCGCTCTCGAAGTCTCAGGAACACGTGCGGCGGCGACGTCGTAGCACGATCACCGCGATCGCTGCGGCGATCGGCCCGCCCGCCGCGGGTGCGTCGGGCCCACTCGCGCAGGCGTAGAAGCTGGTGCGATCCGGGGTGTAGCCGGTCGCCAGCGCGGTCAGCTCGACGAAGTGCGACAGGCCGTCGATGTCGATCTTGATCACCGCGGTGTGACGGCCGCCACGGGTCGGCGCGAACGCCGCGGTGATCGTCATCGTCTCGTGCGGCGCGAGCGTGCGCTGGTCGTAGCGCGGCTGGACGTCCCACGCGGTGATCGGGCCCTGGCGCACGTGGATGCCGTCCACGGTGAGCGCGACCGGGCTCGAGTTGCAGTTCTGGAGCACGACGGTGGAGCGGAAGCTCACCGCGCCGACCTCGACCGGCCCGAAATCGAGACGCGCCGGCGACACCGCGGTGCCCACGTCGATGTACTCGACGTGCAGCGGGATCTCGAACGGCGCGCCGGGAGCATCGACCTGCCAGCGCAGGCGGCCATCAAACGCGCCGGCCGCCGACGGATCTGCCGACACGCCGAGCAGCGCGGTCGTCCCGGCGAGCAGCGGCGCCGGATAGCTGGTCGGGCTCTGGTAGGTCGCGGTGAACCCGCCGTCGAGCTCCGGAGGTTCCATTGCGAGCCGCGCCGTCCCGGTGTTGGTCATCATCACCGTGCCGGTGATCGGCGTGCCGATACACGCGGTGCCCAGATCGAGCTCCGCGGGTGTGACGTGGACCTCCGGGGTCACCACCTTGCCGGTGACCGGATACGCGAGCTGCTGGCCATCGACGTCGATCTCGAGCGTGGTGTTGGTCAGCTCGAGCTCGCGCGTGGTGGCGAGCCGCAAGGTGCGCGCGATCTCGCCGCCCGGCGGGACCACCGCGGTGGGCGAGCCGTCGAGCGCGAGCTCGCCCGGCGCCTGGGCCAGCCGGATCGCCGAGATCGTCGCGGCGACCGCGCCCGGGTTGCGGATCGCGACCGCGAGCTCGCGCGTCCCGGTGCCCTTGCGCACCTCCATGAAGTCGAGCGGCGACGGCGCGACCTGGATCATGCCGCCATCGGGCATGCCACCATCGGGCATGCCGCCATCGGGCATGCCGCCATCGGGCATGCCGCCATCGGGCAGGCCGCCATCGGGCAGGCCGCCATCGGGCATGCCGCCATCGGGCACGCCGCCGCCGTCGGGCAGGCCGCCATCGAACCCACCGCCGTCGGGCACCCCGCCACCATCGGGCATGCCGCCATCGAACCCACCGCCGTCGGGCACCATGCCGCCGTCCGGGGCCCCCGGGCCGTCGAACGGGCCGCCATCGGGCACGCCCGGGCCGTCGGACGGGCCGCCCTCGCCGACGTCGAGCGGAAGCGCCACGTCGAACGCGGTGATCGCGTCGGGCCCGAGCCGGCGCACCGGCTCGTCGAGCACCGGCTCGCTACACCCGATCCAGCACACGGCCACGACAACAAGCCCTCGTCCCATCGCGCTCCTCCAGGCTATCTCCGAGTCACGTTCGTCTGCGACGTGCGATCAGCAGGCACACGAGCGCACCCGCGAGCGCGCCGGTCGGATCGTTCGAGCTACAGCCGCCGCACGAGTAGAAGCTGGTCTCGTCGGGGCCGGGCGCGTCGATCGGCTCGGTCTCGCCGCCCTGGCCGGTGACGCCCTCGCCGGTGAGCACGACGACCAGCGGCGCGGCGAGCTGCGGCGAGCTGATCTCGAGCTTCTTCTCGTAGCGCCCGATCTTGACCGGATGGAAGCCGATCGCGAACACCGCGCTCTCGCCCGGCGCGAGCGCGCGCGGCAGCTCGGCGGCGGGTGGGCCCTCGAGCGAGAACGGCGGCGGCACGCTCGGCGGCCCGAGGTCGATCGCGGTCTCGCCGCAGTTCTGGAGCGTCACCTGCTGCGCGTTCTCGGTGTCGAGGTGGAGCGGCGCCTCGCCAAACGCGAGCGCCGCGGGGGCGATCGCGGCGCCCTCGTCGATGAACGTCGCGCGGACCGCGGTCGCGTGGACCGGCGCGGTCGCGACGTCGGTGGTCCACCGCAGCTCGTCGGTCACGTCGCCCGGCGCGCTGCTCTGCACCGCGGTCAGCTCCACCATCGCGCGGCGCCCGGGGCCGAGCAGCGCCGGGTAGCTCGCCGGCGACCAGGTTTCCAGCGTGAACGGCGACGGCGCGCGCACGAGGCTCGGCCGCGCCAGCGCGATCGTCGCCGTGCCGGTCGACACCAGCGACGCGACGATCGGCGTGGTGGGCTGCCCGACGCAGAACGTGCCGAGCTGCAGCTCGCTGGGCGCGACGTACGACGCAGTGACCACCGCGCCGGAGAGCGGCACGGCGAGCGGCTCGCCGCCCGCGGGCGTCACCACGAGCGCGCCGTCGAGCGGGCCCTCGAGCTGCGGATCGATCGCGAGCGCGATCGCGCCCGGCGCGGACGCGGGCACCGGAGCGACCACCGCGAGGTCGCCGTGGTTCCCCACGAGCTGGAGGTCCTCGAGCGGGACGGGACCGCCGGTCGCCGCGAGCGCGACCACGAGGTGCGCCGGCGCGGCGCCGACGCGCAGCTCGCCGAGCTGGAGCGCGCTCGGCGACGCGAGCACCGGCGCGACGCGCACCTCGCAGCGCAGCGGGATCTCGATCGGCGAGGTGGTCGCGGCCGGCGACGCGGCGATCAGCGTGGCCGTGTAGACGCCCGGCGCGCTCGATCGACACGTCACCTGCGTGGTGGTGTGCCCGGTGATGCCCACGGCGAGCCGGTCGGCGGGCACCACGAACGGCGACCCGGCGGGCATCACGGTGAGCGCGGCGTCGGAGAGGTCGCGGTTGCCGGTGTTCGCGAGGTGGATCGCCAGCGCGCTCGGCGCGTCGCGCGCCACCACGCCGAAATCGAGCCCGCCCGCGCCGAGCCGCTCGAGTGTCGCGCCGCTGCCGGTGCCGCGCAGCGAGATCCGCGCCGTTCGCGCCGCGGTGTCGTGGTAGCCGACGAGCAGGGTCGCCGGTCGCGGATGGAGCTCGCTCGGATCGAACGCGATCTCGAGCGTCGCCGCCTCGCCCGGCCCGAGCACGCACGGCGTGGTCTCGCACGGTCCGCGCATCGCGTGGTGCCAGTCGCCGGCCGCGTCGGCCACCCCGGCATCGACGATCTGGATCGCGTGGATCTGCAGCGGCGCGCCGCCGGTGTTCGCGAGCTCCACGGTGCGCACCGCGATCGCGCCGTCGAGCTCGACGCCACCGGCGTCCACGCGCACCGGCTCGATCGCGAGCGCCGGCGCGGTCCCCGCGGCCGCGGGCGTCGCCGTGCCCACCCCGAGCGCGAGCGCGAGCAGGCGGGGCTGCATCACAGCCTGCCGATCACGCCGATCGTCGGCACGAACACGTCGGCCTCGTACAGCGTGTCCTCGACGCCGAAGAAGTGCTCGTAGCCCAGATCGCCCTGGATGCTGAAGTGGCCGTTGATCCGCAGCTCCACCCCGCCCGCGGCGCGCACGCCGATCGCGAGCTTGGTCGTCGACGAGATCGCCCCCGGCTCGGTGTGCTCGTACAGGAAGCCCGGTACCCCGGCGGCGACGTACGGGCGCACCAGGCCGTTCAGCAGGCGGTAGCGCGCGCCGAGGTAGCCGCCGTTGACCTCGGAGCGCAGGAACATCGCGTCGCCCTCGAGCCGGCCGCGCGCGATCGCGAGCCCGATGCCGCCCGCGAACCCGCGCAGCTTGCCATCGATCCGCACGATGCCGATCACGCCCGAGTGGATGCCCGGCTTGTCGGCGCGCGGCCCGGCCTCGGGGCCTTCGAGCACGTCGAACGCCGGGACGATCGGACGGATCGTGGGGCCGGTGAACCCGGCGCGCACCGAGCGCTGGTTGCTCGAAGCGTCGCTGGTGCCGTACTGGGTGCCGGTGGTCAGCCAGCCCTGGACCTGCTCGGCGGGGGCCGGCTGCGGCACCGGCGGGCCGGAGGTCGGCGCCGGGCCTGGCGTCGCGTTCGGCGCGGCGGCGACCGCCAGCACCGCCTCGACCTGCTTGGCCTCGCCCTCGAAGCCGTTGACCGTGAGCTCGCTGCTCTGGTCGCCCTTGCGGATCCGGACCAGGTGCAGGCCGGGGCGCACCCGGGTCACCAGGGTGTGCCCGACCGGGACGAACGGCCCGCCATCGATCGAGAGATCCGAGCCCTTCGGCGCCACGTGCACGGTGAGCACGGTGAGCTGCTCGTCGAGCCGGACCAGCAGGTCCGTGACCTCGGCGGTGCGCTCGGTGCCCGCGCCCGGATCGAGCAGGTAGCGCTGGTACGTGTTCGCCGCGTCGGCGTAGCGCCCCATGTCGCGCAGGGTCGATGCGATGTTGAGCAGGATCCGCGGGCTCGGGAACTTGCCGTACGCCTCGAGGAAGTTCGCGAGCGCCTGGTCGTACGCGCGCGCCTGGAGCTGCTTGACGCCCTCGATCATCAGCGCTTGCGCGAGCGCGCGCTGCGCCGGATCGTCGACCGGGATCGCCGGGTCCTGCGTGATCTGCGACAGCGCCTCGGCGAGCTGCTTGTCATCGCGCAGCTGGGCGAGCGGGGCGTCCGGCGCCTGCGCGCCCACCTCGCGCGCGAGCCCCGCGAGCGCGACGAGCGCACTGCCTACTCCGAGGCCAACGAGACGGACCGATCGCAGCATCCGTGCCTAGTCTCGCTCCAAATCCGGGGCACCGTCGACCTTCCGGGGCCGCTCGCGGTTGGACGGTTCGCCGAGGTCTGGCTCGATCGGCGATCCCTTCTCGGTGGTCAGGCCACCGGAGCGAGGCGCGGTCCCGCGGGGCAGCGTGCGCCGCACCGTCGACGCGCGCGTCCCGGTGCCGTCGGGGCGGTGCGCCGGCTTGCCCGAGCCATGTGGGCCGCTCGGGCTGTTCGGGCCGCTCGCGTCCGGTGCGGCAGGGTGGGGTGGGGTGTCTGCGGCGTCTGGCGTCTGGGGCGCCGCGCTCGACGGCGCGCTCGAGACCGGCTTGGCGTGGGCCGGCAGGGGCTGCTCGGGCCCCCCGTCGGCGGGGGCGCGCTGGCGACCGCGATCGCCCGCCGCGGCCGGCGCGGCACCGTCGCCGTTCGTGTCCTCGTCGGGGCTGGCGCCGCCCCGGGCGAGCACGGCGAACGCCACCACGCCGGCGATCCCGAGGGTGATCGCCGCGGCGACGATCCCCATCGACGAGCGCTTCGGCGACGGCTCGGCGCGTGGCGGCTCGCGCAGCTTCGGCGCCGGCAGCTCGCTGGTCCGCGCGAGCGGGCGATCGATCGCCAGCAGCGTCGCCGCGGCGGCGAGCTCGGCGCGCGCGGGGCTCGGGTGCCCCCCCGCCCCCGGGTT
>JBQCJR010000093.1:0-6590 GCA_051952595.1 Kofleriaceae bacterium
TACGCCTTGCCGGGCGGGTCCAACTCCCGCTGGGGCACGTTCGAGGTTTAGCGTTCGATCATCGCGTCCTCCTCGGCTGGCTTCTTCTGGCGCAACGGAACCGAAAAAATCTTCTTTGGTAGCAGCAGGCGCTGTGGGGATGTGGTCAACCGGAGGCCTGCCAGGGCCGACGGTTGTCCAAGCGCTCTGTGAGCTGCGAATCACCGCGCACGTTGCCGCCACTCGGCGCAGGTCACAGGCGCGTCATCTCCACAGCGCTCTGCGCTCAGCCGCGATCTCGCTTCCGCTTGCGCACCAGATAGCCGATCCCGAACGCGATCGCCGCTCCGAACACGATCGCTTGTTGCCACTGCTGGATCTCCGCGCCCGAGGCCCCGCTCTGACGGAGCACGACGACCACGCCCACGAGCAACCCGAGCCCGCACAGCCCGCCGACCACTCTCTTCCACGCTGGATCCGGACGCATGTGCAAGACGCTATCTCGAATCGAGCCCTAGTCGCACGTCCCGCCGCCGATGCCGCGGCAGGCACCACCGGGCGGATCGTGCACCACCGCGGCGATCACCACGCCGGCCACCACGGCGAGGCCGAGCGCGGCGGGGCCGACGACGTACCAGCGCCGCCACACCGACGGCTGGACCTCGACGATCCGCGCGCCGCTGGTCGGGTTGCCGCGCAGGTCGCGCTGGATGATCGGGTACTGCTGCAGGCCGACCGCGACCTCGGTGGTGTGGTCGTACTGCACGTCGATGAAGCGCACGAAGTCGTGGTACTCGGGGTGGGTCACGCGCACCGCGTGGGTGCCGACGGGCAGGGCGAGCTCGCCGCGCGGCGAGAGCGGCGCGATGGCACCGTTGACGTAGACGGTCGCGCCGGCGACGTCGAGCGCGAGGTGCAGCGTGCCGCGGTAGCGATCCGGATCGAGCAGCCGGACCACCGCGCCGCGCGGGCCGCCGGCGTCGGCATTCGCGCCGACCGCGTGCGTGGTCGAGCGCAGCTCGCGCGGGGCGGCGACTTCGGTCGCGCCGAGGTACACCACGCGAGCGTCGCCGAGGCCGCCGACCTCGCCGGCGATCACGACCTGCGCGCCGACCAGCCGGCCGAGCTCGGCGAGGCACGCGGCCTCGCCCTCGCACGCCTTGAGCTGCGGCTTCTTCGCGCGCTTGACCGCCTCGGCGACCTGGGCGGCGGTCACCACCTTGGTGCCGCCGAGCGCGGCGACCGCGGCCTCGATCTCGCCGGTCAGCTTGCGGGTCGACGCCGAGGTGTCCTCGGTGCCGAGCGTGGACAGCGGCGCGACCGCGACCACGCGCTCGGCGCGCGCAGGCGCCGCGGCCGCGAGCACCGCGGCGGCGGCCAGCACGGCGGCCCGCACTAGCACGGCATCTCCATGCCGTTGGCGACCCGCACGCACTCGACGCGCCCGGCGCGGTAGCCGACGTACGCGCCGAGCGCGATCGCCGCGACACCGACGCCGACGATGAACCAGGTCTTGGTGTAGAACGGCGACCGCTCGACGCGCTCGATCTTGCCGAGGTCGAGCGGGCGGTCCGACGGCAGCAGCCGCACCACCACCTGGCTCACCTTCTGGAAGTGGACGTCCACCTCCTCCTCGAACGGCGCGTAGCCGTGCGCCTCGACCCGCAGCTGGTGCTTGCCGAGCGGCTGTTTGCCGATCACGCCGAGCTGGGGCAGGGGCGTCTTGCCGATCGCGCGCCCGTCGAGCCGGACCTCGGCGCCGACCAGATCGCTCTGGACCTGGATCGACCCGTGGATCTGGTCCGGCGCGAGCAGCTTGTACGCCGCCACCCGCACGCCCTCGATCAGCTCGTCGGGGCTGCCGCGCAGCGGATCGCTCTGGATCCGGGTCAGCTGCCGGGCCGTCGCGGCGTCGACCGCCTTGATGTTGAGCACGTAGTTGTCGCCCATCGCGCCCACCGTGCCGGTCACCACGACGTCGACGCCGAGCTTCTTGCCGATCGCGCCGAGGCACTTCTCCTCGCCGGTGCACTCGCGCTGGTCGGCGGTGAGCGCGCGCTCGATGTCGCGCCGGCTCGGCATCGGCTTCTGCGCGAGCCGGTCGAGCTCCATGCGGAACAGCGTTTCGAGCCGCGCGACCAGCTCGCTCTGGATCCCGAGGGCATCGAACCGCCACACCGCGATCCGCTGCTGGATCGCCTGCTCGGGCCCTGGCTCGACGGGCTGGGCACGCGCGAGCACCGGCGCGCCGGCGATCAGCGCGCTCAGCACCACCGACGTCAGGGAACGCACCACGATACGAGATGCTAACACCGCCGCACGGCCGTTCGTGCGTGACAACCGTGTTAGCGTGCGCACATGTCTCGGTGGCAACGGCTCGCGGTGACCGCCGCCCTGGTCGCGACGACCGCCGCGTGCTCCTCGATCTCCACGGTGCGCGTCCAGCCCGAGAACCTGCACGTCGCGCCGGGGCTGCGCCCGATCGCGATCGTGCACGCGCAGGTCACCAGCGCGTACCTGCTGTTCCTCCCGATCCCGGGGCACGTCGACCTCGATCGCGTGGTCAACCGCATGCTGCTGGCCGCCGCCAAGACCCTCGGGGCCGACAAGGTCGTCGACATCAAGGTCGACATCACGCCGGACGGCGGAGTGTGGACGCTGCGCAAGCTGCTGGGCTGGCGGAGCGCCGAGGCCAGCGGGATCGCGGTCGTGATCGAAGATCCGGCGCCCGAGGCGTTGCCACGCGGCGCGTCTCCTGACATCCCTGGCCCCTCGAAGGCCCAACCCGTGAAGTCGCCATGAACCTGATCGATCGCCGCCTGATCCTCGTCGTCGGTAAGGGGGGTGTGGGGCGCAGCACGGTCGCCGCCGCGATCGCGGGGCAGTGCGCGCGCGCCGGCAAGCGCACGCTGCTCTACGAGACCAGCGCGAACGACCGGTTCGGGGCGTACTTCGACAAGCCGCCGGTCGGCACCGAGCCGAGCCAGCTCGCGCCGAATCTGTGGGCGATCAACGCCACGCCCGCCAGCGCGCTCGCCGAGTACGGCATGATGATCCTGCGCTTCAAGTCGGTCTACGAGATGGTGTTCGAGAACCGGGTGACCCGCGCGTTCCTGCGCGCCATCCCCGGCCTCGACGACTACGCGCTGCTCGGCAAGGCCTGGTTCCACACCACCGAGGAGAAGCGCGGCCGCCCGGTGTGGGACACCGTGGTGTTCGACATGCCGGCGTCGGGCCACTCGTTCTCGATGCTCCAGGTGCCGTGGGTGATCGTCGAGACCGTGCCGGATGGCCCGCTCACCCGCGACGCCAAGACGGTCAAGCACCTGCTGGTCGACCCGAGGCGCACCGCCGCGGTGCTGGTCACGCTCGCCGAGGAGATGCCGGTGAACGAGGCCGTCGAGCTCGAGGCCAAGCTGAGCGAGCTCGGTATCGTGCCGCAGCACCTGATCGCGAATCAGATCTATCCGGCGCACTTCCCGCCGGGCGCGCCGGTTTCGCGGGTGCTCGACGCGATCGCCGCCGAGGGCCCCGCGGCGGGCACGCCGCTCGCCGAGCTCGCCGCGCACGGCACGCTGTCGCGCGATCGCCGGGCGCTCAACGAGCGCTACCTCGAGGAGCTGCGCCGCCGCGCCCGCACCCCGGTCTCCGAGCTGCCGATGCTGTTCGCGCAGCGGCTCGGGCCCACGCACATCGCGGCGCTCGGCGACCAGCTGCTCGGGTAGCGGTGCTACTCGCCGGCGGAGCGCATCGGGAACAGCGGCTCGCCGTGGATCTCGAGGCGGTACACGCTGTTCTCGGTCTCGACGTAGATCATCTTGCCGCCCGGCTCGCCGAGCACGCGCTTGACCGGCGTCGTGATCATCCGGTGGCCGTGCGGGTCGCGAAAGATCACCATGCCGCGACCGATGTACGGATAGCTGATCAGGTACCCGGTATAGAGCCGCCCGTTGGCGCCAGCGGGACGCTCCGTACCGAGCTCACGAATCTTGCGGGCCGTGACGCTGACCATGGGGTCGCTGATCGGTAGTGTAAGAGATGCCCGCTCCGACGTCATCCTCTTTGCAAAGCGACTGGGTGAGCGATGGGTAAGCCGACCGTCGAGGCTCTGTACGAACAGGTACGCGCCGGCATGCCGGCGACCGGGGCGGATGCGCCCACCGAGCTGATCTCCGTAGCGCCCGGGATTCGCGTGGTTGCGCTGCGGACGCCCACGCTCCCGCCGGCGGCCCACACCAACGTGTACCTGGTCGGTCCGGAGGCCGGACCGGTGGCGGTGGTCGATCCCGGCAGCCCGTACGCCGATCAGCAGGCGGTGCTGGACCAGATCCTGACGCAGCTGCCGATCGAGCTGGTGCTGCTGACCCACCACCACGGCGACCACGTGGGTGGTGCGGCGGCGCTCGCCGCGCGGTGGGGCGTGCCGATCGCCGCGCACCCGGCCACCGCGCGCAGGCTCGCCGGCATCGTCGACGTGACCCGCGAGCTCGCGGACGGCGAGCGGATCGCGGGTGCGACCGCCGTCCACACCCCGGGGCACGCCGAGGGCCACCTGTGCTTCGAGCTCGGCGCCGCCACGATCGCCGGCGACATGGTCGCGGGGATCGGCACGATCCTCGTGGATCCCGACGAGGGCGACATGGCGCTCTATCTGGACTCGCTGGAGCGCCTGCTGGCGCGCCCACCGGCGATGCTGCTGCCGGCGCACGGTCCGGCGATCGCCGATGGGCCGGGCAAGCTGCGCGAATATCTCGCACACCGCCGGATGCGCGAGGCGCGCGTGGTCGCGGCGCTCGCGTCGGGGACATCCGGATCGCCGAGCGACGGCGCGCCGCTCGAGCTCGGCGCCCTGGTGCCTCGGGTCTACGGCGATACGCCGCCCGCGCTGTGGCCGCTGGCGGAGCGGTCGCTGCTCGCCCACCTGCGCAAGCTGGAGCACGAGGGGCGTGTGCGCGAGCACGACGGACGCTGGTCGTCGGGCTAGCTTGCAGCGCGTGCGTTCACGCTATAGTGCGCGGCGGTGGGCCTGACCTTCGATGCTCTCGCCGAGGTCGCCGTCGCACGCGACCTGCTTCGCCGCTGGTATGGACTCGAGCTCGGGCTGACCGAGCCCGACGGCGGTGGATACGTCCGCGCGTCGCACTTCGCCGACGAGACGGTGCGCGCGGTCGCCGCGCGGGCCTGCGACGCCGAGATGCGCGAGCTCGCCGCCGGCTTCGCCAAGGCCCGGCAGCGCGGGGCCGCGGTGCGCCGCGCCCAGGGCGGCTTCGTGCTGGTCGCCGCGCCGGTGCTCGGCGAGCGCGGGCTCGTCGGCGTGGTCTACGCGTCCGGGGCGCGCGCGGTGGGCGAGGCCGCCGCGGATCCCTCGCTCGAGCAGCAGCTCGCGTCGACGATCGGCTGCACCGCCGAGGAGGCGAGCGCGCTGGTCGCCGCGATCCCCGCGCTGTCCGAGGCCGACGTCGCGCGGGTCGCCGATCTGGTCGCGGCGGCGGCGGCGGCGGTCGAGCGCGCGCAGCCGGCCGAGGTCGCGCCGACCACCCACGCGCACCCGTTCACCGAGATCGTCGGCGACGCGCCGGCGGTGCGCGATGTGGTCAAGCTGCTCGGCAAGGTCGTCAAGAGCGAGGCGACCGTGCTGATCCACGGCGAGAGCGGCACCGGCAAGGAGCTGATCGCGCGCGCGATCCACTACCACGGGCCCCGCGCGAAGAAGCCGTTCGTGGTCCAGAACTGCTCGGCGTTCAACGACAACCTGCTCGAGAGCGCGCTGTTCGGCCACGTCCGCGGCGCGTTCACCGGCGCGGTCAAGGACCAGCCCGGGCTGTTCCAGGTCGCCGACGGCGGCACCTTCTTCCTCGACGAGATCGGCGACATGTCCGCCGCGCTCCAGGTCAAGCTGCTGCGCGTGCTCCAGGAGGGCACGTTCATGCCGGTCGGCGGGACCAAGCCGGTGAAGGTCGACGTCCGGATCATCGCGGCGTCGCACAAGGACCTCGCCGCGATGGTCGCGCACAAGCAGTTCCGCGAGGACCTGTTCTACCGGGTCAACGTCCTCAAGATCACCGTGCCGCCGCTGCGCGAGCGGGTGAGCGACATCCCGCGGCTCGCGCAGCACTTCGTCCACAAGCACTGGCGGGCGACCCCCGGCAGCGCCGCCACCCAGCCGCCGCGGCTGTCGCAGGGCGCGCTGGCGCGGCTGGTCGCCTATCCTTGGCCCGGCAACATCCGCGAGCTCGAGAACGAGATCGAGCGCATGCTGGTGCTCGCCGGCGAGGCCACCGAGCTGACCGCGTCGATGGTGTCGTCGCGGGTCGCCGGCATGGTCACCGCGGCCACCAACACCGAACCACGCACGCTCCGCGACGTGGTCGCCAACGCCGAGGCCGGCGCGATCGTCGCCGCGCTCGGCCGCCACGCCGGCGATCGCCAGGTGGCGGCCGCCGAGCTCGGCGTGAGCGGCCCGTACCTCGAGGCCCGGATGGCCGCGCTCGGCCTCGGAGGGACCGGGAGCGCTGGGAGCCCCTCATGACCAAGACGTACGCATGCCCGACCTGCCGCCGCGCCGCGGTGAAGGATGGCAACAAGCTGTTCCCGTTCTGCAGCGAGCGCTG
>JBQCJR010000094.1:0-7121 GCA_051952595.1 Kofleriaceae bacterium
GGCTGCTCGCGTTGCGAAGCAAGCACACGACCGCTATGTTCGCCGATCCGATGGCGATGCAGCGCTGCTCCGCGCTCGCGCTCGCCGCCCAGCTCGACACGCTCGCGGACTTCGCGAGCGCCGTCGACCTCATGGTCCGCCAGCTCGACGACGACGACGTGATCCAGATGCTCGAGATCCTCGTCGACGCCGCGCCGGTGGCCGCGCAGCGCCTCGCCGCCGAGCTCGGCGCCCGCCTCGATCTGAGCGCCGAGCAGCGCGCGCGGATCGCGAGCGTGGTCGGCTCGCTCTCGAACGCCGCCCCGCTGCCTCGCCGCGCCGCCCGCGCCACCCACGTCGCCGTGCTCGTCGACGCCGCCGCGCGCCTCGTCGTGGTCGCCAGCCGCAAGGTGAGCGGCGAGCGCCGCTGGCGCCGGTGGGCCGTGCTGATCGGCGCCTCCGGACGGATCGACGACTGCCTGCACGAGGACGACGCCGGTGATCAGGGCGCCGCGCCGCTGATCGCCAGCCTGTGCGCCGATGGCTACCGCGTGGCCAGCAACGACCTCGAGCACGCGCGCACGGTGGTGACCTCGGCCGCGCGGATCACCGCGCGCGAACCCGAGCGACTGTCGTCGGCGTACTACCTCGGCCGCGACCTGCTCGATCTCGGCGACGCCCACGTCGTCGGCCGCGCGCGCACGCGCTCCCACGATCTGTCGCGCGCCGTCGAGCTGATCGCCACCGGCGACCACGCCCGCGCGCTCGCCCTGCTCGAGCGCTGCGACCCGGCCAGCCCGGACGTCGCCGCCGCGCACGCCGCGATCCACCTCGCACGCGGCGAGCACGCCGCGGCGCGCGAGCCGCTCCACCGCGCGATCGCCACCGAGCCCGCGTGGCCGCTCCACCACTGGAACCTCGCGATCGCCCTGCAGGGCCTCGGCGATGCCAGCGGCTGCTACCAGGCGCTGCGCCGCTTCGTCGAGACCAGCGCCGCGCCCACCGGCCTCTTCGGCGACCCGGATCAGCCCGGCCGCGTCGCGTGCGCCGAGCGGATGATCGCGGAGCTCGAGCGCACCGCGCGGCTCAACGGCACTTCGCTCGGCCCGCGCCGGCGCAAGAAGTCGCGCCGCTGAGCGGGCCGACCGAGAAGCTACTTCCTCGCCCGCGCCGCGGAATGCCTCGGCCGAGCTACTTCTTCGCCGTCGAGAAGCTGAAGGTCCCGGTGATCCGGGTCACCCCACCCTGCGAGCCGCGCTTGGGCAGCTTCCAGGTCCGGGCGTGGTCGGCGAGGCAACCCGCGACGGCCGACATGTCCTCGACACCCGCCTTCGGCTCGGTGGACACGCCCTTGATCTCGCCGCTCGCGTCCGACTCCAGATGCAGCGTCACGGTGCCGCCCAGCTTCGGGTTGCTCACCAGCTTTGCCTCGTAGCAGGCCTGAGCCTCCTGGTTGCGGCGGCCGAGCAACGCGCTGATCACGCCCTTGTCGTGAGTGCCGCTCTTGACGCGCTGGGGGCTGCTGAACGTCTTCTGCAACGCGTCTGCATCGCGGTTGACCTCCGCCCGCCGGGCCGCGTCGGCGATCAGCGGAATCGCCGCGATGTAGAGGTCGTTCGCCGGCTTGTAGTAGCGAACGTCGTCTGCGGTCGCGTACAGCACGTGGAAGAGCCGCGCCATGATCGCGACGCCGCCGACCAGGTCCTGCTTGGACTTCTCCGGACACTTCGTGCACGCGGGCAGCAGCTCGAGCACCTGCTTGCCGTACTTCGCCACGACCTCCGGGTTATCGAGCCGAATCGCCAGGTCCGCCTGCGTGTAGCGGAGCACCGGCAGATCCTCGGGCGCGAGCGCCGGGCCCATCGTCACGATCGCCTTGTCGATCGCCGCGACGCCGTCCGCCCATCGCCCGGCGAACTGGTACGAGGTCGCCAGCCTCGACAGCACCGCATACTGCTGCGCCGCCTGCTTCGCGTTGTACGCGGCGAGCAGCCCCGGCGCGACCTCGGCGAACGGCACGTCCGCGCGGCCGGCGAACAGCATCAGGTCGCGATCGATCGCCTCGCGACCCGCGTTGCCGCCCCAGCCCTTCGACGCTGCGAGGATCGCCTGCCACGCGCCCGCGCCGTCACCGGCGCGCCACTTGGCCCACGCCGTCACGTACGCCAGCTCGGGGAACTTCTCGGACGGCTGCTCGCCGTTGAGCGCCGCGAGCGCCTCGGCGTTCTTCAGCTGCTTGAGCAGCGCGTAGACCTGCCACGCGCGGTTGTACTGGACGTCCTTGTCCTTCGGCGCCTTCGCCACCAGCTCGCCCCACGCCTTCGCGGCGCCGGCGTAGTCCTCGAGCAGCAGCTCGTAGCTACCCAGCAGACGCAGCGTGATCTCGTCGACGTTCTTGGGCCCCGCGGCGGTCGCCGCGTCGCGCAGCACCTGGCGCGCCTCGGTCCACAGCGCCTGCTCGTTCGCCTTGTCCTCCTTGCTCTTCTGATAGAGCATCGTCGCGAGGATCGCGGCGTGGGCCTCCTTCTGGACCGGGTCCTTCGTCGAGGCGAACACCTGGCGCTGCTTCTCGATCGTCGTCTTCTTCTTGGCCTCGACGAGCGGCATGCCCGGGCGGCCGAGGGCCTCCGGCTCGAACACCATGCCCGTGATCGTCGCCGGCGGCAGCTCGAACGAGACATCGCCGCCGGGCCCCGTCGGCGCGGGGGTCGTCCCACCGGCGCCCCCTCCCGCTGGAGTCGTGGTCCCGGTGTCCGGTGCTCCACCGCACGCGATCAACGCTACGAGCGACAACGACAAGCGCTTCATGCTGCGAGGTGTACAACGGATCCGCGCGTGCTCGCCACGCGAGGCCACGTGTTATGGTCCATGCCACCACGTGCGGTATCTCACCCTCGTCGTTGTCGTGATCGCCGGGTTGTCCGGTTGTGTCCGAGTCCGCGCCCACGAGCGCGGCGTCCACGCCAAGCGCGCGATGACGAACGATCGCGACGCGGGCGAGGCGCGCTTCGGTCAGCACCAGAACGGGTCGCGCGAGGGCGCCGACGGTGGCACCGGACAGCCGGGCGGCGGATGCGGCTGCAACTAGCATCGCTCGCCGCGATCGGGCTCGCGATCGCGCCGTCTGCCGCGCGCGCCGACGGCACGATCTCGGCGCGCGGCATCTACTACAAGGAGCGCGCCACGCGCGTCGTGCAGCCGATGCTCGACGCGGTGCTCGAGGTCGGCGCGCGCGGCCTCGTCAACGCGCACTTCCTCGTCGACGCGATCACGTCGGCGTCCGCGTCGTCGGGGGCCTCCGGCGCCGAGCCGTTCACCGAGAATCGCTACGAGGCCGGGGGCGGCTACGCGCACCAACTCGGCGACTTCAAGGTCGCCGGCGAGGCCAAGTACTCCACCGAGCCCGACTACAAGTCGTTCTTCTTCGGCGTGCGCGGCCAGGCCGAGCTCGCGCAGAAGAACGCGACCGTCGGCCTCGGCGCCGGCATCGGCCACGACACGATCAGCGGCGGCACCGGCGGCGGACTCGGCCAGGTGATGCTGCGCTGCGAGCCCGGCGCGGCGGACACCACGTCGTGTGATCTCACCAGCTACTCGGTGTTCGCGTCGGCCAGCCAGATCCTCGGCCGCAACACCGTGGTCGGGCTCTCGCTCGACGTCGCGTTCCTGCGCGGCTACCAGTCCAACCCGTACCGCTCGGCCGTCGTCGGCACCGGCACGTCGGTCGGCACCGTCCCCGAGCAGCACCCCACCGAGCGCGACCGCACCGCGATCGCCGCGTTCGCGCGCTACTACGTGAAGCCCACCGACACCACGCTCGTCGCGCAGTACCGCTACTACCGCGACGACTGGAAGATCCGCGCCCACACCCCGGAGATCCGCGCGATCCAGCAGCTCGGCGAGATCGGCGACGCGTCGCTGCGCTACCGGTTCCACGACCAGACCCGCGCGGCGTACTTCTACGACGAGCGCTACGAGATGGCGCAGACCTTCGTGTCCGACGACGTCAAGCTGTCGAAGTTCACGACCCACACGGTCGAGGCCAAGCTCGGCATGTTCGGCGAGGCGTTTGGCCTCGAAGATCAGTGGGCGGGAGCGCGTTTCGAGGGCATCCTCCAGTACATCGTCCAGCAGAACAGGTTCGGCAATGCCATCGTCGCTCAGTTCGCGCTCACGCTCCCTCTCTCGTACTAGCGGCGCCGTGCTCGCCGGCGCGCTCGCGCTCGGCGGCTGCGGCGACGACACCTGCGGCACCGGCGGCGCGCCCTCGAGCGGCCTGGTGGCGAGCAGCGCCGACGTGACGCTGAGCTTCGGCGGGCTCAGCGCCCTGCCCGGCAACGACTGCCCGGTGCCCGATGCTCCCGAGGGCGTGGTCAGCCTGTCGATCGAGGGCACACAATCCGGCGGGACCGGACGGATCACCCTGTGCATCCCGCGCCCGGATCGGCTGTCGGAGGGCATGCGCACGATCGGCACCGCCACGTCGAACGCCGATATCCGGATCATCGACCTCAACGGCGCGGTGGACAACTGCAGCTTCACGATCAACACGGCGCAGCTGCCGGTCGGGGAAGGCGTCGCCACCGGGCTGTGCGCCAACGGCACGGACCCCGCCGGGTTCGCCCTCGAGCTCGATGGCGCGCTGTCGCTGACCCGGACCTGCGGCACGACGGTCGACGCGGTGAACGTGACGCTCACCGGCCGCGTCGCGGTCACCAAGCGCTAGAACGACAGGCTACGCACGGTGCGCACGATCGGATCGAGGATCGAGCGCGCGGTGGCGCGCAGCAGCTCCGACTCGCCGACCATGCCGGCGACCGCCGGGCCAAACGTGTAGTAGGTCTCGACCGCCAGCTCGCCGAGCACCGTCTCGTCGAGCAAGAGGTCGCGGAACCGCCGCAGCATCTCGACGTCGTTCGCCATCAGCGACCCGTACGCCGCGGTGGCGATGAAGCACGCGTCGACCTCGCCGGACACCCGGTCGAGGGTGCGGAACGGCACCACGGTGATCGGGCCGTAGTTGCGGCAGTTGTCGTAGGCGCGGATCGCGACGTAGTACTCGGTGTCGAACAGCAGCTTTTCGATCGCGAGCGACTGCAGCTCGCCGGGCGCGCCCGGCACGCCGACCCAGTCGACCGGCATCGAATCGGCGAAGTTGGCCTCGGTGATCGGCTCGCCGGCGCGCAGCCGGATCTCGTAGCCCTGCGCCCGGCCGGTCAGCCCGTCGTCGCCGGGCGCGGTGAACGTGATGGTCGCCCCGGTCGTGGTCAGGTCCGTCACCTCCGGTGACGCCGGTGCCGCCGGTGCGATGTCGTCGTTCAGCGGGTACGACGTGACGCGCACCCGGTAGCCCTCCGGCGTCATGACGAACCGCTGCGCGCCCGAGCCCGGCACATCGGCGGTGATCGTCGCGTCCGGCGGCCGGACGTTGCCGTCGTCGCCGGTCGGATCGCCATATCCGGCGTAACTCGTGGTCTGGCTCGTGGTCTGAGCGTCGCCGATCACGAACGGCACCTTGTAGAGCACCGAGGGCTGGCCGCGGTACGGCTCGCCGTAGTCCGCCCACGGGATACCGGTCGGCTCGGGAAGCGACGCGGTGCTGTAGGACGCGTTCTGGTCGAACTCGCGCGACACCTCGAGCCACATCACGTAGTTGCCACTCGGCAGCTCCGGCGGGATCGACCAGCTGATCGACGTCCGCTGGTTGCTGATCGGCGACGCCTGCGAGATCGCGTCGAACGGGTTCGACGCCTTGTAGCCATCGACCGACGCGTGGTCCGGCGCGGACCGGACGAGGTCGGCGCGCGGCGGGTACAGGCTCGTGCCGGTCCCGTACTTTCCCTTGTCCGTGTACACCATCGACGCGCAGGTGCCCGCGTCGGCCTGCGCCCACTTCGACTCGCTGCGCATCATCGGGCGGCAGAACCGCATCTCGTTCGAGCTCTGGTTCAACGAGTGCGACAGGTTGTCGTCGTCCCCGTCCTGGAACACCACCTGCGGCCACGGCGGGTGCGCGTTGGTCGCAGCGCGATACGCCTCGTAGCGATGTGCCCACACCGGGAACACCGTGGTCCGGCGGCCGTACGGCCACATCGGCCCGCTGTTGAAGTCGTACCGCCCGGGGCGGTTGCCGAGGCCAAACGTGCCGGTCTGCCGGGTGATCATGACGGTCTGCCGGTACGTGCCCGACGCGTCCTCGAGCCACGCGACGACCTGCACCGGCACCTTCATCGGCGCGCTGGGCAGCTCGCCGGCCTGGAACTCGATGTCGATCACGTGGCACTGCTCGGCGGCCTCGGCGGGGTGTCCGAGCGCGACCAGCGGGACGGCGAGCAGCGCCGCGAGCGGGCGAACGGGGATGCGCGAGAGCGGGCGCCGGGCGGCCTCGACCATCCGGGCATTATGCATCAGCGGCGCGGCAGTCACAGCCGCAATGACGCGACCGCCCGGACCAGCGGGTCCAGCACGGCGCGCGCGGTCTCCCGCAGCAGCTCGGACTCCCCGACCGCGCCGGCCACCGCGGGGCCAAACGTGTAATACGCCTGGACCGCGAGCTCGCCGAGCACCGTGCGGCGCAGCAGCGCGTCGCGGAAGTGGCGCAGCATCTCGACGTCGTTTGCGAGCAGCGAGCCGTAGGCCGCGGTCGCGACGAAGCACGCGTCGACCTCGCCGGACGTGCGCGCGGTGGTCGCGAATCGCAGCGTCGAGATCGGCCCCTTGTTGCGGCAGTCGTCAAACGCGCGGATCGCCACCGAGTACTCGGTCTCGAACAAGAGGCCGGTCAGCTCGACCCGCTGCTCGGTGCCCGGCTCGGCGATCGGCACGTCGCCGATCGCGACCAGCGACGCGCTCTCGAACGTGGCCTCGGTGATGTCCACGCCGCTCTGGATCCGCACCTCGTAGCCGCGCACCTTGCCGACCAGGCCGTCGTCGCCAGGCGCGAGGAACGAGACCGTCGCGGACTTGCTGGTCGCGGCGACGAGCTTCGGGGACGTCGGCGCCGCCGGCGCGACCACGTCGGGCTCCCGTCGCGCGGTGCCCGTGGTGACGTGTCCGGAGGGCTGCACCGCGAGACGCAGGGGTACGGGAGCCGGCAAGCCGGGAGTGTTGGTAGCATAAGGGGGGCGCAGCGGGGCGTACGC
>JBQCJR010000095.1:0-4078 GCA_051952595.1 Kofleriaceae bacterium
TTCTCCCGCTGCCGGGTGGTGAACCGCTCGCCCTTCTCGATCGAGCGCGCGGTCTCGTCGGGAGTCGCGCCCTTGCGGAGCGCACGCTGTTGCGCGAGCTGCGCCTGCTCCGCGAGGTTCTCCTTGCCGCCCTGGAACAGCCGCCGGACCGAGCCGGCATCCGGCAGCTCACCCGCGTCGAGCTCCCGGGTCAGGGCCCGGGTGACCGCGCCGAGCCGCTTCGGATGGCGAGACGCCTCGTCCAGCAACGCCGACGAGATCTCCTGCATCGAGGATGCGACCTCCTTCGAGGTGGTGCGCTGGCTGGTGAGGAAGCGCAGCAGCGAGCGAAGCTCCTGCGTTTCCGCGATGCGCAGGAAGGCCGCGAGCTGACGCGGCGAGTGGAGGGACAGCCACGTGACGACCTGGCGATCGAGCTCGGACAGCCCCTGCGCCCGGGTCATCGCCGCGAGCACCGCCTGCGCGTCGTCCTCCGACGCCCGCCGCAGGCTGACGAGTAACCGCTCGAGCTCGTCGGGGCTGCCCCGGTACGTGCGCCCGAGGAGCAACGCGGCGGCATCCGGCTGGCGCTCCAGGAGCTCGCGCACGCCATGTCCGTGCAGCGTCGTGTCGAGGATCCGGGACATGTCGTCGGGACCGACGCTGCGGATCAGGCGATCGAGCGCCGTGGTCGCGTTAGGCCCGAGCCGCACCTGCGCGGCCTCGAACAGATCCTTCACCGCGCGGGACGTCCACTCCGCCTTGAGCTTCGCCGCGAGGCCCTTCGGCTCCGCCACCTGCGTCGCGTGGGCGACCACCTCGTCGAGCTGCTTCTTCAGCCCGTCGACGAGCTGCTTCACCACGCCCGCCTTCTCGCCCTTCATCGTGTTCTCGAGCGCGGACGAGAGCTTCGGCAAGGCGCGCTCGAGCAGGTTCTCGAGCTCGCCGGGGCTCATGTACCGCATCAGGACCTCGGCCGTGTCCTTCACCGATGCCTTGAGCTTCGAGAGCCCGCGGATCGTCGCGCGCAAGCCGACGCCCAGGGCGGGGGCGACCGCGAACTCGAACGCGAGCCCGATCGCGAAGCCGTAGCCGAACGCGACAAAGTACTCCCACGGCGAGGACCAGCGCCGGCAGCTCGTCAGGTGGAACAGGTCGTTCGCGAACTTCTCGAGGACCTGCGTGACGCCCTGCACCGACGACACGACCAGCCCCTTGCCGATGTAGAGGATCCACTTGGTCGCGGCCTGCTCGAGCGCGTACCGCGAGACCACCGCTTGCGCGAGCTTGCCCGCGAGCATCCCGCCGACCCGGAAGCCGACCACGTCGAGCACGCCCCACAGCGCCGCGGTCAGGTAGCCATCGAGGTCGCGATCCGCGGCATCGGTCGTGAAGTAGTAGATGAGCTCGCGGACGGTCACCGCGAAGCCGAGCAGGAGCAGCCCACCGGCCCCGCCGGTCGCGGCCACGAAGATCGTGCCGACGAGCACCGCCGCGCCGAGCGCGATGGTGGTCATCAGCGCCATCAGGTGATCGACGTGGAGCCCCATCATCTCCCCGTCGAGCTGGTTGAGCGTGAGCTCCTCCGGCGGACCGATGGTCTCCCACTCGCCGTCGCCGAACTTGCGCACCCGCTCGGCGTGAACGATGTAGACGTGGATGCCCGACCACGGCCGCCTCTC
Source organism: Kofleriaceae bacterium (assembly GCA_051952595.1). Taxonomy (GTDB): domain Bacteria; phylum Myxococcota_A; class Polyangia; order Haliangiales; family Haliangiaceae; genus JABFXX01. The sequence goes on from JBQCJR010000095.1 coordinate 1,662, forward strand.
GATGCGGCGCACGCGCAGGCTGAGCCGCATCTGGACGCGCACGAAGTCGTCCTTGGTCAGCGGCGGCTGCAGCTCCTTCGAGGCCTCCTCCATGGCCTGCGCGACGAGCTGCTCGCGCGTGCGCGTCTCGCCCTTGCCACACATCATCGCGGCCATCAGGTCGCCGACCTTCTTCTTCGTCGGGGCCTGGAGCCGGGCGAGCGCCGTCGGCTTGGGCTGCGAGACCGGGGCCACCGTCGAGAAGTACGGCGCGACCTCGGAGATCACGCCGGCGCTCGGATCCTTGCTGTTGCCCGCGGTGAACACCTTCTCGCCGCTGCGCGTGAAGCGCAGGTTGAGCGGGTTGTCGTTCGCGTCGACGTCGACGGTGAGCTGCAGCACCGCGCCACGCGTGAGCGCCGTCTGGGCGTGCGCGACGCGCTGGACGCGCGGGTCGCCCTGGTAGCGCGTCCGCTCGACGATGCCAAGCACGCGGATGCGCGTCTCGGCCAGCCAGGTCCGGTGGCTGTCGCTGTTCAGCACCTCGAACAGCCGGCCCAGCTGGCCCCGGCGCTCCAGCTCGTCGAGGATCTGCTCGACCGCGAGCGGGTTCTGTGAAGGGCCCCAAGATCGGAACACGTCGATCAGCGCCTGGTGCCGCTCCGCGACGTCGAAGCCGAGCACCTGGACGATCCGGTCCGCGACCGCGGACAGCTGCGGTCGCTGGGCCTGCGCGGCCGCGCCGTGGCGGATCCGCTGGTCGTCGATGACCGCGTACAACAGCGCGCCGAGCTCGCCGGGCTTCCACTCGCGGTGCAGCGCGAGGTCGTCCAGCGCCGACGCGAGGTCCGCGCGCAGCGGCGCACCGTCCCGTCCCTGCGCCGCCGCGGCGAGCCGCACGATCGCGGCGAAGAAGTCCGCGTTGAGGTGCTGGTCGCCCGCGAGCTTCAGCAGGAACGCGCGCAGCGCGACGTCGCTGGTGCGGCGCCGGACGCGGAACGGCAGCACGCGGATCTCGAGCTCGTCCGAGCCGTACTTCTCGAGATAGGCGTCGAGCTCCGCACGAGAAATGCGGTAGACCCGCGCGACGGTGGCCGGATCGACCAGCCCGCGGGCGAGCACGAACGGCAGCCTCGCCACGTACCGCGGGCTCAGCTCGACCAGGTCGCCGAGCGCCAGCGCGGGCAGCTTGGCGGCGGCGAAGATCAGCCGGGACCCGATCGACGGCGCGTTCGAGCCCGTCGCCGAGGGCAGCCCCGCCAGCGGATCCGGGAGCGCGGCCAGCGCCTTGGCATCGAGCCGGCGCAGCGCCGCCATGGACGACGCCGCGCCCGGCAAGATCGCGAACCACGAGTGGTGGGGGCCGAGCACCTCCTTCGCGTTCGCCTTCAGCGGCTCGTACAGCGCGTCGCGGGAGATCGCGCGCTGCACGTCGATCACCCAGGCCGTCGCGTCGACCCGTTCGCTCAGCACGTCCGCGTAGGTCTGGCGCTGCTCGCGCAGATCATCGCGATTCAGCGGCTCGAGCAGGTCGAGCCAGTCGCCGTAGCGCGGCCGGAACGCGAACCCGCGGATCCGGAAGTCCTCCGCCACCACCGGCGGCTTCAGCGCGACGAACACCACGCGAGTGCCCTCGACCACCGTCCCGCGGGAATCCACGAGCACACGGGCCCCGCCCGCGGGGTCGACCAGCCGAGGCAGCGATCGCAGCCGCTGGCGATCGAGCACGCGCAGCTCCTCCACGCGGGCCGCATCCGGGAGAGCGCCAAACAGCGCTGCTTGGCCGAACGCCCGGTCGCACTGGTCGCGGAAGAAGTCGTGCAGCCGCGACCACGGCATCGCGCGGCGCACGGTCGCGACCCACGCGATGCCCTGCACCTTGTCGTCCCACTGGAGGCGGTGCCGGAGCTTCAGCTCGTCGGTGCGGCGGTGGTGCTCGCGCAGCAGCGCGACCAGCGCACCGAACCGCGCCTCGAACTCGATCCGGAAGTGCGTCCACTCGCGAGGCGGCCGCGACGGCACCACCGTCCTCGTCGCGCCCTGCACGGTCGACTCGAGGCGCTTCTCGATCGCGCGCCGCTCCGGCTCGGAGAACTGGCGGCGCGACGGTCCCTTCCATCCAAAGGTGATGCTGGCGATCCGCGCCTCGCCCGGGATGCCCTGCGCCTGCAGCGTGTACTGCGCGTGCAGCCACTGCTGCTCGATGATCTGGAACAGCGAGCTCCGCAGCCGATCGAGCGCGGCTCCCTCGAGCGCCCCCGCGTCCACGGTCAGCTCGATCGGGAAGTGTACCCGTACCTTCATCGACGCCCCCTCCCTCGAGGAGAGCTGTCCGGTGCGCGGATGTCAATAGAGGGGGGATGCCCGGCCCCCATCATCACGACGGTGTGAATGGCCGCGACTCCAGGAAGGCGGGATCGACCGCTCCCACCTGGAAC
>JBQCJR010000096.1:0-9127 GCA_051952595.1 Kofleriaceae bacterium
CGCGCTTGCGGAACTCCTGGCGACGGTGCTCGACGACCTGCTTGGCGACCTTGTCGTCTTCGGCCGCGTTGACCTTGTCGCCGGCATCGGGAACGCCGTCGAGGCCGAGGATCTCGACCGGCGTCGACGGGCCGGCCTCTTCGACCTGCTGACCGCGATCGTCGAGCATCGCGCGGACCTTACCGAACGTGCGGCCGGCGACGAGCATGTCGCCCGTGCGCAGCGTGCCTTCCTGGATCAGGACGGTCGCCATCGGGCCGCGGTTGCGATCGAGGCGCGCCTCGATCACCAAGCCGGTCGGCGGCTTGTGGGCGTTGGCGCGCAGCTCGAGGATCTCGGCGGACACCGCGATCGATTCGAGCAGCTTGTCGATGTTCTGGTTCTTGAGCGCGGAGACGTTGACGTAGATCGTGTCGCCGCCCCACTCCTCGGGGATCAGGCCGCGATCCGCCAGCTGCTGGCGCACCCGGTCGGGCTGGGCATCCGGCAGATCCGACTTGTTCACCGCGACGATGATCGTGACCTTCGCGTCCTTGGCGTGGGTCAGCGCCTCGAGCGTCTGCGGCATCACGCCGTCGTTGGCGGCGACGACCAGCACGACGATGTCGGTGGCCTGGGCGCCGCGCGCGCGCATCTCGGTGAACGCCTCGTGGCCCGGCGTATCGAGGAACACGATGTCCCCGTGCCCCGGCGCCTTCACCTTGTACGCGGCGACGTGCTGGGTGATGCCACCGGACTCGCCGGCCGCGACGCGGGTCTTGCGGATCGCGTCGAGCAGCGAGGTCTTGCCGTGGTCGACGTGACCCATCACGGTCACGACCGGCGCGCGGGTCTCCAGCGTCTCGTCGGCGTCCGGCTTCTGGGTGAAGACGTCCTCCTCCTTGAAGGCGACGTTCTGCACCTCGTAGCCGAACTCGCTCGCGAGGATCTGGGCGGTGTCGAAGTCGATCGAGGCGTTGATGTTGACGCCCGTCATGCCCATGCCCCAGAGCTTCTTCAGCACCTCGGGAGCCTTGATGCCCATGCCGCGGGCGAGGTCAGCCACCATGATGGAGTCCTCGATGCGGATGACGCGCTTGTGCTCGGCGGGCGTGGTGAGCTGGGTCTGCTTGCCCTTCTTGCCGAGGGGCAGCTTCTTGCGACCGAAGTCGTGCTGACCCGGACGACCACCCGGACCCGGGCGACCACCCGGACCACGCGGGCCGCCGCGCTGCTGCTGCTGCGCGAACCGACCACGGATCGGGTTGACCGGCTGCGGGCCGGGCGCCGGGCGGCCCATCGGGCCGCGCTCGGTGATCTTGATCCGCGGCGGCAGCGAGATGACGGTGCCGACCGCCGGGCGCGACGGATCGCGCGCGACGGCAGGCGCCTGCTCGGGCTCGGCCGGTGGCGGAGCCGGACGCTCGGAGGTCCGGGCGCGTGCTCGCTCGAGCTCCATCTCGAACCGGCTGCGGGCAGAGCCCGCGACCTCCTGGACGGTGCGCGGCTCGTCGCGCATCGGCGGCGGCGTCGTCGGAGCCGGCGCGCGCGGCGAGACCACGCGGGGCGGCAGCGGCGTCGACGGCGGCGGCTCCGGCGCGGCAGCGCGCTGCGGGGCGGCTGCCTGCTGTGCACCCGTGCCAGCGCCGCCATCCGGCGTGCGCGAGATGACGTGCGGGACCGAGATGATCGCGCGCGAGCGCGGGCGCTCGACCGGCGGCGTGGGCGCGCGCTCGGCGACCTGCGGCGCAGGGCGCGCCGGCGGGGCTGCCGGCTCGACGCGGGCGGGTGCCGGGGTCGGCGCTGGAGCCGGAGCCGCCGGAGCCTCGACGACCGGCGGACGAGCCGGCGGCGCCTCGACGACGGGCGGAGCGGGCTCGCGCTCGGCGACCTGCGGTGCCGGGCGCGCTGGAGGCGCGGGCTCGGCGACCGGCGCAGGAGCCGGAGCCGGGATCTCGCGGATCGCGGCGGGCGGAGCGACCGGGGCCGGCGTGGGCGCGGCGGCGACCGGGGCCGGTGCACGCTCGGGCTCGACCGCGGCGGGGCGCGGCGCGGGGGCCGGCGCCGGAGCCTCGACCGGCTCGACGGGCGCGGCCGGACGAACCACCGGCGCGACCTTCACGGGAGCGGGCGGCGCGACCGGTGCGGCCTCGCGAGCGGGCGCGGCGGGCGCCTCTTCGGCGACGGCGCGTCGGCGGATCACTGGGGCAGGAGCCGCGGGCGGCGGCGCGACCGGTGCACGCTCGGCCGAGCGCTCGTCGGCCGGCGTGGCCTCGGAGGTACGCTCGCCGCTCGAACGGCGTCGCAGCACCGTGCCGGTCGACAGCTTCTGCGTCTGCTGCGGCTGCGCGCCCGACTGCTTCTCTTTCTCGAGCGACCGCTTGATGCGAGCGACGTCGTCCGCATCGAGCGACGACATATGGTTATTCACCTCGAGACCGAGCGCCCGGATCTTCGCAATGAGGTCCTTGTTAGGGATGCCGACCTCTTTGGCAATCTCATACACGCGCATCTTCGCTCCGGTCATCCTTCGCCTTGATCCGTGGGGGAGTTTCTACAGTGTCTGCACCTGCAAGGCCAGGGGCGTTTTTCCCCAGATGATCACGATCTTCGTCGTGGGTGATCATCTCGACCGTCCCTGCTCCTCCGGACGAGCCTCCTCGGGAGCGTGGACGGTTCGAATTGTTTTCGAGAAGTGACATGTCCCCCAGCTGGGTGACGATTCGCTGCACATCCTGAGGCGAAACCGAGCGACGGAGACTCCGTGCGAGCCCCGGGATCGTCACGCATGTGGTGCGTGCGTGGACATACGCTCCCCGTCCGGGCAGGTACCGGCGGGGATCGACGACCAGGCGCGGGCCGTCAGCGGCGACACGAACGAGATCGTGTTGCGGCGAGACGGTCCGGCACCCGGTGCAGGTCCGGTGAGGAACGTGACGACTCAGGAGGAAACCTCCGCGAGCCAGCTGATCGCGCGCTGGCGGAGGCGCGCGAGATCTCCCATATCGATCCCGGTCGACGTGGCGACCTGCTCGATCGGGGTACGGATGAGGTCCTCCGGCGAGTGGATGTTCGCCTGGGCGAGCACGTTCAGCACGTCCTCGTCGACGCCATCCAGCTCCATCAGCTGCTGGCCGCCCGACATCTGAGACCGGCGCTCGGCCTCCTTGCGGGCGGTGTCCTGGCGGCGACCGCCCGAGGCCATGTACGACCGCGCGGCGTCGATCACGCGCTGGGCACCCTCCGGTCCGGCGATCCCCGGCAGTCCGGCGAGCTCCTCGATGTGGGCGCGGCCGAGCTCGGAGACCGAGCGCCAGCCGAGCTTGAACAGCGTGTCGGCGACGACGACGTCGAAGCCGGCGCCCTCGATCGCCGCGGAGATCTGCTCCTTCGCGCGGCGCTCGAGCTCGTAGATCTTCGACTCGGAGTGGATGTCGATCCGCCAACCGGTCAGCTGCGAGGCGAGCCGGACGTTCTGGCCCTTCTTGCCGATCGCGAGCGACAGCTTGTCGTCGGGGACGATCAGCTCCATCCGGTGGCCCTCGGCGTCGATGATGACGCGCGAGACCTCGGCGGGGGCGATCGCGTTGCACACGAAGCGCGCCGGATCGTCGTCGTACGGAACGATGTCGATCTTCTCGCCGCGCAGCTCCTGGACCACCGCCTGGACGCGGCTGCCCTTCATACCGACGCACGCGCCGACCGGATCGACGTCGCGATCGCGCGACGACACCGCGATCTTCGCGCGAGCGCCCGGCTCGCGGGCCGAGCTCTCGATGCGGACGATCTTCTCGTAGATCTCCGGCACCTCCTGCTCGAACAGCTTCTCGAGCAGGCCCTTGTGGGTGCGCGACAGGATCACCTGCGGACCGCGGGCGTTGCGATCGATGTCGAGGCAGTACGCCTTGATCGAGTCGCCGACGCGATAGCTCTCGCGCGGCACCTGCTCGCGCATCGGCAGCACCGCCTCGGCCTTGCCGATGTCGACGATCAGCGCGCCGCGCTCGAACCGCCGCACGATGCCCGAGATGATCTCGCCCTTGCGATCCTTGAACTCGTTGTAGACGTTGTCGCGCTCGGCCTCGCGGACGCGCTGGTAGATCACCTGCTTGGCGGTCTGCGCGGCGATCCGGCCGAACTTCTTGCTCGCGTTCTTCAGATCGATGAGCGCGCCGAACTTCTCGTCCTGCTCGCGGGCGCGGTCATCGTCCTCGGCACGGTAGAACACCTGGAACAGCAGCTCGTCACCCAGCTCGGCCTCGAGGCCCGCCTTGTGGGCCTCGGCGACGGTGATCTCGCGCCCCTCGATGGCGTCGTCTTCCTCGACCACGTTGACGATCAGGAACAGATCGACCGACCCGGTCTCCGGGTTGAACTTCGCTTCCATCTCGCGGTTGAGGCCGAAGGTGCGCTTCGCAGCGGTCAAGATCGCCTGCTCGAGCGCGTTGATGAGCACGCTCTTGTCGATGTTCTTGTCCCGGCCCACCTGCTCGAGGACCATGTCCAGTTTGGCTTCCATGGTGATGTTCCTTCGATTCCGTTCTACTCGTTGCTGTTGGCGCCGCCCTTGGGAGGCGCGGAATGCTTCTTCTTCGAGGGGTGGTGCCCGGGCTTGATCGGCTTCTGCTCCGGTATACCAACGCCGCTCCTCCCCTTCAGCACCGCGTCCCAGTCCGGGATCAGCTTGGCTTGATCGATGTCGTCGATCGGCAGCGCGAACCGCTGGCCGTCGACGTCGATCTGGACCTGGTCACCCTCGACGCCGCGGAGAATTCCTCGGAAGTTGCGGCGCTCGCTCCCCGATTCGGTGTGCAGCGGCACCGCGAGCTGGATCTTCACCTCGCTGCCGGCGAAGTACGCGAAGTGGTCCGCGGTGCGCAGCGGCCGATCGATGCCGGGCGAGCCGACCTCGAGGCTGTACGCCTGGGGGATCGGATCGTCCACGTCGAGCACTGCGGAGAGCTCGCGCGACAGGTTCTCGCAGTCCTCGAGATCGACGCGGTCCGATGGAATCTCCGACGGAGGAACCGCGGGATCGAGCGGCAGGTCGATACACACGCGGAGCACCCAGCCGCCCTGCTCGAGCACGAAGCGCAGCTCGACCAGCTCGAAGCCGGCGGACTGGCAGACCGGCTCGATGATCGAGATCAGGCGTTGATGTTGTGGGTTGCGAGACATGTTCGGACCAAAAAAAAGGTGGCCGTATGGCCACCTCACCGCGAAGCGATAAAGCTGGCGGATGGGTACCACCGGCGGCGCGCACGGGCAAGAGGCTTCCTGCGCCCCGCCGTTCGACCGACGCGAGGATCTCGGGTCGACCGTGGTACCTACCGTGCATGGCTTCCTGGCAGCTCCGCGTCGGCGCGGTCCAGCTCTGCTCGACCGATGACCTCGCCGCCAACCTCGCGACCTGTCGCGCGCTGGTGCGCACCGCCGTCGAGGACGGCGCCCAGCTGGTCGTCCTGCCCGAGTGCTTCCCGTTCCTCGGCCGCGCCGAGCGCGACAAGCTCGCGACCGCCGAGGGGACCGAGGGTGGCCCGGTGACCTCGATGCTGCGCGAGCTGGCGGCCCAGCACGGGATCTGGCTGGTCGGCGGCGGGATGCCCGAGCGCGTGCCCGGCGACGATCGCCGCACCTACAACGCCGCGGTGGTGATCGATCCGAGCGGCGGCGAGCTGGCGCGCTACCGAAAGATCCATCTGTTCGACGTCGACATCCCGGGCGGCGCGACGCTGCGCGAGTCCGATGCGACCGCGCCGGGCGACCAGCTGGTGGTCGCCGAGATCGGCGGGGCGCGGGTCGGACTCTCGATCTGCTACGACGTGCGGTTCCCGGAGCTCTACCGGCGGCTGGTCCTCGACCGCGGCGCCGAGGTGCTGCTGGTGCCGGCCGCGTTCACCGCTCACACCGGCGCCGCGCACTGGCACCTGATGCTGCGCGCCCGCGCCGTCGAGAACCAGACCTGGGTGGTCGCCGCCGCGCAGTGGGGGCGCCACAACGAGAAGCGGCAGAGCTTCGGTCACTCGATGATCGTCGATCCGTGGGGGACGGTGGTCGCCGAGCGCCCGGAGGGCGACGGCGTCGTGGTCGCCACGCTCGACGGCGCGACGGTCGCGGACCGGCGGACGCAGATGCCCTGCCTGTCGCACGCGGCGCTCTGGAATCGCTGACTCAGGGCCGGGCCGCGCTGCCCGCACTACCCGTCGAGCCCGCGCTGCCCGCGCTACCCGTCGGGGCCGCGCTGCCCGCGCTACCCGTCGGGGCCGCGCTGCCCGCGCTACCCGCCCCTCCCGCGCTCCCCGTCGGGACCGCGCTACCCGCTCCGTCCGCGCTCCCCGCTGCATCCGCGCTCCCCGCCGCGTCCGCGCTCCCCGCCTCGTCCGCGCTCCCCGCGGCCTCGCGCGCCGCCGCCTTGGCCTTCGCGCGCTCGATCGCCGCCTTGATCTCGGCCTCGCTCATGTTCGGGCCGAGCTGCTCGTAGTCGCCGGCGCTGCCCATCGGGGTGGACGGCAGATCGACCGTGCCCGGCTTGGGCAGGCTGGTCTGACCCGAGCCCTCGTCGCCGAAGCTGGTCACGAACTTCGAAACGCTGTTGGCGCACGGCCGCTGGATCACGACGATCATGGTCAGCAGCGCCGCGGTGAACCCGATCCGCACCAGCTGCATCGTCGACAGCTTGAGGCCGCGCGGCCGCGGGATCCGCGGGACCGGCTGGTCGTCGTCGGTGCGCTGGGGTTCGGTCACGCCGAGTGGATACCGCGGCGGCGGATGGAGCGCCAGATCCGGGTCACCCCGCGTCGCCGCCCGGCTCGCGGGGTGGCGCGTCCGGCGGGGCGCGCTCGGTGAGGATCCGAGTCGCCGCCTCGACGGCCTCCTGGGAGCCGGCGATGCCCAGGATGTCGCCACCGTGCAGCGCCTCGTGCGCATCGGGCACCGAGACGCCGCCCTCGCCTCGCACGATCGCGAGCACCGTCGCGCCGGTCGCGCCGCGCAGCTCGAGGTCGGCCAGCGATCGCCCGGCGGCGGCCGCATCGGGCGGGATCTCGACGCGCGCGAGCTCGCCGAGCCCGGGCAGCAGCTCGCGCGCGGTGGCGAGCTGGTCGCCGGGCAGCGCCGCGGGCCCCGCGACGCCCTCGCCCGGACCGCCGCCGTGCTCGTGCTCCTGCTCGGCGGACGCCTGCGCGGCGAGCGCCTCGACGATCGCCTGGGTCGCGGCGCGGACGTGGCCGTGCAGATCGGTGGCGGTGCGCCAGAACGCGATCGTGAGCACGGTGAGCGCGATCAGCAGCACGATCGCGCCGGTGTACCCGGGCAGGAACGGCTGGGTCAGCGCGACCAGCGGCAGGCCGGCGATCAACACGCCGCCGAGCTGCACCGTCGCGATGATCACCGTGCGCGGCGAGCGGCCGAGATCGAGGTTCGCCGGGTCGCCGGGCGGCACCACCACGTCGGCGAGCAGACCGGCGAGCCGCCGGGTCGAGCGCAGGATCCCGACGCAGAACGGCAGCGCGAGCAGCGCGCCGAGCGCCGTCACGACGATCCGCGCCACCGCGCGGTCGTCCCACGCCAGGCGGCGGAACGCGTCGACCAACCAGTCGAACTCCAGCGACACGGTGATCACGACGCCGGCGACGACCACGAAGTCGAGCAGGATCTTCCGGATCTGCACGCGCACGCGGCTGCGCGATTCGCGGCGCGCGCTGCGCATCCGGTCGGTGAGCCGCTCGATCCAGCCCTCGTAGAGCGACACGAACGTCTGCATCGGCTTGGGCAGCTTGCGATCGACGAAGTTCCCGGCGCGCCCCGAGGCGCGGATCAGCCACGGCGTGGTCAGCGTCGTGATCCCGGAGACCGCGACCGCGACCGGGTACAGGTAGTTGCCGACCGCGCCGACCTGCACGCCGAGGCTCGCGATGATGAACGAGAACTCGCCGATCTGCGCGAGGCTCATCCCGGCGGCGACCGAGGTCCGGGTGCCGTTGCCGGTCAGGAACGCGCCGAGCGAGACGCTCAAGATCTTGCCGGCGATCACGACCAGGGTGACCACCAGCACCGCGAACCAGTGATCGATGATCGTCCCCGGCGCGATCTGCATGCCGACCGAGACGAAGAACACCGCGGCGAACACGTCGCGCACCGGCTGGACCACCGGCTCGATCTGCTTGACCTCGCCGGACTCGGCGACCAGCATCCCGGCGACGAACGCGCCGAGCGCGACCGAGTAGCCGAGCTCCTGGGCGAGCAGCGAGATCCCGAAGCACACCCCGACGGCGGCGACCACCGTGGTCTCGGCGCGGCCGAGCCGCACCACCACGCGCATCATCCGCGGCACCACGAGCAGGCCGAGCACGACCAGCCCGCTCAGGAAGCCGAGCAGCCGCCCGATGGTGACCGCAAGCTCGCTCGCCGACAGCCCCGCCCCCGACGACACCGCGGTGAGCAGCGCCATCAGCAGCACGGCGATCAGATCCTCGCCGATCAGGATCGCGACGACGAGCTCGCGCAGCTTGCCGTGGATGCCGCGCTCGTCGAACGCCTTGGCGATGATCGTCGTGCTCGAGATCGCGATCACCGCGCCGAGGAAGATGCTCTCCATCGTGGTCCAGCCGAGCAGCCGGCCGGTCACGTAGCCGGCCCACACCATGAAGCTGCACTGGATCACCGCGGTGACCCCGGCGGTCGGCGCGGCGCGGAACAACTTGCCGAGGCTGAACTCGAGCCCGAGCCCGAACATCAGCAGGATCACGCCGATCTCCGACAGCGTGATCACGATGTCCGGATTGGCGATCAGCGGGATCGGGACGTGCGGCCCGATGATCAGGCCCGCGAGGATGTAGCCGAGCACGACCGGCTGATGGAGCCGCTGGAACACCACCGTGATCACGGCGGCGACGCCGAGCACGACGGTCAGGGCCAGCAGGAATTCGTGAGCGCTGTGCATGGAGGCCTCCGCGCCTGGCGATGCAGCGAGCCGGAACGAGTCGACGTGCGCCCGCGCTCACCGAGGCGAGCCGAGCGACGGGTCTGCTTCGATCGTGCCTAGCACGGGAGTGGCCCCCGACAACGGCCATCCGTCGCGGCGGGAACGACGCCGCGGCCCTCAGTCGATGACTTCGGCGCGGCGCTCGAGCGCGCCGTGCTCCTCCTC
>JBQCJR010000097.1:0-2680 GCA_051952595.1 Kofleriaceae bacterium
CACCGCGCCGCCGACCGAGACCTCGTGGCGCGGCTGATCGATGCGGATCGGACCGACCTCGATCACCTCGGGGGCGGGGCCGTTGCCGGCCTCGGCGGAGTGGCGCAGCGCGACGCGGATCCGCGCCATGAGCTCGCCGGTGCCAAACGGCTTGGTGAGGTAGTCATCGGCGCCGGAGTCGAGGGCGATCACCTTGTCTCCCTCCTGGCCGCGCGCGGACAGCACGATCACCGGGATCCGCGAGTCGGGGCGCATCCGGCGCAGCACGGTGAGGCCGTCGCCGTCGGGCAGCCCGAGATCGAGCAGCACGAGCGCGGGCCGGTGCTCCTCGAGCGCGACCAGCCCGTCGGCGATCGTGCCGGCCTCGTGCACGACGTGGCCGTGGCCGGTGAGCGCGGTGCGCAGGAACCGCCGGACGTGTGGATCGTCATCGATCACCAGGACGTTGCTCATGCGACTCCCGCGGCGGCGGCGCTCGGCTGGGGCGCGGCGGCCTGGTGCGGCGGCGTGCCCGCCGGGATCGACACCTCGAACACCGCACCGCCGCCCGGCCGATCGTACGCGGTGACGTCCCCGCCGTGGGCGACCACGATCGCGCGCACCACCGCGAGCCCCAGCCCGACGCCGGGCGCCGCGGACGCGCGCACGAACTTCTCGAACAGCCGGTTCGTCGGCCCGGGTAGCCCGGGGCCGCGGTCCGCGACCTCGACCACCACCTGGTCCCCGGCGCGGTGGACCCCGATCGACAGCGGTGGCGCGCCGTGCTTGAGCGAGTTCTCGATCAGGTTGATCAGCACCTGCTCGAACAGTACCGGATCGATCCACAGCAGGAGCTCCGCCGGCACGTCGACCTGCACGGCGCGATCGCCCAGCGCGGACTCGAGGTGGGTGAGCGCCGCGCCGACCACCTCGTCGGCGGGCACCCACTCGCGCGCCGGCTGTAGCCCGGTCTCGACCCGGGTCAGCTGGAGCAGGTTCGCGAGCACGCGCTCGAGGCGCTGCGCGTCGTCGACGATCGTCGACAGCAGCTCGGCGCGCGCGGCCGGGGTCAGCTTGTCGGCGTCGTCGCGCAGCGAGGTCGCGGCGCCGGTGATCACCGCGAGCGGGGTGCGCAGATCGTGCGACACCGCCGAGAGCAGCGAGCTGCGCAGCTCCTCGGTGCGGGCGCGCAGCGCGGCGTCCTTGGCCTGCTGGCCGAGCCGCACGCGCGCGAGCGCGACGGTGCTCTGGCGGGCGAGCGCGTCGAGCAGGTGGGTCTGATCGGAGAGGAACGCGGTGGCGCCGCGGCGCCGCTGCAGCGCGATCACCCCGACGGGCGTGTCGCCATCGACCAGGGGGATCGCGAGCACCCGCGCGCCGGGCAGCGTGTCGGTGCCGTGGCCGGCGATCTGGCGGTGCTCGAACGCCCACCGCGCGACGGTCGCGTCCTGGCCGGCGAGCGCCACCAGGCCGGCCGCCGGGACCAGCCCGCCCTCGCCGTCGGGGACCAGGATCGCCGCGGCGGCGTCGAGCCCGTCCTCGAGGTGGCGCGCGGCGACCACCGCGACCTCGCTCTCGTCGGTGGCGGACGCGACCTCGCGGGTGAACGCGAGCAGCGCCGCGGTCCGCCGCTCGCGCTCGATCGCGTCGCGCTCCTGGCGGCGCAGCCGCACGGTCAGCGTGCTGATCACCAGGCCGGCGCCGAACATCACCAGGAACGTCAGCAGGTGCCGCGCGTCGCGCACCGCGAACGTGAACTCCGGTGGCACGAAGCAGAAGTCGAACGCCACCACCGCGAGCGACGCGGCGAGCAGCGCCGGGCCGCGCCCGGTCAGCGCCGCGATCATGATCGCGATCAGGTACAGCATCGAGATGTCGGCGAGCGAGACCAGGTCGTGCACCGCGATCCCGAGCGCGGTCACCGCGGCGATCGCGATCGCCGACCACGCGTACGGCGCGGTGCCGCTGTGCTCGCGCACCGGCGCGACGGCCGGCGGCGGCGCGGCCGGATCGAGCGGCGCGATCACGTGGACCTCGATCGGCCCGGAGCCGCGGATCAGATCGTCGAGCAGGCTGCCGCGCAGCCGGTCGCGCCACCGCGAGTGGGTCGGCTTGCCGGCGACGATCCGGGTCACGTTGTGGTGGCGCGCGTAGTCGAGGATCGCGGTCGCCACCGTGGGGCCGCGCAGCCGCACCACCTGCCCGCCGAGCTTCTCGGTCAGCCGCATGTGCGCTTCGAGCCGCGCGAGATCCTTCGCGCTGTGCGGCGGCGCGCCGATCACCTCGACGGTGACCGCGGCCCACGGCGCGCGCAGCCCCTCCGCCATGCGCTTGGTGGCGCGGATCAGCCGCTCGCTGCCGGGGCTCGCGCCGACGCACACCGCGATCCGCTCGCGGGTCGGCCAGGTGGCCGAGATCCCGTGCTCGCGGCGGTACGCGAGCACGTCGGCGTCGACCCGCTCGGCGGTGCGCCGGAGCGCCAGCTCGCGGAGCGCGAGCAGGTTGCCGCGCTGGAAGAACGCGTCGATCGCGCGCCGCGCCTGCTCGGGGACGTACACCTTGCCCTCGGCGAGCCGCTCGAGCAGCTCCTCGGGCGACAGGTCGACCAGCTCGATCTCGTCGGCGCGATCGATCACCACGTCGGGCACGGTCTCGCGCACCTTGACCCCGGTGATCTGCTGGACCACGTCCGACAGGCTCT
>JBQCJR010000098.1:0-7192 GCA_051952595.1 Kofleriaceae bacterium
CGTGGTGTTCGTCGACGAGCACAACCGGATCGCCGGCACGGATCGCGAGGTCGCGGGCCCGAAGCGCCGGGTCTCGGCCGGCTAGCGCGACATCTCGATCCACAGCGGCACGATCACCGCCTCGGCGCCGGCGACGTCGATCCCGCTGCGCCGGACCTCGATCTGGCCGCGGCCGCCGATGCTGTAGTACGCGCTCACCGAGTAGGTCCCGGGTGGGATCGCATCGAACCGGAACCGGCCCTGGTCGTCGCTGATCGTCTGCTGGGTCTGCGTGATATCGGCGCCCACCGCGGTCACCACCGCGCCCACGACCCGCCGCCGGGTCCCGGTGTCGTTGACCGTGCCCTCGATGACCGAGATCGTGTCCGCGAGGCCACGCGGCCGGTAGCGATCGATCTCGCTGACCTCGGGCGCGGCGTAGTCGATCTTGATCGGCTCCGGTTGCCCGAGGGTGAACACCAGGTCGACCATCGTGGTCTCGCCGGCCCGGACGTCGATGTTGACGACGTCCACCGACTGGCCGGCGAACGCCGCGGACAGGCTGTACCGCCCGGGCGCGAGGCGATCGACGTCGTAGAGCCCGCGGTCGCTCGACACCGCGCTCCACGGCTTCATCTGCCCGGAGGCGCGGACGTGGATCTGCGCCTTGGCGATCGGATCGCCGCTATCGCGATCGCGCGCGAGCCCGGCGATCGTGCCGGTGGTCGGGCGCGCCAGAGGGCGTGGTCCACCACACGCGCCGGCGAGGCCGAGGGCGAGGGTAACCACGGCGAGGACAACCGCGATGCGCACGCGGCGAGGATGGACGGCGGACCGCGGCGAGCCAAGGGCGCGGGACCTGTCAGTGTCCAACCGGTCGAATGTCGAGCGCATCACAGCCGAGACCATCGGCGTCGCATGCGCGTAGAATCCACGACATGTTGCGCGCCGTGCTCGTCGGAGTCCTCGCGGTGTCGGCCTCGTCGTGCGGCGGCGAGCGCGACGCTCCGAAGGTCGCAGCGGGCGCGCCGGCCGGCACGGTGGTGCAGGTCTCGGGAACCGTCGTAGCGACGCGCGAGGGTAAGCCACGCGACCTGGTCTCCGGCGGCGTGGTTTACGGCGACGACGAGATCGCGACGTCGAGCGATGGCTCGGTGGTGATCGAGCTCGCGCACAACGGCGCGCGGTGGTCGCTCGAGGGCGATGCGCGCGCCCGGGTCGATCGCTCGGCGGCGTGGGGGCTCGCGCGCCAGGCGGGGGCGACCAAGGCGGTGGACCACGCGACCTCGGCGGCGGGGCGCGAGGGCGAGCGCACCGCGGCGGACACCCGCGCGACGACCGAGGCCACGGCGGCGGCGCCGGCTTCGGCGGAGACCGGCGTGGCCACGGCGCCCGCGACCCCGCCTGCCGTCGAGAGCCGTCCGCCGGCCGCGGAGAAGTCGCCGCCGCGCGCCGTGGTGCCGCCGCCGAGCGAGGACGGCAACGCGACGCTGCGTGCGTCGCCACCGCCGCCACCCGAGCAGCGCGCGCGCCGCGAGAGCGAGAGCGAGATCGGCGGCATCGGCGGGGCGACGCCGGAGCCGGTCGAGTCGGAGAAGCAGGACCGGGCGGCCCCGAAGCGAGCCGCGCCGCGCTCGGCGGTCGAGCCGGCGCCGGAGCTGGAGCGCGATGCGAAGCGCGCCGCGATCACCACCGCGCCCGCGGATCCCGCGCAGGTGCGCGCGCTGGTCGTGGCGCAGCGCGCCGAGCTGGCGAAGTGCCTCGCGGCGAGCGCGCCGCGGCTGACATTGGCGCTCCGCGTCTCGGCGGGCGCACCGACGTTCGAGCTACGCGGCGGCACCGCCACCGAAGAGGTGCGGCGCTGCATCGCGGGCGTGGTGGCGAGGATCTCGTTCCCCGCGACCGACGCCGAGGTCACGCTCGAGCTGCGCCGGTAGCTACTGGAGCATCGAGTTGACGTCCGCGTGGCGGACGTACTTCTTGGTCACGTTCCACACCAGCCAGTTGCCGCCCGAGCCCACCAGCACCCACGGCGTGTACGAGTAGAGCGACGCGGTGGCGTGGTTCTTCGGCGTGACGGTGCGTGGATCGAGCGTCTTCTTCGCGACGCCCTTGCGCCACGCGCTGGTGCCGGCCTCCGACGCGTCGTACCACTTGCGCAGCGTGCGCGCGCCGCACGCGAGCTGCTTCTCGAGCCCCTTGTACTGCGCGTTGCACGCCGCGCCATCCGGGCAACCGCAGCCGAGCGCGCGATCGATCAGCTTCTGGGTCGGCCGCGCGGTCTTGCTGACCAGCGACGCCTCGACCTGCATGCGCGCGAGCAGCGCGATCGGGTGGATGCCCTCGGCGTTCGCGGCCTCGACGATCAGCGCGGCCGCCGACTTGCCGCCGAACGTCGCCGTGGCGAGCCACGACTTGTTGTTGTACGGCGACCGCTCGAGGAACTTCTGCATCGACGCCACGGTCATGGTCTCGGCGGTGTCGAGCAGGCCATCGGCGATCACGTTGTTGGCGTCGAACACCGGGGGGACCAGGTTCGACAGGCCTGCGCGATCGTTGGGCACCGGATCGAAGTCCGAGTCCTCCTCGTGCTCGGTATAGGGAGCCGAGTCACCGATCTCGCAAGCGGCCAGCGTCGTGAGGGCGAACAGGAGCAGCAACGAGAAGCGCATGGTCGCTCTCTCAAGCAACGCCCGGACCGACGCACATGACGTGCAACGCGCGATCTCCGCCGTTGCCCGCGTCGGGCAGCTCACCAGGCGCCTGCGCGGGTTGTGCAACCGAGCGCACGGCCCGCGCAGCTGGCGGCGGCCAGCCGAGTAGCCACTCGATCTGGCGGTGATGCCTACGGGTGACGGGGATCGAGGCGAATACTCCCAGGGGCGAGGCCGATCTCCTCGCAGATCGCGTCGAGCGCCGGTCGATCGACCCCACGCCAGGCCAGCGCATCGAGCCCACACGGGATCGGGCAATCGGTGCGCAGGGTGGCGAGCGTCCGGTAGAGCAGGGCGTCGGCGCGCTGGTCGCGCAGCGCGGTCGCCAGCCGGTCCGCGCCGCGGATCGAGACCGTCCACGCGGCCGGATCGTCGGGGATCGCCTCGATGTGGCGGTACGCGGCGAGCACCTTGGCGGCCGAGCTCTTGCCCCAGCCGGCAAGCCCCGGGATGCCATCCGCGGTGTCGCCGACCAGCGCGAGCAGGTCCGGAATCGAGGCCGGCGCGACGCCGTGCTTGGCGACCACGGCGGGCTCGTCGAGCACCTGGTCCTTGAACCGGTCCCAGCACACGATCCGCGTGCCGCTCACGCACTGGCACATGTCCTTGTCCACCGCGGTGATCCGGATCTGGTCGACCGCGGGATCGGCGGCGAGGTGGTGCGCGGCGGTCGCGATCGCGTCGTCGGCCTCGAACTCCACCATCGGCCACGCCATCAGGCCGAGCGCCGCGGTGGCGCGCTCGGCGAGCTCGAACTGCGAGAACAGCGGCTCGGGGATGCCCTCGCCGGTCTTGTAGCCGGCGAACAGCGCGTTGCGGAACGACTCGATCACGTGGTCGAACGCGACGCCGGCGTGGGTGATCGTGCCGCGGCCGAGCAGCGTCGCGAGGCTACGCATCAAGCTGCGCACCGCGCCGACCTCGCGCCCACCGGCCTGCGCGGGCGGCGCGCCGAAGAACGCGCGGAACAGCTCGTAGGTGCCGTCGATCAGGTGAACCTGCACCGCGGGAGCCTACACGGTACAACCGCCGGATGGGCCCTTCTGGAACGCCGCCCGCGTCGCCGCTGGCCGCCGACGCCGTTGCGGGGATCACCGATGCCGCGCTGCGCGTGGTGGTCGCCGAGCACTGGGAATATCTGATGCGCTGGGCGCCGACCTGGGCGACCACGCTCGGAGATCATCGCTACGACGACCGGCTCGCGCCGCGCGATCCGGCGGCGCACGAGCGCGCGCTCGCCGAGGCCCGCGCGCTCGCGGCGGGGCTCGCGACGATCGAGCCCGGCGCGCTCGGCGAGGCGGACGCGATCACCCCCGCGCTGCTGCGCGATCGGCTCGCCGCGGAGATCGAGCTGGCCGGCTGCCGGCTCCAGGAGTGGGCGGTGGACTCGGGCGGCGGCAGCTTGTTCGGCGAGCTGTCGTACCTGGTCGAGTCGCACACCGTGGTGGAGCCCGGCGATGCGGCGAACCTGCTCGCGCGGCTCGGCCAGGCCGGCGCCGCGGTCGACGCGACGATCGAGAACCTGTCGCGTGGGCTCGCGGCGGGGCGGGTCGCCTCGGCGGAGAAGGTGCGGCGCGCGATCGAGCAGCTCGAGGCCGAGCTGGCGCGGCCGGTCGACGCGTGGCCGATGGCGCGGCCGGGCTGGGCGGAGGTCGCGGGGGTCGCGGGGGGCGAGGGCGATGACCCGTGGCCGACGGGAGAGCGGGCGAGATCGCTCGCCGCGCTGCGCGAGCGGATCGCGCGCGAGATCCGGCCGGCGTTCGAGCGGCTGCGCGGGTTTCTCCAGGATCGCGTGCTGCCGGCCGCGCGCACCACGCGCGAGGGGCTCGCCGGGCTACCCGATGGCGACGCGAGCTACCGCGCGGCGATCCGCTACCACGTCGGCCTGCCGCTCGCGCCCGAGGAGCTGCACGCGCTCGGGCTCGCCGAGATCGCGCGCACGGATCGCGAGCTCGCCGCGCTCGGCGCGCGGCTGTTCGGCGCGCCGGATCTCGCCGCGACGATCGCGCGGCTGCGCACCGATCCGGAGCTGTACTTCCAGACCCGCGAGCAGATCCTCGAGGCCGCGCAGCACGCGCTCGATCGCGCGAAGGCCGCGCAGGCGAAGTTCTTCGCGGTGTTGCCGGCGACCGATTGCGTGATGCGCGAGATCCCGGCGTACGAGGCGCCGTACACGACGATCGCGTACTACCGCCAGCCGCACTACGACGGCACCAAGCCGGGCGAGTACTTCGTGAACACGTACAAGCCCGAGACCCGGCCGCGGTTCGAGCTCGAGGCGCTGACCTGGCATGAATCGATCCCCGGCCACCACCTGCAGATCGCGCTCGCGCAGGAGCTGGGCGCGCTGCCGGCGTTTCGCAAGCTCGATGGCTCGACGGCGTACGTCGAGGGCTGGGCGCTCTACACCGAGCGGCTCGCCGAGGAGATGGGGCTGTACTCGTCGGATCTCGATCGAATCGGCCAGCTGAGTTACGACGCGTGGCGCGCGTCGCGGCTGGTCGTCGACACCGGGCTCCACGCGCTCGGCTGGACGCGCGCCGAGGCCGAGGCGTTCATGGCCGCCCACACCGCGCTGACCGAGATCAACATCTCGAACGAGGTCGATCGCTACATCGGGTGGCCGGGGCAGGCGCTCGCCTACAAGGTCGGGCAGCTCGAGATCCTGAAGCTGCGCGGCGAGGCCGAGGCGGCGCTCGGCGCGGCGTTCGCGTTGCCGGCGTTCCACGCGGTCGTGCTCGGCGCGGGCGCGGTCACGCTGCCGGTGCTCGCCGCGCGGGTGCGCCGCTGGATCGCGGACGTGCTCACGCGCTGAGCCCGACCCGGCGCCGCGCGGTCAGGCAGTGCGCCGAGCCGAGCGTGAACTCGCGGCAGGTCCGCGGCCGGTCGTCGTAGATCGCGCATTGATATCGAGTGGTCGCGCCGCGCTCGATCGCGCCGCCGAGCAGCGCGGCGCAGCGATCGCCCTCGCGGCGCACCTCGAGGTAGCTGCCGCGATCGACGATGTACGAGGGCTGGAGTGCGATCACCGGATCGCGGCGCGCGACCTCGACCGAGTGGTACGCCGCGCGGCAACACGCGCCGCAGGTCTGGCAGTCGAGCGCGGCCTCGTAGCGCTCGCACGCCGGCCAGCCGTCCTCGATCCGGCCGTCGGCCTGGCGGCAGCGCGGCGCGCCGCGATGGACGTAGCGCCACGCGCACGAGCCGCACCCCGCGGTGGCATCACCCGCCGGCAGGCCACTCGGGTGGCGCTCGCGGCGCGGCTCGACGGCGCGCCACATCGAGGACGGATCGCCGGGCGGCGCGAACGCGGCGGCCTCGCGCGCGATCCGCTCGCTCGCGGCGAGCGCCTCGGACAGCGCGGGGCCCCACGGCGGATGATCGACGCGGCGCAACGCGGCGATCGCCGCCTGAACGGATGGGTCGGTGCGGTCGGCGAGCACGTCTCCCGACAGCCGATCCCAGAACGCGCGGAACTCGGTGGTCGGCGCGAACACCACGCGCAAGCCGTGGCGGCCGGTGAGCACCCACTGCACGCGCAGGCACGCGTGCTCGCGCCAGTCGTGGTCGGGGCCGGTGTTGTCCATGCCCCAGTCGGGGAGCTGGAACGAGCGCTCGCCCTCGACGAGCGAGTGGCACAGCTCGTGGAAGATCATCTGCGCGAGGCTGTCGTCGGCATCGAGCGTCGCGTCATCGCCGATCGCGAGCGTGCCGCGCCCATCGGTCGCCGCGTACGCGTCCGGCGTCCGGACGATCGACAGCCCGATCCGGCGTGCGGCGCCGATCCACACCTGGGCGAGTGGGTCGACGTAGCGATGGGTGACCTTGCGTGACACCGCACGCGTCTAGCACGAAAAGTTGCCCGGACACGCACCGGCGATGAAGGTGACAGCCATGAGGGGCGACATCGAGCTCGCAGGCTTCGTGATGACCTCGGAGGAGTGGCAAGCGCTCGACGCGACCTCGCGCAATCAGCTGATCGCGGTCGCGGCGCGGCGCGACGACGCCGCCCCGCCGCCCGACGCGACCGCGGATGCGTGCGACGGCCCGTCCGCCGGCCACAGCGCGCCGCGCTGAGCTCGGCGCGCTGATCGCGGCGGTGTCCGGAAACGGCCAGTCGACGCGCGGGGGGCGTGGTAACTCGTGGGGGTGTTGACCGACGACGCTCGCTACGACGCGCTGGTGACCCGCGATCCGCGGTTCGACGGCGTGTTCTTCGTCGGAGTTTCGACGACCGGGATCTACTGCCGGCCGATCTGCCCCGCGCGCACGCCCGGTCGCACGCGCTGCACGTTCTACGCGACGCCCGCACAGGCCGAAGCCGCCGGGTTCCGCGCGTGCCTGCGCTGCCGGCCCGAGCTCGCGCCCGGTGATCCCGGCGCGGAGATCGCGGAGGTCGACGCGGTGGATCGGCTGGTCGCGGTGGCCGCGGCGCGGATCTCCGAGGGCGCGCTGAACGAGCGCTCGGTCGATCAGCTCGCCGCCGAGCTCGGCGTGTC
>JBQCJR010000099.1:0-2513 GCA_051952595.1 Kofleriaceae bacterium
CAGCCGCCGCAGGCGCCGACCCCGGCCCCGACACCGGCGCCCAACCCGGGCCCGGCCCAGTCGGCGCCGGCCAAGCCGGGGTCCGCGTGGGAACGCAACTCGATGCTCGCGCCGATCCAGATCGAGAGCCTGACCCTGACGCCGGTCATCGTGAACAAGCCGCCGAGCGCCAAGGAGCAGGTCGACATGCTCGTGCTCGACGAGGCGATGGCGGCCAAGAAGGTCAAGATCCGCGAGGTCTCGTCGGAGGACGTGAACAGCCTGACCCTGATCAACAGCGCCGACCAACCGGTGTTCGTGCTGGCCGGCGAGGTGATCATCGGCGGCAAGCAGGACCGGATCATCGGCACCAACATCGTGATCCCGCCGAAGTCGACCCAGGACGTGCCGGTGTTCTGCGTCGAGCACGGCCGGTGGGACAACTCGTCGAAGGAGTTCACCTCGGCGCGCGCGCTCGCCCACGGCCGCCTGCGCGGCAAGGCGAACTACGAGAACCAGAGCGAGGTGTGGAGCGAGGTCGCGACCAAGAACGCGCAGCGCAAGACCAAGACCGCGACGGACACGTACCGCAAGGTGGCGGTACAGCAGTCCGACGGCACGCTCCGCAACTGGGAGAAGCGGATCGGCGACGCGCTCGGCAAGCTCCCCGCCGCGGACCGCGAGCGCATGGTCGGCTACGTGATCGCACTCAACGGCAAGGTCGCGACGGTCGACGTGTTCCAATCGCCGACGCTGTTCCGCAAGCTGGAGCCCAAGCTGGTCAAGTCGTACGCCACCGAGGCGCTCGACGTGACCGCCGCCAAGGACGCCAAGCCGCCGACCCAGCAGGCGGTCTACGACTTCATGGCGGACGCCGACAAGGCCGCCGAGGAGCACGCCTACGAGAGCCGCGCCTCGGCGAGCAAGAAGTACAAGGGCGAGCGGGCCGCCAAGGCCAAGGTCCAGTGGAAGCCCACCGCCGACGCCGCCCCGCCCGCCGCCGCGCCCTCGGTGTACGAGAACTATCAGGCGAAGTAGCGGACGGGCGCCCCGGTCACCAACCGGTCACAGCGGGTCGGTCGAGCCGTGGATGACCAGGTTGTCGACGCGCCACGAACCACCCGCGGCCTCGGCCGCGTAGCCGTAGATCCGGAACTCGACCGCGGTGCTCAGGTGGCTGAACGCCGCGGCCGGCAGGGTGATCGTCTGGTTGGTGCGGGTCAGGTCGTTATCCGGCACCGAGAACGTCGCGAGGTCAGTCGTGTAGCCGTCGAGGCTCGAGCGCACCAGCCAGTTGCGGATGCCGGTGCCCGAGCGCTTCTCGTCGAGCTTGATCTTCAAGAGCGAGACGGTGAACCCGGCAGCCGGGGTGACCGTGAACGAGAAGTAGTCGTTCTCATCGATCGTCGTCCCCGTCGTCCAACCTCCGGCGCCAAATGCACCGCTGGCGGCGGTCGCCGAGAGGCCCGAGCCACGGCGGATCACCGGGATCGACGCCAGCCCCGGCGCCGGCGAGCTACCGTCGGCGGCCGCCGTCACCTCGTTGCCGCCGTTGCCGGTGAACGTGAACGTCGCGAGGTCCAGCTCGTTGCGGCAGGTCGACGAGCAGCCGTCGCCGCTGGCGGTGTTGCCGTCGTCGCACTGCTCGCCCGCGTCCACCGTGCCGTTGCCGCAGGTCGGAGCCGACTCGAGCTCGCAGGTCGCCGAGCAGCCGTCGCCGTCGCCGGTGTTGCCGTCGTCGCACTCCTCGGTGCCCTCGCGGACGCCGTTGCCGCAGGTCTGCTCGAACTGGCAGGTCGCCGAGCAGCCGTCACCGCTGACGACGTTGTCGTCGTCGCACTGCTCGCCCGGGTCGAGGTTGCCGTCGCCGCAGCCGTCCTCGATCTGGCAGGTCGCCGAGCAGCCGTCGCCGCCGGTCGCGTTGCCGTCGTCGCACTCCTCGCCCTCGGTCGACTGGATCACGTGGTCGCCGCAGGCCTGGAGCTCGATCTCGCAGATCCGGCCGACCACGAAGGTCGTCGCGTCGCAGTTGGTGTCGTTCCACTCACCGGCGCTGTTGACCAGGTGCAGGCAGTCGCCCAGGCCGTCGGTCGACGCGTCGTCGTCCGGCTGGCCGGCGGCGAAGTGGCTGTACCCGAACGGCTCGCCGGTCACCCACGCGAACACATCGTCGGTGTCGTTCGCGTCCTCGGACGCGCCGATCCACGGGGTCTCGGCCGGGTTCTGGACATCGCGCACCACCGCGTCCTCGGACGCGCTGGTGATCGTCGCGAGGTAGCCACCGGTCGCGGCGCACGCGGCCTGCGCGCCCGCGAACGTGGTCGACTCGCTGTCGAACGAGACGTAGCAGTGGCCGGTCGCCGGGTCGACGGCGAACCGGCTGCCGCCCGGGACCGCGGTCGCGTCGCACACCACGCCGATCACGCACGCCGAGGTGCAGCCGTCGGTCTCGATGGCGTTGCCGTCGTCGCACGCCTCGTCGCCGGCCGCGACGCCGTCGCCGCACACCGTGGTGCACGTGCTCGGCTCGCCGG
>JBQCJR010000100.1:0-2071 GCA_051952595.1 Kofleriaceae bacterium
GCCGGCGCGGGCTCGCTCGGCGTCGAGTCACCTCGACCGCCACCGCACGCGACGAGCGAACCGGACATCATCAGCGCGAACCACATGCAACGAAATTGCGTCTTCATGGTGAGCCCCTTTGCAGACATCGGGTGATGCTGGAGAAGCTCTCGAGCACTCGACGTGCCATGCGCGGCGCGCAGTCTCGACGCGCAGTTGTGGGCGCGTGTGGGTGTGTAGACACGACTCTCGTCGACAAACCGCGCCACGGCGCGCCGCGCCGGCGGCGCGGAACATGCGCGCCGTCGACGGCGTTCGATCAAGCCACGCGGGCCGCGCGGCTACGGCAGGTGGATCTGCAGCCCGCCGCCCTGCGCGTGGCAGCCGGACGCGTTGCAGCCCGCCGTCGAGACCGTCGCCTGCATCGCCGCGGCGTTCGGGCACGCGCTGATCCGCACGCGCACCGGGAACGCGATCGGCTGCTTCGTGTAGAAGTTGCCGTTGCGCTGGGTCACCAGCTCGATCGTCTGGCTGTTGCGATCGGTGAGCGTGACCGTCGCGCCGGGGTACGCGGTGCTCGTCGTGGCGCTCGCGAACATCGTGCCCGACAGCGTGAAGCCGTGGTTGTGGCAGCTCTGCTGGCAGTCGCGCCCGGGGTTGTGGTGGCCGTCGCCGAAGGTCGAGACCGGCGGCTTGCAGTCGACCACGCCGCCGTCGGTCATCGGGGCGTCGATCCAGATCGGACCGGTGGCGTCGCGGGCGGCGTCCTGCGGCGTGCCCTGCCCCGGGCCGTCATCACCCGCGTCGATTCCGGAGGTGCACGCCGCGAGCAGCGCACAGGCGCTCCACGGTCCCCTCATCGCCCCCAAGGATAGACGAGTCACAGCCCGGCGTGCGCGCGGATCCGGATCACCGCGTCGAGCTTTCCGCTCGGCACGACCTGGCCTTCCTTGACGACGATCGTGCCACCGACGATCACGTTGAACGGCGTCTTGAACGAGCTCATCATCGAGACCAGCTTCGCCTTGCCGTCGGCGGTGAACGTCACCTCGCGGGGCTTGTCGGTGGTGCCGCCCGCCGGGACCGCCTCGATCGTGCCGATCTTGATCGCGCCCGGATCGCTCGGCTTCATCACCGTCGAGGGCGCGACGTAGACCGCGATGTCCGGCGTCACGACGTTCAGCGTGTTCGCCGTGACGTCGTACGTGACGCTATCGATCGTCACCTTGATCACCGGCTGGTCGTTGATCGACTTGAGCTCCGGCTTCTCCTGGACCAGGTTGATCGCCTGGTGCAGCCCGACGTCGAGCGACAGCTCGCACTTCTGGGTGGTCGCGCTGCACGTGCCCGAGCAGTTCATCTCGCACGCCATCTGCGCGGCGGTGTTACACACGTTCGGCGCGGCCGAGCAGTCGGTCGATAGCAGGGCTTGCGCCTCTGCATCGTCGACGTTCCAGCTCGACGCGTCGATGCTGAACTTCTTGTCCGGGAGATCGAGGTTGAAGTCGGCGACGTCATCGCTGATCAGTCCGCAACTGGACGCGGACGCAGCCACGACGAGCGCCCCCAAGCGCATGCGTAAGTGAGTCATAAGATACCCCTGCTACGAACGAGGCTCGGTCATTCTAACACCGCGCTTCGCTGGGGACGCAGAAACCGCCGCGCGCGTGACCGCGGCTACACCTACAGCGAGAGTGCCGGATCGTGCACTAATCGCGCACCGACTCGACGAGCTGCTCGGCGATCGTCCATGGATCGGAGCGCCGCTCCGCGACCGTGCGTGCGAGCTCCGCGAGCCCGCCGCTCCTCGCCATCGCGTGGGCCGCGCGATCCGCGAGCAGCGCGCGCACCAGCTCGCCGAGCTGCGCGGTGGCCCGCGCGATCGCGCGATGCGCCGCCTCGGGGCCGGTCCACGCGCGATCGCGGTGGCGTTCGACCGCCGCGGCGAGCTCGCCGATGCCCGAGCCCTCGGCGACCCCGCGGGTCGCGATCGTGCGCACGATCTCGACGTGAGTGCGCTCGCCGGTCGCGCGCAGCTCGAGCATGTGCAGCAGATCGCGCTCGGTGCGCTCGGCGCCCTCGCGATCCGCCT
>JBQCJR010000101.1:0-8400 GCA_051952595.1 Kofleriaceae bacterium
CGCCTCGGGGTGTCGGTACGTTGCACTGCCGCGGGTCGCGAGTATGTGCACGAAGGCGCCGACGCGGTCCCAGCGCACCTCGGACCACTTCAGCGGCCCCCAGTCGCGGTACGACGCCCAGATGAACAGCGCCTTGCCCTTGATGTTCTCGAGCGGCACCGAGCCCCAGAACCGCGAGTCGTTGGAGCGATCGCGGTTGTCGCCCATCACGAACACGTGGCCCGCGGGGACCACGTAGCGCAGCTGCTGGTCGCACGCGCTGCGCGGCCCGTCGGCTGACACCAGCTCGATCCGGCCGGGCGCCTGGTTGGTCGCCGCCGGGCACCGGCGCACCGCCTCGTGCAGCGGGAAGTCGTTCATCGCTCCGTCGCCGTGCTCCGCGCGATCGCGATGCGCGGCGTCGAACCGCGGCCGATCTTCGGAGTAGTAGGCGTCGTAGGTGTAGTCGCCGAGCCGCTCGCGGTAGCGCGCGCAGCGGACCGGGTACCAGACCTGATCGTCGTCGCGGTCCTCGTACACACAGGGCTCGTCGATCCGCGTGCTCGGCACCACCGCGCCGTTGACGTACAGCGTGTTGCACCGCATCTCGACGGTGTCGCCGGCCAGGCCGACCACGCGCTTGATGTAGTCGCGCTCCGGCTCGCACGGCATCGCGAACACGATCACCTCGCCGCGCGCCGGGCTGCGCTCGAACAGCTTGCTCTGGGTCCACGGGATGCGCAGCCCGTAGACGAACTTGTTGACGAAGATGTGGTCGTTGATCTCGAGCGTCGGGTACATCGAGCTCGACGGGATCTTGAACGCCTCGACCACGAACGCTCGGATGCCGAACACGAGCGCGAGCAGGCTGAGGATCGCCCACCCGTACTCGACCCCGATCGAGAGCGGCGACTGGGCCGAGCGCACCTGCGCGTCGACCAGCGCGTCGAGCACCGGCAGCTCGCGGCGCACCCGCGCGAGATCGCGATCGGCGAGCGCGCGCTCGACGGTGCGCGCGGCGTGCTCGAGCTCTTCGCGCGCGCCGGTGACGCCGCCGTGGCGGGCGAGCGCCCCGCGAACCGTGCGGACCAGCTGGCGAGCCTCGCGGCGAACGTGGCGATCGAGCCGCGAGGACCGCATCAGTGGACGAAGTTCCCGATCCGGTCCCAGCGGAACCCCGACCAGCCGAGGTCCCGGTACGACAGCCAGATGAACAGCGCCTTGCCCTTGATGTTCTCGAGCGGCACGGAGCCCCACACGCGCGAATCGTTCGAGTTGCCGCGGTTGTCGCCCATCACGAACACGTGGCCCTCGGGCACCACGTAGTGGCGGTGGAGCGCGCACTGCGCGGCCGGATCCTCGGGCGCGGTGTCGACCACCTTGCCGAGCGCCTGGTTCGCGGCCGGCCGGCGCGGCCCGGGCGCGCGCGGGTTGCTGCAGCTCGGCGGCACCGGCTCGCGCGGGAAGTCGTTCAGATCGGCCTGCTGCTCGGCGTCATGCTCCGGCCGCGACCGGTCGTGGAAGGTGTCGTACGCGAGCCCGTCCACGGTCTCGCGGTACCGCGAGCACTCGGTGGTGTACCAGCGGTCGGCGCTCTCGTCCTTGTCCTCGTGGGTGCAGGTGTTCGAGCCGTCCCACTGCGACGGGACGGGCTTGCCGTCGACGTAGACCACGTTGCACCGGACCTCGACGGTCTGGCCGGCGGTCGCGATCACGCGCTTGATGTAGTCGCGGTCCGGCTCGCACGGCAGCATGAACACGATCACCTCACCGCGCCGCGGCCCGCGCAGCTCGAACAGCTTGGTGTTGGTGAACGGGATCCGGACCCCGTAGATGAACTTGTTGACGAAGATGTGGTCGTTGATCTCGAGCGTCGGATACATCGAGCTCGACGGGATCTTGAACGCCTCGATCACGAACGCGCGCAGCGCCAGCGCGATCAGGATCGCGGCGCCGACCGACTCGACGTAGTCGCGCGTGGTCGACTTCGGCGGGCGCTTGACCAGCTCGTCGACGAGCGCGTCGAGCACCGGCAGCCCGGCGCGCACCTTCTGCAGATCGCCCGCCGCCAGCCCCTGCTCGACCGCGGTGGTCGCGGCCTCGAGATCGCCGGCCTTGCCGCGCAGCCCGCGCTTGAGATCGAGCGCGGCGCGGGCATCGCGGACCAGCTGCGTGGCCTCCTTGCGGACGCGGCGATCGAGGCTCGACGAGCGCATTCAGTCGACCTTCAGCACGGTCAGGAACGCCTCCTGTGGCAACTCGACCGAGCCGACCGACTTCATCCGCTTCTTGCCTTCCTTCTGCTTCTCGAGCAGCTTCTTCTTGCGCGTGATGTCGCCGCCGTAGCACTTCGCGGTGACGTCCTTGCGGATCGCCTTGACGGTGGTGCGCGCGATCACGCGGCTCCCGATCGCGGCCTGGATCGCGACGTCGAACATCTGGCGCGGCACCACGTCCTTCATCTTGGTGCACAGCTCGAGGCCGCGGTGGTACGCGGTGTCGCGGTGCGTGATCAGCGACAGCGCGTCGACGCGCTCGCCGTTGATCAGTACGTCGAGCCGGATCAGATCGGCGTCGCGGTAGCCGGCCGGCTCGTAGTCGAGGGACGCGTAGCCGCGCGACATCGTCTTCAGGCGATCGTAGAACCCGAACACGACCTCCGCCAGCGGCATCTCGTAGACCACGCGGACGCGCCCGCCCGGATCGTAGTGCAGGCCCTGCTGCACGCCGCGCCGCTCCTGGCACAGCTGCATGATCGGCCCGACGTACTCCTGCGGCAGGTGGATCGTGGCGAGGATGATCGGCTCCTCGATCCGATCGACCTTGCCCTGATCCGGGACCCTGGCGGGGTTGTCGACCTCGAGCATCTCCTGCCCCGGGATGTGGATCCGGTAGCGCACGCTCGGCGCGGTGGTGATCAGATCGAGGTTGAACTCGCGCTCGAGCCGCTCCTGGATGATCTCCATGTGGAGCAGGCCGAGGAAGCCGGTGCGGAACCCGAACCCGAGCGCCGCCGAGGTCTCCGGCTCGTAGGTGACCGAGGCGTCGTTCAGCACGAGCTTGCCGAGCGCGTCCTTGAGGTCCTGGTAGTCGGCGGCGTCGACCGGGAACAACCCGGCGAACACCATCGGCTTCACGCTCTTGAAGCCGGGCAGCGGCGCATCGACCGGGCGATCCGCGTCGGTCACCGTGTCGCCGACCCGCGCGTGCGCGATGTCCTTGATCGAGGCGGCGAGGATGCCGACCTGGCCGGCCTCGATCGTGTCGACCTCGACGGCCGCCGGCGTGCGCACCGCGGTCATCGTGCACTCATAGACCTGGTCGGTGGCCCAGAACCGCAGCTTGGTGCCCTTGCGGATCACTCCGGACATCACGCGCACGAGCACCACGACGCCGCGGAACGCGTCGTACCAGCTATCGAAGATCAGCGCCGAGAGCGGCGCCTCGCGGTCCGCTTTGGGCGGCGGGATCTTGTGGACCACCGCCTCGAGCATGTCGACCACGCCCTGGCCGGTCTTGGCCGACACCAGGCACGCCTCGGAGGCGTCGAGGCCGATCGTGTCCTCGATCTGCTGCTTGATCTCGTCGGGGCGCGCGACCGGGAGGTCGATCTTGTTGAGCACCGGGACGATCTCGAGGTTGTTGTCGAGCGCGACGTAGACGTTCGCGAGCGTCTGCGCCTCCACGCCCTGCGCCGCATCGACGACCAAGAGCGCGCCCTCGCACGCGGCGAGCGAGCGCGAGACCTCGTAGTGGAAGTCGACGTGGCCTGGCGTGTCGATCAGGTGGAACTGATACGTCTGGCCGTCCTTCGCCTTGTAGTGCAGCTGGACGGCCTGCGCCTTGATGGTGATCCCACGCTCGCGCTCCAGCTCCATGTTATCGAGCATCTGCGCCTGCGCCTGGCGCGCGCTGACCGCGCCACACGCGTCGAGGATGCGATCGGCGAGTGTGGTCTTGCCGTGATCGATGTGGGCGATGATCGAGAAATTGCGGATCCGCTCGACGGGAAACGACATGACCTATGGCCGCAGGTTGTTAGCGTGAACCGAGCCGCAAATCGACCTGCCCGGGCAGCTGATCGCGGTACTTCTCGAGCACCAGATCGATGCCCTGGCGGATGTACTCGGCCACCGGCACCTTGGTCCGACCGTGCAACGCCTTCAACCGGGCGTCCTGCTCGGGCGTGATGTACACGGTCGTCGAGATCTTCTTGCGCGACATGGCAATGGGGCCACGTGACCCTACGTGACCATATGCACGCGGTCAACGCGGGCGTTAGGCGGCCTCACGTACGAGTGACGGCGATCGGCGATTCGATGCGCGTAGGTTGCGGCACGCGGGAGGTGCGTTTAGGCTCGGTCGGTGATGTCGAAGCTCTCGAAACTCGTTGCGTTGTCGGTCTTCCCGGCGGCCGTGCTGGCCCTCGGAGCCTGCAAGGGGAAGAAAGAGGACACGACGCCCAAGGACAACGCGGATGCGAGCATTCCCAAGGTCGATCCGACGCTGTGCGACACGAACGGGAAGAACGTCGTCACCTACGATCTGAATCACGACAACCGCCCGGACGTGTGGCGGCTCTACAAGACCGAGGATGAGGGCGGGACCAAGGTCGAGTTCATGACCTGCAAGCAGGTGGACTTCGACCACGACGGCCGCAAGGACTGGGTGGTCGCCTACAACCGCAAGGGCAACCCGATCTACGAGAAGGCGGACTTCGACTACGACGGCAAGTGGGACATGTCCGCGGTCTACGACACCAAGGTCAACGCGGTGGCCGAGGTCGAGCGCGACACCGACTTCGACGGCAAGTTCGACGTCAAGGAGATCTACGACACGTCCGGCGCGCTCACCAGCGTGCGCCGCGACCGCAACAACGATGGCCAGCCGGATCTGTGGGAGCAGTACAAGGACACCGTGCTGCTGGCGATCCTGTACGACGATGACTTCGACGGTAAGGTCGATCGCCGCGAGGAGATCCCCGGCGCGCGGCCCAAGGTCGAGATGCCCACGGATCTCGATCCGACCGCGACCGGCACGCTCGACAAGCCGGCCGCCGGCAGCGCCGCTCCCGCGACGACGCCGAAGCCGGCCACGACACCGAAGAAGTGATCGCGCCGTGAGCGTCACCGTCGACAAGCCCTGGGGCCACGAGCTGATCTGGGCGCGCACCGACCGCTACGTCGGAAAGATCCTGCACATCAAGGCCGGCGAGGCGCTGTCGCTCCAGTACCACCGGGTCAAGGACGAGACCCTGATGGTGCTGTCCGGCCGGATGCAGCTGGTGTACTTCGCCGAGGGCGAGGCGCCGAAGTCGCGCGACCTCGGCCCGCGCGAGCCGTTCCACGTCCCGCCCGGGCTGCGCCACCGGATGATCGCGATCGAGGACACCGACGTGCTCGAGGTCTCGACCACCGAGCTCGACGACGTGGTCCGCCTCGAGGACCGCTACGGCCGGTCCGGCGGCTAGCGCGCGGCTAGCGCTGCCAGAACCGCTTGCCGAACAGCAGCTTCGCGCCGCGGAGCAGCGCCCGGAACGTCGAGCGCTTGTAGGGGTACCACCACACCTCGCGCGGCATCGCGATCCGGTCGTGGTTGACGTGGCGGGTCTCGCACAGGTCGCGCAGGCCGAGCGCGGAGTGGGTGCGGCCGATCCCGCTGTGCTTCACCCCGCCCCACGGGGTCTCGGGGCAGGCATAGGTGGCGAGCACGTCGTTCACCATCACCGTGCCGGCCTCGATCCGCTCGGCGAGCCGCTTGCCGCGCTCGCGATCGCGGGTGAACACGTACGCGAGCAGGCCGAGGTGCGAGTCGTTCGCGAGCTCGACCGCGCGATCCTCGTCGGAGACCCGCATGATCGGGATCACCGGTCCGAAGATCTCCTTGCGCATCACGTCCATGTCCTGGCGGCAGCCGCTGAGCACGGTGGGCTGGAAGAACTGGCCCGGCCCCTCCCCTCGCCCCCCGCCGACCTCGACGCGCGCGCCGGCCGCGACCGCGCTGTGGACCAGCCGCTCGACGGTGGCGAGCTGCTGATCCCAGGCCATCGCGCCGACGACGACGTCGTCGCTCGAAGACGCGTCGCCCTGGCGCAGCGAGCGCGCGAGGTCGACGATCCGGGCGACCAGCTCGTCGTGGATCTCGTCGACGGCGTAGACCCGCTCGACCGACGCGCAGACCTGACCGGAGTTCGCGAACCCGCCCCACGTGATCGCCTGGGCGGCGCGATCGAGATCGGCATCGGCGCACACCACCGCGGGCGCCTTGCCGCCGAGCTCGAGGGTGCACGGGATCAGCCGCTCGCCGCACGCCGCGGCGACCTTGCGGCCGGTCGCGACCGATCCGGTGAACACGCAGTAGTCGATGCCGCTGTCGATCAGCGCCGCGCCGACCGCGCCGCGCCCGGTGACCACCTGGAACAGCTCGGACGGTAGCTCGGAGGCGAGGTACAGCTCGCGCGCCTTCTGCGCGATCAGCGGCGTGACCTCGGACGGCTTGAGCACGACGCCGTTGCCGGCGATCAGCGCCATCATCACCTCGCCGAGCGGGATCGAGAACGGGAAGTTCCACGGCGCGATCACGCCGACCACGCCGCGCGGCACGAAGTGCAGGTAGCTCGCGCGATGTTTGAGCAGGTGGAGATCGATCGGCTCCGGCGCGAGGATCGAGGGCGCGTGCTTGGCGAAGTAGCGCACCAGGTCGGCGACGACGATCACCTCCATGCCGAGCGCCTCGAGCCGGGTCTTGCCGCCCTCGCGGACCAGCAGATCGATGACCTCCTCGGCGCGCGCCATCAGCACCTCGGCGAACCGGAGCACGCGCCGCGCCCGGACCTCGACGGGCAGCGCGCCCCATTCGCGCTGGGCGCGCCGCGCGGCCTCGACGGCGGCGCGGACCTCCTCGGGGCGCTGCTCGGGAACCTCGCCGAGCGGCGCGCCGGTGGCGGGGTTGATGCTCGTGATCGTCGCGCCGAGCGCGGGGGACGTGGTTGCCGCGGAGCCCATGGCGGCAGCTTAGCCCCCCGGCGCGCCGCGGTCAGTGCGGATGGTGGTGGCCGTCCGCTCCGTCGAGGTGCGGATGGGGATGAGGGTGGTGATGGTGCGCGTGGCGGGGGTGCGGATGCGAACCGTGCTCGTGCTCGTGCCCGGGATGGCGCTTCGGCGATGGGCGCGGCGGCGGCGGATCGGCGCGCGGCGTGGGCGCGCGGTGGCCGTGGCGCTGGCGGGGCCGGCGCTCGCAGCCGGCGGTACCGAGCGCCCCGAGCACGAGGAAGGTCACGAGGAAGATCGACGCGAGGATCATCCCGCGCGCGAGCGCGTTCCGGAGGGGCGGGCGGATCACGACGCGCGCTTCATTTCTTCTTGGGGGGCGCCGCCGCCATCTTGCGCTTGAGCGCCGCCAGCTCGTCGTCGACGTTCGTCGCGCCGCGGCCCGGCCCGGAGCGCGGTGCCGAGGAGGACGATGGCTTGGCGCCCGGCGCCGGTCCGGAGCTGCCGGCGCGCCGCTTGAGCTCGTCGAGCGCGTCATCGATCGAGGGCTTGCGCGCCGCGCGCGGGAAGTCGTCGATCGAAGGCCCGGCGGCGGTGGCGCGGGGGCGCGGCGGCGGGCGCGGCGCATCGGCGACCGCGCGGCGCACGCGCTCGAGCTCGGTCTCGAGCGTGGCCAGCTCGCCGAGCAGGCCGTGCATCCGGGCGCGCTCGGCATCGGCGCGCCGCTCGAGCTGAGCGGCCTCGTCGGCGGCGCCGCGGTCGCGCGCGGCCTTCGCCTGATCCGAGAGCGCCGAGGCAGCGTCGCGCGCCGCCATCATCGAGCGGGACATCTCGGTCTTGCGCTGCTCGACCTCGGCGCGCAGCCGGGACAGCTCCGCGGCGTCGGGCAGCGGCGCCTCCTCGGGCGGCGCCCCGCCGAGATCCTCGAGATCGCCAGGCATCGCGGTGGTGGCCGCGGCGGCCTGGGCGGCGGCGCTCGCCGCGCGCACCCGATCGCGGGTCGCCGCCTGGGCGGCGGCGCGGCGCTCGTCGATCACGCCGCGCTTGTCGCGGGCGACCGCGGCGACGATGTCGGCGATGTTGTCGGCGCCGTCGGGGGTTGCGGGCGGGGCCGCCCCGCCGAACGCCGCGTCGAGCGCGCTCGACAGCAGCAGCAGGCCCTTGGCCGGGATCGCGCGCTTGCGGGTCTCGAGCGCGGCGGCGGCGCTCGCGGCGTGGGCGATCGCGTCATCGATCAGCGCGACCAGCTTGCCGCCGAGCAGCTGCACGCGCGCCACCACCTCGGGCCGCGGCCGCGCGACGATCACGTCGGCGGCGCGCCAGTACAGCGCGGCGTCGGCGGTGGCGCCGAACAGCTTGGCGCGCAGGCCGAGCGTCGGGACCTGGCGGCGCAGCACCGCCGCGGCGTCGACGTCGCCGGCGGCGTCGAACA
>JBQCJR010000102.1:0-2295 GCA_051952595.1 Kofleriaceae bacterium
TGTCGCCTTCGAGATCGCGCTGGCCGTCGACGATCGCGTTCGGCAGGACCTTCTCGATCGCCATGACGTCCTCTGGCAGCAGGTAGTTTTCGCTCAGCTCGAGCACGAAAAGGTGGCGGAACTTGTCGGCGTGCTCGAGCAGCTTCGCGGCGCCGTCGCGACACAGGATACCCATCGAGAGATCCAGTCCCTCGAGCCGCGGCAGGATCGCCGAATTCACGATCGCCTCGATCAGATCGACCTCCCACTCGGAGTTCATGAGGCCGAGCCGCTTCAGCTTCGGCAGGCCCTTGCCGGCGAGGATGCCGGCCAGCGAGTCGATCGAACAGTTGTTGCCGTACTCGTCGCGGCCCAACCACAGCTCGAGGTGGCGGAGCGAGGGCAGCTCGGTCGAGCCGAACGTGAGTGGTGCCGACTCGTCGAGACCACTGGACTTGTACACGAACTTCTCGAGGTGCGGCGCGACCATCTTGCCGAACGCGACCGGCACGCCGTCGTCGCTACCCGAGGCGCCGAGCAGGTACAGCTCGCGCAGCCGCGGCGCGGCCTTCCACAGCGGCGACAGATCGCCGACGCGCCGCCACGAGTCCTGGTCCATGTGCCCCGCGACCCGGCTCATGTCGATCGACTCGAGCAGCGGCAGCGGCTCGCACTTGCGGAACACCGCGAAGATCGAGTCGAAGCTCCACTCGGTTTCGCCGTCCTCCTGCGGCGGCAGGCCAAGCACCGCCTTGCGGAGCAGCCGGCCCGCCGGGTGCGCCAGGATCCGCGCGAGCACCTTGTCCATCGCCTGGCCCGGCTTCTCCGGCTCCTCCTCGGGCGAGAGGTCGAGCGTGTGGATCACGCCGAACTTCCAGGTGATCGACGCACCGTCGATCCCCTTCAGCAGCTCCTCCTCGGCCTTGCGCTGGCGCTCCGCGCCCGAGTCCCCCGCGCACATCAGCGCGATCACCTCGCCCCACGCCTCGCCGTTCTCGATCAACCAGTCGGCGTAGACCCGCCAGTTCGCGATGTCGTCCGGGTTCTCGGCGATGATCGCCTCGAGCTCCGGGTTCGACTTGATCTTCGACTTCGCCGGCGCCGGCGCCGGCTCCGAGGGGCCATCGACCGGCTGGTAGCCCTTCTTCACCTTCTCGGCGATCAGCTTGTCGTGCGCCGCGCGCGCCGCTTCCGGCGTCGCGAACGACTGCTGCTTCTCCTGCCCGGCGGTGCCGATCCGGCCCCACCGCGCCGTGAACGCCGAACCATCCAGCTCGATCTCCCAGAACTTCTTCGACGTGCCCTCGACGAACTCGTACCGCTGTACTGGCATTGGGCTCAGCGTATCACGGAGCCCGCGCGCGATTCGCCGGCTCACGCCGCGTCGTCGAGCCACAGCGTGTCGCGGGTCTCGACGTACCAGCGGTCGAACGTCCACGCGTGCTCGCGGACCTCGGGCGCGCAGTGCTGGAGGCCGAGCGTGTGGAGGTGCGGCAGCTCGGCCAGCCGCTCGATCCCAGTCGGCGTGATCGCCGTGGCCGCCAGGTCGAGCCGCCGGAGCCGCGGCAGCCGGGCCAGCACCTCGATCGCCTCGTCGGTGATCCCGCGCGAGAACGCGAGCGACAGGCTGGTCAGCTCGGTCAGCTCCGCGATCGCCGGCAGATCGCGATCGCCCAGCTCGAGGAACCCCAGGTCGAGTGTGGTCAGCCGCGACAGCGCCGCCAGGTGGGGCAGGCCGGTGCCGTCGATCGCGTTCGCGCTCAGGTCGAGGAACGACAGCTCGGTCATCCGGCCGATCGCCTCGCACGCCGCCGCGGTCAGCGTCTCGCAGTGCCCGAGGCCCAGCGAGCGCAGGCCGTGGCCCGGCGCGCGCCCGGCCAGCGCCGCCAGCTCGCGAACCCCGGCATCTCCCACGCTGCTGCTCGAGAGCCGCAGCCGGCGCAGCTGCGGGATCGACGCGATCGCCGCCGCGCCGCGCGCGGTGATCTGCGCGCCCGGCAGCTCGAGGCTCGCCAGCGACCGGTGACGCGCGAGCGGCTCGACGCAGTGATCGTCGAGCGCATCGGCGCCCAGCGCGAGCGAGACCAGCGGTAGACCCGCGAGCGCGCGCATCCCCGCCGCGGTCAGCCCCGCCACCTCGTCGAACCGCACGTCCGCGAGCCCCGGCAGCCCCTCGAGCTGGCGCGCGCCCGCATCCGCGAGCGCGTGGTTGCGCAGCGCGAGCTGCGCCAGCGCCGGCCGCTCGCGCCGCGCGCCCACCCCCGCCGGCGGCACCGCCAGGCCCGCCGACAGCGACAGCACTGCGAGCCGCGGCCC
>JBQCJR010000103.1:0-7161 GCA_051952595.1 Kofleriaceae bacterium
AACCGACCCTGAGTGGCTTGTCATGACGCGCAGCATGACCGATCTCGTCGACCAGCACAGAATCACGCGATCGGCCATGCCACCGGTACACCGCCCTGCTGTGCTGGTCGGGGTCCCCTAATCTGTGCTGGTCGACCTCAGGCTCGACGAGTACACTTCGCGCCCGTGGTAGCAACGTCTGGGTTCTTGTACGAGCACCTGGCCGACGAGCTGGGCCAGGCGATCGACCGCGGAGCGCTGCGTGCGGGTGACCGACTCCCCTCGGTGCGCCGGCTCGCCCAGGAGCGCAGCGTCAGCGTCGCGACCGTGCTCGAAGCCTACCTCCGGCTCGAGAACGCCGGGCTGATCGAGGTGCGACCGAAGTCGGGTCACTTCGTGAGGCGGCGCACACCGCTGACCGCCGAGCCACGCACGCCGCGCGCGTGCTCGACGCCGTCCAAGGTCACGGTCTCGGACGCGTACACCAAGATCCTCGAGTCGATGCGCGATCCCGAGCTGCTGCCGTTCGGCTGCGCCACGATCGACGCCTCGTACCTGCCGATCGCCGCGCTCAACCGGATCGTCACCCAGGTCGTGCGCGAGATGTCGACGGTCGGCGCGCGCTACGAGGGCGCGCCGGGGCTGCTCACGCTGCGCCGCCAGATCGCGCGGCGCTCGGTCGACGCGGGCGTCGCGATCTCCGAGCACGATCTGTGCACGACGATCGGCGCGACCGAGGGGCTGTCGATCGCGCTGCGCGCCGTGGCGCGGCCGGGCGACGTGATCGCCGTCGAGTCGCCGGCGTACTTCGGCGTGCTCCAGATCATCGAGGGGCTCGGCATGCGCGCGCTCGAGATCCCGGCGAACCCGCGCAACGGGCTCGATGTCTCGGCGTTCGAGGAGACGCTGCGCAGCCAGCCGATCCGCGCGCTGGTGTGCACGCCGACCCTGCTCAACCCGCTCGGCTCGATCATGCCGGACGACGAGCGCGAGCGGCTGGTGCGGATCACCAAGCGCGCCGACATCCCGATCATCGAGGACGACGCCTACGGCGAGCTGGTGTTCGATGGCTCGCGGCCGCGCCCGCTGCGCGCGTTCGCCGGGCCGAGCGAGGAGAGCCACGTCGTGCTGGTGAGCTCGGTGAGCAAGACGCTCGCCCCGGGCTACCGGGTCGGCTGGGTCGCCGGCGGGCGCTGGCACGACCAGATCGTGCGGCTCAAGTACGGCAGCTCGCTGGCGTGCCCGACCTTGCCGGGCATGGCGGTCGCCGAGTTCCTCGCGTCGGGCGGCTACGATCGCCACCTCCGCCGGCTGCGCAGCGCGGTCGCGGGCAACGTCGAGCGCTACCGCGAGGCGATCGCGACCCAGTTCCCCGAGGGCACCCGGGTGTCCGCGCCGCGCGGCGGGTTCGTGCTGTGGGTCGAGCTACCGCCGGGCGTCGACGCGCTCGCGCTGCACGAGCAGGCGCTGCGCCGCCGGATCGTGGTCGCACCGGGCCCGCTGTTCTCGGCGCGCCAGCGGTTCGCGAACTTCATCCGGATCTCCGCCGGGACCCCGTGGTGCGACCGGATCGCCGACGGCATCAAGACGCTCGCGCGCATGGTCGCGCGCGAGTAGCCGCTACATCGAGAGGCCGCCGTCGACGTCGATCGTGCGGCCGTTGAAGTAGTCGCACTCGAGCACGAACTTCACCGCGACCCAGATGTCCTCGGGCAGGCCGATCCGGCCGACCGGGATGTTGGCGACCAGCGCGTCGCGCGCCTTCTGGTTCATGCCCTGGGTCATCGGCGTCTCGATCATGCCCGGCGCCACCGCGCCGACGCGGATCTTGTAGGCCGCGAACTCGCGCGACCAGGTCACGGTGTTCGCGGCGAGCGCCGCCTTGGCCGCGCTGTAGTTGGACTGGCCGCGGTTGCCGTGGCGCGCGATCGACGACATGTTGACGAT
The DNA here is from genome assembly GCA_051952595.1 of Kofleriaceae bacterium. Taxonomy (GTDB): domain Bacteria; phylum Myxococcota_A; class Polyangia; order Haliangiales; family Haliangiaceae; genus JABFXX01. The sequence continues at coordinate 1,927 of JBQCJR010000103.1, forward strand.
CACGCCCGGCGACTGCCCGGCCGACGCCATCTTCGCCACCACGTCGCGCACCATGAACGTCGCGCCGGTCAGGTTGACGCCGATCACCGCGTCCCACTGGTCCTTCGTCAGCTTCGTGATCTCGCCGGTCGTGCGGTCCTTCTTGACCAGCAGGCCGTCGCGCAGGATCCCCGCGTTGTTGATCAGGCCGTTGAGGCCGTCCATCGCGCCGTAGGCCCAGTCGACGAACGCGCCGACATCGGCCTCGCTCGACACGTCGAGCTTGCGGGTGACGATCTTGCCCGGCAGCCCGCTCGCAGATTCGGCGAGCGCCGCCAGCCCGTCCTCCTTGACGTCACCCGCGGCGACGGTGGCCCCCGCCTCGGCGAGGCGGCGGGCGAAGTGCGCGCCCATTCCCTGCGCGGCACCGGTGACGATGATCTTGAGCGACGAAAGCTGCATGGCCGCGTTGATACCACCGCGGCCATGCCCCGGTCACGGGAGCGTCTGGCAGGTCGAGCTGCACGTCCCCGCGGCGGGCGGGTCGCACTGCTCGCCGGCGGCCGAGTTGATGAACCCGTCGCCGCAGATCCGCGCGGTGCAGTCGCTGTCGCACGACGCGGTGTTGCCGGCCGTGTCGCACTGCTCGAACACGCTCTGTACGACGCCGTCGCCGCACGTGCCGACCCGCTGGCAGGTGGCGCTGCACCCGTTGCCATCGTCGGTCGCGTTGCCGTCATCGCACTGCTCGACGCCGATCTCGACGAACCCGTCGCCGCAGGTCGCCAGCTGGCAGGTCGGCAGGCACGACCCGCTGAAGCTGTTCAGCGCGCCGTCGTCGCACTCCTCGAAGGTCATCCAGACGAAGCCGTCGCCGCAGGTCGCGAACTCGCAGGTCTCGGTGCACGCGCTGGTGTTGCTGTTCGCCGGGCCGAAGTCGCACTGCTCGGTGCCGGCCCGGATCCCGTTGCCGCACGTCGGGAACGTGCAGTTGTTGTCGCAGGCGTCGCCGTTGACGGTGTTGCCGTCGTCGCACTGCTCGCCCGCGGTGACGAACCCGTTGCCGCAGCGGGTCGGCTTGCAGTTGTTATCGCAGCCGTCGCCGCTCACCATGTTCCCGTCGTCGCACTCCTCGGGCGGCACCTTGACCCCGTTGCCGCAGCCGGGCGGGCGGCAGTTGCTATCGCAGGTGTCGCCGTTGACGGTGTTGCCGTCGTCGCACACCTCGCCGGTCGACGGCGAGATCACGCCGTTGCCGCAGCGGGTCGCCTTGCAGTTCGAGTCGCAGCCGTCGCCGTCGATCAGGTTGCCGTCGTCGCACTCCTCGGTCGGCGACTTCACGCCGTTGCCGCAGTCCGGGATCGTGCAGTTGTTGTCGCAGCCGTCGCCGTTGATCAGGTTGCCGTCGTCGCAGGCCTCGCCGGCGGTCTGGATCCCGTTGCCGCAGCCGGTCGGCTTGCAGTTCGAGTCGCAGCCATCGCCGTCGATCAGGTTGCCGTCGTCGCAGCCCTCGGTCGGCGACTTGATGCCGTTGCCGCAGCCCGGCGGCTTGCAGTTCGAGTCGCAGCCGTCGCCGTCGATGTTGTTGCCGTCGTCGCACACCTCGCCGGCGGTGAGCACGCCGTTGCCGCAGCGGGTGGGCGTGCAGTTGTTGTCGCAGCCATCGCCGCTGACCGCGTTGCCGTCGTCGCACTGCTCGGGCGGCACGACGATGCCGTTGCCGCAGCCCGGGATCGTGCAGTTGTTGTCGCAGCTGTCGCCGTTGATGGTGTTGCCGTCGTCGCACGCTTCGCCGGCGGTCTTGATCCCGTTGCCGCAGCGGGTGGGCGTGCAGTTGTTGTCGCAGCCGTCGCCGTTGGTGGTGTTGCCGTCGTCGCACAGCTCGGGCGCGACCACCACGCCGTTGCCGCAGGCAGAGACGGTGCAGTTGTTGTCGCAGCCGTCGCCGTTGATCGCGTTGCCGTCGTCGCACTGCTCGGTGCCGGTGACGATGCCGTTGCCACACGCGGTGATCTTGCAGTTGATGTCGCAACCGTCGCCGTTGGTGGTGTTGCCGTCGTCGCACTGCTCGGTGCCGGTGCGCACGCCGTTGCCGCACCCGGTCATCTTGCAGTTGTTGTCGCAGCCATCACCGTTGACGGTGTTGCCGTCGTCGCACTGCTCGGTGCCGGTGACGATGCCGTTGCCACACGCGGTGATCTTGCAGTTGATGTCGCAGCCGTCGCCGTTGGTGGTGTTGCCGTCGTCGCACTGCTCGGTGCCGGTGACGATGCCGTTGCCGCACCCGGTGACCTTGCAGTTGTTGTCGCAGTTGTCGCCGTTGACGTTGTTGCCGTCGTCGCACTCCTCGGGCGCCACGACCTCGCCGTTGCCGCAGCCGGTCGGCTTGCAGTTGTTGTCGCAGCCGTCGCCGTTGATGTTGTTGCCGTCGTCGCACGCCTCGCCGGCGTTGACGATGCCGTTGCCACACGCGGGGAACGTGCAGTTGTTGTCGCAGGCGTCGTCGTTGATGCTGTTGCCGTCGTCGCACTGCTCGGTGCCGGTGACGATGCCGTTGCCGCAGCCGGTCGGCTTGCAGTTCGAGTCGCAGCCGTCGCCGTCGATGCCGTTGGCGTCGTCGCACAGCTCGCCCGCCTGCTGGTTCACCTTGCCGTCGCCGCACAGCCGGGTCGTGCAGTCGAGGTTGCAGGTCGCGGTCTCGACCGGGGTCGTGCCGCCGACCGCGCCGCCGTCGCACTGCTCGCGGTGCGGCGCGATCGCCATGATCGCCACGACGCCGTCGCCGCACAGGCTGCGCTTGCAGTCGCTGCGGCACTCGTCCTCGTTGATGTTGTTGCCGTCGTCGCACTCCTCGCCCGGATCGAGCGTGCCGTTGCCGCAGCCGAGGCCGGACTGGCAGTTCGCCGAGCAGCTGTCACCGTCGACGGTGTTGCCGTCGTCGCACACCTCGTTGACGTCCTTGATCCCGTTGCCACACACCTCGGTGGACTTGCAATCGTGCGAGCAGCCATCGCCGCTCACCACGTTGCCGTCGTCGCACGCCTCGCCGACGTCCTTGATCATGTTGCCGCAGATCTCGAGCGACTTGCAGTCCGCCGAGCAGTCGTCGCCGCTCTCGGTGTTGCCGTCGTCGCAGATCTCGCCCGGATCGAGCACGCCGTTGCCACACGTCTCGTTCTTGCAGAGCGCCGAGCACGTGTCGCCGTTCATGATGTTGCCGTCGTCGCACTGCTCGCCCGGATCGAGCAGGCCGTTGCCGCAGTTGCCGACGATGCACACCGGCTGGACCGCGGCGCACTGCGTGCCCTCGGGACAGAAGATGCCGGTCGGGCACTCCTGCGCCGCGGGCTCCGTCGCGCAGCCCGCCGCCGCCAGCGCGGCCGCGAGCGCGAGGACACCGATTCCGAGCGGCGAACCGCCGCGATGCGAGGTCGCCTTGTGATGCGCCATGGTGATGCTCCCTAGAACCGGCCGTGCACCATCGCGCCGGTCATCTCCGGCGCGACGATCGGGGTGATGGAAACCGAGTCCTCGCCGCGCTCGCGGCGATATTCGTCGGCGGTGATCTGATACGACGTGGTGCGGTTGAGGTAGACCATCACGAGGCCGGTCGCGACCGCGGCGCCCGCCACGCCATAGCCGATGTAGCCGATCATCTTCTTCTGATCGCCGCTGTCGCGCATGCCCTTGAGGCCCGGCGCGTTGATGTCGCAGCCGGCGTTGCCGCCGCTGTCGTCGTTGCAGCGCTTGATCGCCGTGTCGAAGTCGTCGTAGCTCGACTTCGCCGACAGGTGCATCACGCCGCCGCCGATGCCGAGCGCCACGCCGGCGCCGATCACGGCGTACGGGACCCACGCGCGGTCCCACCGCCGCCGGTAGCGGGTCAGCTCCTCGGAGGTGTACAGCTCGAGCTCGATCCGGAACTTCTCGCCGGGGCCGATGAACGGCGCGTTGACGCGCGCGTTGTAGCCCGGCTTCTCGGCGACGAACGTGTGCTTGCCGATCCGCACCCGCTCCTTGTGGATGCCGACCTCGCCCGGCTTGACGGTGAACACTTCCTTGCCGTCGACCGAGACCTTGGCGCCTTCCTTCTTGCAGCTCACCTCGATCTCGGCGAGCTGCTTCTCGACGAGCAGCAGGTACTCCCTGGCGCGCTCGTAGCGATCCTTCTCGAGCGGCGCCGGTCCGAACCGCACCGACTTCTGGAGGCTGTCGTAGACCTCGACCGGCTGGTCGAGGTTCATCAGCGCGAGCGCGAGGTTGTAGTGGATCGCCGGGTGGTCCCAGCTGCGCAGCGCCTCGCGGTACTTCTCGACGGCCTTCGGGAAGATGCCATCGTTGAGGCTGACGTTGCCCTCCTGGAAGATCCGGAGCGCGAGCGTCTGCTTCTCGGGCGACACGCCGGCCGCCCACGGGCGATCCGCGCCGCCCTGCTGGAGCGTCTGCTTGTCGTCGGCCTTCTCGGTGGTGACCGGTGGCTTCGGGGCGCCCTGGGGCGCGCCGCCGGGGCCCGGGGTCGGGGACGGGGGTGGGGCAGGGGCGGGCTGCGCGTGCACGACGCCCGCGCCCAGCGCGATGCCGAGTCCGATTGCGATGGCTCTCTTCATGTGTCCCCTCGAACTGGCTACTTGAGATCGTCGACGATCGAGCTACCGAGCTGCTTCTTCATCCGCTCGGCGCGGGCGTACTGTTCCTTGTACAGCCGCTCGGCCTCGGCCTTGGCCTTGAGCGCCTCGTCCTTGGCGGAGACCGCCTCGGCCTGCGAGCGCTTGGCGGCCGCGGCCGCGTCCTCGGCGGCGCGCTTGGCGACCTTCGCGCGCTCCTCGTTGGCGAGCGCCTCGTTCATCGCGAGCGTGAGCTGGCGGTTGGTCTCGCGCAGGCTCTCCTCGGACTCGCCCAGCTTGGTGTCGACCACCTGCTTGTCGGCCTCGACCTTGCGCTTGGCGTCCTCGGCGGCCTGGCGCTGCCGCTCGCGCTCGTTGGCGAGCGCCAGCTGGTGCTCGGCCTCCTGCTTGGCCTCGATGATCGTCCGGTTCTGCTGCTTCTCGCGCTCGGACGCGCGCTGGAAGATCACCGCGAGCACCATCGCGCCGATCACCAGCGCCGACAGTCCGACGAACCCACCGACCACCGCGAGCCGCCGGCGACGGCTCGCCGCGAGCTCGAGGTGGACCACCGCGTCGAGGAACCCGCGCTCGACGTCCGACAGCGGGCCCTTGTAGCGCTTCTTGAACTTCTTGGCCTCGTCGGCCATCT
>JBQCJR010000104.1:0-16310 GCA_051952595.1 Kofleriaceae bacterium
AGCGAGCGCGACAAGATCAACTACCTCAACGGCTTCGTGCGCGGCGGCCTGCTCAACCTGCGCGAGAAGCGCCGCCTCCCGATCCGGCTGTCGGTCACCTACGGCGCCGTGGAGGGCCCGGCGAACACGTTCACCAAGGACATCAACGAGGAAGGCCTGTTCCTGTTCACGGATCGGCCGCTGCCCGAGACCTCGCAGATCCACATGCTCGTGACCGTGCCCGGTCGCGCGCAGCCGCTGTCGCTGGTCGGCAAGGTCTCGCACACGATCGTCGCGCTCGACCACGAGCCGCCCGGCATGGGAATCGTGTTCGATCTCGATCAGGCCCAGCGCGAGACCCTCGGAGCCGTGATCAAGGAGCTCGAGGATCAGCTGCACGCCGGCCGCCTGCCGACCAACGCGCTCGAGTAGCCGCCCCGGCGCGACCCGCGCTCCCACCGACGCAGCTTCGCAACCCCGCGATGTCGCGCGGGATCGATTGCGCGATCGCAACGCGAATGGCACCGTGAGACGTGGCACGCCGAGCACGAGAACGCCTAGCACCGGTCGCACCGGTGAGCTGGCGCGACGGCGTGCACCTGACCGGCACGCCGATCTGGTGCGACGCCCGGCGGCGCCGCGACGTCTGCTTCGTGTCCTCCGCGGATCGCGTCGGGCGCGCAGGCCACGGCCAGCTGATCGCCTCGCCGATGACCCTCGCGCTGCTCGACCTGCGCGGCGGCGGCGACCTCGGCGTGCCGCTGCACCGCAAGTTCACCCTCGGCACGCTGCGGCTCGAGCTGGTCGCCTCGGGGCGCGGGCTCGGCGCGGCGGCGCTCCACGTCGAGGGCGCCGGCCGGCGCGTGTTGTACGCCGGCTCGATCCGGAGCGAGATCCCCACGGCGACCATCGAGCTCGGCATGGAGCCGGCAGGCGTCCGCGCGTGCGAGGCCGTCGTGGTCTCCGCGGCGTACGGCGACGAGCGCCACCACTTCCCGCCGCTCGTCGAAGCGATCGCGCGCACCGCGGCGTGGGTGCGCGCACAGCTCGCCGCCGGCCGGCGGCCCGTGCTGCTGGTCGATGGCGCCCTCGATGGCCTCGAGGTCGCGATCTGTCTCGCCGCCGAGGGCATCGCGCTCGCCGCCGGCCGCACCATCCGCGAGGTCGCGCGGCGCGCCGCCGATCACGCGCGCGCCCACATCCCTGCGAGAGCGCGCGCGATGCGCGACTTCGAGCTGCGCGCCGGCGACGCCAACCACGACCTGCTCGCCAGCGGCGGCATCCCCGCGCTCGCCGCTCCCGGCCGCGAGCTCCGCGCGACCCTGTGGCTCGATGGCGATCGCGCCGGCCTCGCGAAGCTGCTCGCCGAGCGTCCGTCCGCCACCGCCGCGATCTCGGGGCGCGTGCTCGGCGCACCGGTGGACACCGACGCCGCATTTCCGTGGGCGCAGGCCGCCGATCGCGCCCAGCTGCTCGCCTGGATCGAATCGACCACCGCGCGCGAGGTGTTCGTGACCGGCCCGTTCGCCGAGTCGATCGCCTCGACCCTCGGGCCCCGCGCGCGCGTGATCGGCCCACCGCGCCAGATGGCGCTGTTCCCGCGCGAGGCGTCGTGACCGAGGCCCGATGATCCGGGTCGTCGTTGCCAACCGCCGCGATTCCGGCTGGTGGTGGCGACTCCCGGTGTTCGGCCTGCTCTGCCTCGCGGTCGTCGTGCCGTTCCTCGGCGCGCTCGTCGTGGTGATCACCCTGCGCGGCTGGGCGCGCGACCTGCCCGAGGTCCCGGATCTCGCTGCGTGGCGCGCGCACGCGCCGCTCAGCTCGCAGATCCTCGCCGCCGATGGCTCGGTCCTCGCCGAGCTGCCGTTCGCCGACGGCGTGGCGGTCGGCCACCGCCGCCTCGTGCCGCTCGATCAGCTGCCGCGGCACCTCGTCGACGCGGTGCTCGCCGCCGAGGACGTGCGCTTCTGGAGCCACCGCGGCGTCGACTATCACGCGATCGCGCGCGCCTCGTTCGCGAACTACCGCGCCGGCCGGATCGTCGAGGGCGCATCGACGATCACCCAGCAGCTCGCGCGCAACCTGCTGCCTCGCGAGCTCGGCAACGAGCGCAAGCTGCAGCGCAAGCTGCGCGAGGCCCTGCTCGCCCGCGCGATCGAGCGCCGGTGGAGCAAGCGCGACGTACTCGAGACCTACCTCGCGTTCGTGTTCCTCGGCCAGAACGCGTACGGCATGGCCGCCGGCGCGCGCGCGTACTTCGATCGCGAAGTCGCCGAGCTCGATCTACCGCAGGCCGCGCTGCTCGCCGGGCTGATCCAGGCGCCCGGCCGCCTCGATCCGTATCGCCGCGCCGACGCCGCGCGCGCCCGCCGCGACGAGATCCTCGCGCGGATGGCGCGCGCCGGCATGATCGACGAGCCCACCCGCGCCCGCGCCGCCGCCACGCCGCTCGAGCTGCGCCGTCCCCGCCCGCGCTACGGCACGCGCGTTCCCTGGTACACCGAGCAGGTCCGCGCGCAGATCGATGGCGCGCTCCACGACGAGCTCGCCCGCGGTGGCCTCGCGATCGAGACCGCCGCGCTCCCCGCGCTCGGCACGGCGCTGCAACGCGACGCGATCGCGCACGCCGATCGCTGGGGCGGCGCGCAGCTCGCCGCGCTGATCTGGGACCACCGCACAGGTTACGTCGAGGCCGCGATCGGCGGGCGCGCGTGGAACCCCGATCGCTTCGATCGGATGCTACAGAGCTGCCGCCAGCCCGGCTCGGCGTGGAAGCCCGTGGTCTACGGCGCCGCGCTCGACGCCGCCGCGATCACGCCCGGCACCCCGCTGCGCGACGCGCCGATCGCGGAGTACGACGAGGCCACCAACGTGCACTGGAAGCCCCGCTCCGGGAACCAGTTCCGCGGCGTCGTGCTCGCGCAGGACGCGCTCGCCGCTTCGCTCAACGCCCCCGCGATCGACGTGCTCGATCGAGTCGGCGTCGCCCGCGTGATCGCGTTCGCGCGCCGGCTCGGGATCTCCAGCCTCGTCGCGAGCGTGCGGCCGATGGCGCTCGGTGCGTCGTGCACCCGGCCCATCGAGCTCGCGCGCGCGTACGCCGTGATCGCGCGCGGCGGCTGGGCGATCGATCCGCGGTTCGCCGTGCGCGTGCGGCGCGGCGACGAGGTGCTGTTCGATGCCGCCGTCCCCGAGGACCCGTGGATCGATCCCGCGCGCCGGCTCGATCGGATCGCCGAGACCGCCGGTGCCGATCCCGACCAGCGCATCGGCGCCCAGGGCGGCCAGCTGGTCGACGAGCGCACCGCGTTCCAGCTCACCGACATGATGAGCGCCGTGGTCGCCCGCGGGACCGCCACCGCCGCCCGCGACCTCGGCCGCCCCGCCGCCGGCAAGACCGGTACGACCAATGACAACACCGATGCGTGGTTCATCGGCTTCACCGGCCGGGCGCTCGCCGCCGTGTGGCTCGGGTTCGACGACCCGTCGCACAAGCTCGGCCGCGACGGCGACGGCGCGCATGCCGCCCTGCCCCTGTGGATGCGGGCGATCCGCGCCGCCGAGGGCACGCGCCCTGCCCTCGCGGTGCCCGGTCCCCCGCCCTCCGGTATGGAGCGCGCGTCGATCGATCGGGAGAGCGGCCTGCTCGCCCCGCCCGGGGCGCCCGGCCTGCCCCTGTGGTTCCGCAGCGGCACCGCCCCCACCGAGGCCGCCGGGCAACCCGGGACATCTCCGACGGATTTCGGCCGGTCGTCGCGCGAGTTTTGAAGCAGCCCACGCGGGGCACTTTCGCGCCCGGGTGGTATGCTCCGCGCGCATGTTCGGCATGGGCGGCAGCGAGATCATCGTGATCTTGATCGTGGCCCTCCTGTTTTTGGGGCCCGACAAGCTCCCCCAGGCCGCCAAGTCGATCAGCAAGGGAATCCGGGACATCAAGAAGCAGTCGCGCTCGCTGCAGCAGCAGATCGAGAACGACGAGCAGATCGGCGGCGCGATCCGAGATCTCAAGAGCGCGCTGCGCGGCGAGGACGTGCCGGTCCGGCCCAAGCAGATCAAGCCCCGCGTGCCCAAGGAGCTTCCCGGCGGTGCGGCCGAGGTCGCAGCCGCCGGGGCCGCCGGGCTCGTCGCCGCTGGCGATCCACCTGCGCTCGCCGGTGGGGACGCCGAGGGCGAATCCAGTTCATCCATTGCCGCCGCCGACGATTCCTCTGCTGCGGACGAGTCGCAGGCCACCGGGTCGGACGAGCCCGTCGAGGCCGCCCCCGAGGTGGCCGCCCCGGCGATCACCCTACCGCAGTCCGCCGGGGAGGCTGACCCCGTCGATGATCCCGGCGATCTCTCCGGTGAGGATCTCGCCGCGATGATCAAGCCCGCCGCCGGCAGCGTCGCCAAGGGCAGCTGATGGCAACCGCCGCACGCAACGCCAACCGCGACCCCGAAGATCAGGACGAGATCGATCAGGGCGAGCGCGAGAAGGCCGCCGAGCTCGAGGACAGCCGGATGCCGTTCCTGGCGCACCTCGTGGAGCTCCGCGACCGCGTGCGCAACGCCGCCCTGTTCTTCACCGCCGCGTTCGTCGTCTGCTTCATCTTCGCCGACCGGATCTACGAGTGGCTTCGCGAGCCCCTGTTCGAGGTGTGGGCCTCGCGGAAGAACCTCGGCACGCCGTCGATGCACTTCGCGACGTTGACCGAGCCGTTCTGGGTCAACATGTCGATCGCGCTGTGGGCCGGGATCTTCCTCGCCTCGCCGTTCATCTTCTACCAGCTGTGGAAGTTCATCGCGCCCGGCCTGTACAAGCGCGAGCGCCGGATCACCGTCACGTTCGCCGCGTTCTCCGCGGTGATGTTCATCGGCGGCGCGCTGTTCTGCTACTACTTCGTCCTCGGCAACCTCTACGACTTCCTGCTCAGCTACGCCAACGGCGACGAGATCACGCCGATGCTGATGATGCAGGGGTACCTCGACCTGACGCGAGACATGATGCTCGCGTTCGGAGCCGTGTTCGAGCTGCCGCTCCTGCTCTACTTCCTCGCCATGGTGGGCCTCGTCACCCACCGCGGCCTCTGGAAGTTCAATCGCTGGTTCGTCGTGATCGCGTTCATCGTCGGCGCGATCCTCACCCCATCGCCCGACGTCGTCTCGCAGATCATGATGGCCACGCCGATGATCGTGCTCTACAACGTGTCGATCCTGCTCGCCTGGTCCGTCACCGCGAAGCGCGAGCGCGCCGACGCCGAGCTGCGCAAGCGCGAGGCCGCCGAGGACGAGAAGGAGCGCGCGCTGCGCAAGGCCCGCAAGCAGCGCGCCGACAGCGACGCGGATGACGACGACGCGGACGACGACGACGACGATTGATCGCGACTGCGTCTCGGTGCAGCGCTCGATCTAGCTCGGCGTCGCTCCGGCCACTGCAGCGGTAGCTCTCCTCGCAGCGAGCACGCGCACTGCGCTCGCACTTCGCGCCGTCAGCCGTGACGCCACCGCGTGCTCGCCACGACCACGGCGCCCCGCGCTCGAACTTCGCGCCGTCAGCCGTGATACCGCCGCGTGCTGGCCGTCCCCGCGCTCCCACTTCGCGCGGTCAGCCGTGATGCCGCCGCGTGCTGCCCCCACCACGCTCAACCTGTTCGCGGATCACCTGGTCGAGCGCAGGTTCCTCGGGCTCGAGATCCCGGCGAGCTACGACCAGAGCGTCAACGGCTTCTTCATCGTCGCGCTCGCCGCTGTTCACCTGGCTGTGGCTACGGCTCGCTCGCGCCATCAACACGGCGCCCCCGAGCACCTCATCGCGACGGATCGAGCCAGCGCACGCCCGCAGCGCGGCCCACAGCTCGCACTCAGCTCATCCGCGTCGCATCAAGCGATCCCACGGCACACGGCGGAACCACACGAAGGCCAGGCCCGCCCCGACCACCGCCCAGATCCCCAGCGACGCAAGCGCGATGTTCCGGCGCTCGTTCTGCTTGCGCGCGAGCTGCGTCGCCCGGAACCCATCGAGCGCCGCGTAGGTCTCCGGCGAATCGACGCTCGCCTGCATCGCCTCGACCCGTCGGTCGATCTCGCGAAACGCCGACCCTTCCCGGACCTCGGCGACAAAGTGCGCCGGGACGAAGCCCAGCACGATCGCCACCGCGATCCCCGCCGCGAACTGCCACCGGGGCATTTTCCGCGCCGCGACGCCCGCGCCCACCATTGCGCCCGTCGTACCCACCGATGTTCCCACCGTGCCCACCGTCGCGCCCGTCGCGCCCACCGCTGCGCCTGTGGCGCCCACCGTTGCGCCCGCCGCGCCCGCGGTTGCGCCCGCCGCGCTCGCGGTTGCGCCCGCGGCTCCCGTCGAGCCAGGCATCCGCCCCGTCGGCCTACCCGCCTCGGACTTCTGCTGCAGCACCGCGCTCGACCCGATGGCTGTGCTCTCTGCCGACGCGATCGCGGGCGGCGTGCTCACGCGCTTGCGTATCCGCTGCTCCAGCTCCTCGTCCGCGAGCTCGACCTTGACGTCCTGCTGCTCGATGTCCGGCGGCGCAAACAGGTCCAGCGGAACCTCGCTCGACGGTGACTTCGCCTTCAGCCCCGCACTCGTCGACGCGATCGCTTCCATTGCGTTCCCCGGCGGCGCGAAGGAGCCATCCGCCGGCGCGGCCGCCGAGTCGCTCCCGTCCACCGTCGAAAGAGACAGCGCCCCCTCCCCGTCGAGAGCCCCGAGATCCGCCACCGCGATCTGGTCCGAGAACGCCGCCGCGAGCCCACTCTGGAACTGCGGCGCAACTGCCGACGAGACCGATGGTGAAGACGTTCGCGCTGCATTCGCTGGAGGGAGCGACGATGACGATGCCCGCGCCGCGTTCGCAGGCGGTAGCGACGACGTTGTTGTTCGCGCCGTATTTGCTGGCGGCAACGACGACGTTGTCGTTCGTGCCGAACTCGCTGGCGGCAACGATGACGAAGAGGTTCGCGCCGCATTCGCTGGCGGCAACGACGATGAAGACGTTCGCACTGCATTCGCCGGCGGCAACGACGATGAAGACGTTCGTGCCGCGCTCGCGGATTGGATCGACGTCATTGGTGTCGTCGAATCGCGCACATCACTCGCCGAGCGCTCGGACACACCCGCAGATTGCGCCGCGCGCGACGGCACACCTGCGGGCGGGGTAGCGCGTGGCACTGCAGCGGGCGGGTTTGAAACGGCTCCTGTCGGCTCCGCCGGACTGATCACCACGCGCGCGCCAATCGCCTCGAGATCGCGCGCGTACGCGTTGGCCGTCTTCTCGTCGACGTTCGCCTTCACCCGGAGTCGTCCACGCTCCATCCGGGCAACCAGCTCCCCCGCGGCGATCCCATATCGTTGCGACATCGCCTCGGCGAGTCGCAGCAGCGCATCTGGCGAGCGATCGATAGGACCGTCGACAAACACGTGAAACACCGCCATCACAGCATTCTCACACAGCCGTGCCCCGAGAGTCCCTTGCCTTCTTCAAAGTTGCTCTCCCCGATCTTCGCCCCGTAGGCTGGAGACATGCATCTCGGCAAGTCCCGTCCGAAGATTGCGCTGTCCAGCTCGCGCCGCCAGTTCCGCCTCGGCGTCGCGCATCACGGTGCCCCGTCCACCTGGACGGCACCCGTGAAGGACAACAAAGCGGCACCAGACAAACGCAAGAAGCGACGCTGACCCACGCGTCGGTCCGGTCGCTCCCGCATCGCGTCACACACGCGCTTCGGTCACGCTCCGGGACCATCGAGCCAAGCGTCCGCAATGACCTACTCGTAGGCAGCGGCCCAGCTCGTCTCGCACACATGCTCGCCCCGCTCGCCTGCTTCCTCGACAATGGCGCAAGCCGTCCTGCGTCGCGGAAACGGCGACGCACGCCCGCTGAGACCACGCCCCGAGAAACGGCCCTTCGCCTCGCGCCCCGGAGCGACCGGACGGCTGCGCCCGCTTGCCCAGATGCACGCAGCTCCGCTCGCGTCCCCGCTGCGACTACTCGCGGCGGAATACCGACGAAGACCGGAGACCGGTGCTGCTCCTCGCATCGTGACGATGCCACGTGACTCGTCCCAACCATCCAGGCTCACGACCCGTCCGACCAACGCGATGCGCCCGGCCACCGCTCATACCTCGCGTTCCACCAATGCCGCGACGCGCCCCAGCCATCACGGCTCACGCATGAGCACTACGCGTCACACCAACACGATGCGCGTACCGGCCGCTACTCATGTGAGCTCTCTCGTTTGGACAGCGCGCCGCGCACCCCACCGCTCGATTGGCCTACGCACTACTCGTTCGACCACGATGCGCACCCTTCGAGGACGCGCACGCGTGGGCACTACTCGTCCGACGGAGCCGGCACGCGGCTGGACGCCTCGTCGTAGCCCTCTCTCGCGCGCGCGTTATCAGGGTCGATCTGCAGCGCCTTCTTGAAGTTCGATGCCGCGTCACTGTTCTGACCGAGCGCCAGATACGCCTCGCCGAGCAGCGTGAACACGCGCCCACTCTTGGGCACTAGGCGCGCCGCCTTGCGCAGATGCGCGATCGCGTCGCCGAACAGCCCCTGTCGAAGCGCGATCTCGCCCATGCCGATCGTCGCCGGCGCACTCTTCGAGTCGATCTCCAGCGCCTTCTTGAAGTTCGCTGCCGCCGTCGCAGCGTCTCCGTTCGCGAGTTGCTGTGAGCCGAGGTTCGCGAAGAACTCGGCCTGCTTCTCCGGCGCTGCGCCCGCGCTCGTTCCCGGATCGGTCGGCGGTGTATCGCCGCCCCCGTAGGGGTCGACCGGGCCACCCGCGCCACTTACTCCGACCGAGGCCGACGCCGGCTCCTTTTTGACCGGCTCCGGTGAGGTCGAATGCGTCTTCGGCTCCGGCGTCGTCAACACGGACGAGCCCCCCGGACGCCGGAATCCCGGCTCGTCCCCGCCCGGCGGTACGAACGCACTCGAGTCACCGCCCGAGTTTCCAGGCGTCTTCTTCGGCGGCGCGACCTTCGGCGGCTCGGGGCTCGCCTTGCGGTCGTTCCCCTTTACCGGCTTCCCGGCTCCCACCGAGCCCGCGCTCGGCTCCGCGATCGCGACTGCCGCTGGCGCCGCATCCGGCGACTCGCTAGAGATGATCGTGCTCGGCGCCGCATCCACCATGGCGGTCGGCGCCGCAGCCGGCTGCGTCGCGACAGACGGCTGCTCCGACGACTTGCCAACCCCAAGGGTCAACGCGAGGGCTCCACCACCCACGAGCACCACCGCCAGCGCCGCGAGGATCAGTCCCCAGCGACGCCGTCGCGGGACCTCGTCGTACAGCGACAGGTCGGTCGTGCTCGACGATCGGCTTCGCCGGTTTCGTTCGATCCGCGAGGTACCAGGATCGTCGCCGTCCTCGTACCAGACCTGGGAGATGTTCGGCTCTGCCGGTGCCGACGCGCGCTTGTCGATCGGCGTGGATGAGCTCGTGCGAGCCTCGGGCTCGGGACGATCGATGACACCCGCCACCGGCGCGAGCAGCGGATCGTCCGGCATCGCCGGCGGACCTGACGAGACCGCAACCGGGACGGGCGGTATGACCGCGACCGGTGCGGCCGCCGCCGGTGCCGTCGCCGGTGCGGCCGTCGCCGGCACCGGAATGCCGAGGCGAGGCGTCCCCGTACGGCGGCGCAGCAGCTCGACCGAATCGGTCTTGGACGGCGCCACGATGCCCTGATTTGTGCCCGACGGTGAGCCGTCTCCCGCCTCGGAAAGCGAGTGCCCCCGCACCGTGAGATTGCCCTGGAACGCGGGACCTGCCGCAGAGCCCGAAGCCGAGCTCGAAGTTGCTGCATGACCCGATGCCGGGGACGCTCCATCGCTCGACATCGTGGGGCCCGATCCCGCCGCACCCGGACCCGCCGTAGGGCCCGACACCGCTGCATCCGCGCCCACCGTGGGGTTCGACGCGACGCCTGAGCTCCTCGTGGGGCCCGACCCGGCTACACCGAACCCCGCTGCGGGCGCCACCGCGGTTCCCGTAGGGCCCGACGCACCAAATACGCCCGCCGTAGGGCCCGACGCCGCTCCCGCGGTCCCCGTAGGGCCCGACACGCCCGCTGTGCCCACCGCGGGGCCCGACACACCCACCGCAGGGCCCGACACGCCCACCGCAGGGCCCGACGCGCCCACCGCGGGGCCCGACGCGCCCACCGGTGGGACCTGCCCTGGTGGGGACAGCAAGTCCGGCGGCAGGTGTCCACGCACGGTCTGGTTGCCTTGGTACTTCGGCTGCTCAGCAGCGGGCGTCGGCGCTGGCGCATCAGCCGGCTCACGCCCAGGAGCGTCAGCGGGCTGCGACAACCCCATGCGCTGCATGACCCGGGACACCGACGGTGGCGGGATGCTCTCGCGCCGGCGCGCGATCTCGTCCTCCATCACCTCGCCGGTCTCGAGGCCTCGGCGGAGCGCCTCGACCATGCGCGTGGTGGTCGCGAAGCGGTTCTCCGGGTCCTTCGCGAGCATCTTGGTCACCGCGGCCTCCATCCACAGCGGCACGCCGGGGCGGCGCGTGGGCAGCGGCTGGGGGACCTCGGTCACCTGCTTGGTAAGGATGTCAAAGACGCGGTTGCCGCTGAAGGGCGGCGCGCCGGTCAACATCTCGTACGCGACGCAGCCGAGCTGATAGATGTCGGCGCGCCGATCGATCCGGTCACCGCGCGCCTGCTCGGGTGACATATAGCGAGGATCGCCGAACGTCATCCCGAGACTGGTCGACGCTGCAGACGCGTCGGTCTCGACGAGCTTCGCGAGCCCGAAGTCGAGCAGCTTGACGAAGTTCGCCTTGCCGCGACGGTTCGCGAGATAGACGTTGCGTGGGCGCAGATCGCGGTGGACGTAGCCGATCGCGTGCGCCTCCATGAGCGCCTCGCCGACCTGGATCAGGATGTCCGCGGCGCGCTCGACCGACAGCTGTTGCTCGCGCGCGAGCACGCCATCGAGCGTCTCGCCATCGAGGAGCTCCATCGCGAGGTAGAGCCGACCATCGGGCGTGCGCCCGAAATCGTGGATCTCGACGATGTGCTCGTTGTCGATCTCGGCGACCGTGGTCGCCTCGCGGCGAAACCGCTCGACGGCGAGGTCGTCGCGCGACAGCTCGTTGTGGAGCACCTTGATCGCGACCTTGCGGCGCAGCGTGACGTGCTCGGCGCGGTAGATCGTGCCGGAGGCGCCCTGTCCGAGGAGCTCCTGGACCTGGAACCGCTCTCCCAGCACCTTGCCGAGCAGTACATCCCCGACGACGTCGCGGACCTTCGGACGTCCGCAGTTCGGACAGAACAGTGCGGAGTCCGCGTACGTATGAGTGCAGCCGGCGCAGATGATGTTCGCGGTCATGTCATGTGCGGACATAGGTCGGGCGGACGACCAGACCTCGATGATAGCCGGTCGCGTTGCCCCGTGCCCGGGCAAAACCCGACCCAACGCACGCTACGGCGCCGGACGACATGGTTTGTCGCGCTTCCTGTTACCGGCCGTTCACGGCGTTGCTCGCCAGCCGGCGCCCACAGGTAGACACCGCGCGTCTATCTCAGGTCCCCGTAGGGCCCTGCAGCTTCTTGAGCGCTTCGGCGAGCTCCGCCTCGGTGATGAGCCCTTTTCGGGTCAGCACCTGGACGAGTGCGGTCACCCGCACTTCGAGATCCTCTGGCACCGGCACCGGGATCTGCGACAAGGGGATCTGCGCCGTGACCGAGATCTCCTCGGTGATGCTGCCGACCGCGCCGCGCGATGTGATGAACGCCGCCTGCCGGCCGGGACGGCTCACCACGGCGGTGTTGAGCTGGCGATAGCCCTTGTCGACCAGTTCCTCGATCGCCGACAGCGGCAGCGCCGAAACGTCGATCTCCGACTGGGTCAGCTGCTCGATCTCTGCGGCCGCCGTGGTGTCGGTCGGGTCCGCCATCGCGAGGCGCAGCACCTTGGTGCCACCGTCGGCGGCGAGCCCGAACGGCAACACGCGTAGACGCGCGCACACATCGCGCGACACCTGCCGGAGCGCGTCGGGATCGACCTGGATCTCGGCGGGGTCGAGCAGCGGCACGCGCGACTGCTTGCGCAGCGCCCCGACGAGCGCGACCTCGTCGACGCCGAGCTCGCGCACGAGCACTACCACCAGAGGCTGCCCGCGCTCCTCCGCCATCTTTCCGGCTTTGGCAGCGCTCGATTTGGTCACGAGGCCGGCGTCGATCGCGATCTCTGCCAACGTCTTAGGCACCGACTCCCTGGTGCACCCGACAAGATTCGAACTTGTGACCTTTGGCTCCGGAGGCCAACGCTCTATCCAGCTGAGCTACGGGTGCGTGTGGCGTGTTCTACATGCCCCGACGTTCAGAAACAAGCCGCTAGGGTACGATGCCGCATGGCGATCGACTACGTGCTCGCAACCGGGTGCGAGCCACAGCGACAACTCGGGGTCGAGCGCCTCGTGGGACTGCACCGCACCCGCATCCTTGCGCGGTCCGCGGTCGCCCGGCTCCGGGAATCTGGTGAGGAGCGCGCGCCGAGCGAGATCGAGCTCCAGCTGACCACCACCCTGCCCCAGGGGCCGACCGCGCGCGGGGTCACCCTGCAGGACCTCATCGACGAGGCGGCCCCCCTCGATGCCGTCGCCGACCACTGCGACCGCTGCCCGGCGGCGCTCCCTCGGGAATTCGCGTGCCACCGCCGCATCCGGTACCCGATCCCCGAGCACGTCGAGGAGTGGCTGATGGCCAGGTTGCCGACCGCCCTCGCGTGCACCGCCGGCGCGCTCCTGGTCAGGTCGCTCGGCGAGTTCAGCTGGGACGGTGAGCCGGTCGCCACGCTGCGTGCCAACGGCCAGACCTTCTTCGAGAGTCGCGCCCCGTACGGGGTCCGGTGGCAGGGCGAGCAAGGGCCGATCGAGATCTCGTCGGACCAGCTGTTCCAGATGATGTTCCTGGTCGGGAACCTCGCGCCAGCGCACAGCCTGCTGCTCGCGCTGGTCTTCGGCGTGATCCCCCACGACATCGACATCGACGATCTCAAGGACCGGGAGCGAAGGAACCGCGCGCTCGATGCCGCCGACGTGCCGGTCCATTCGGACCCGGATATCGAGCAGCTCGCGGCGTTTCTGCGGACGCTCGCGCTCGCCGCCCGCCTCGACATGCCGATCATGATCGACGGCTGAACCGGCGGGCGAAGGTGGCCGGACCAGCGGGGTTCGTGCGTCGGGCCCTACGCCGAGCAGCGCGATGAGCCTGGGTCACCCGGTTGGGGTCCACCCGTGGGCGCTGTAGGGCCCTACGCCGCCCACCGTTCCGCACGAGCAAGCGCGAAGAGATCGCCAGATTGCTGCAGATCGGCTAACGCATGGATTTGCCACGGAACGTCCGCGGGTCTACCGTCAGCGCATGGGGCGAAAGGAAGACGCGCTCGAGTATCACCGCCGTGGCCGCAAAGGAAAGCTCGAGGTCGTTCCGACCAAGCCACTGGTCAGCCAGCTAGACCTCTCGCTCGCGTACACGCCGGGCGTCGCCGAGCCCTGCCTCGAGATCGCCAAGAACGAGGACCTGTCGTGGGAGTACACCGCGCGCGCGAACCTCGTCGCGGTCATCTCGAACGGCACCGCAGTGCTCGGGCTCGGGGACATCGGGCCCGCCGCCGGCAAGCCGGTGATGGAGGGCAAGGCGTGCTTGTTCAAGAAGTTCGCCGATATCGACGTGTTCGATCTCGAGATCGCCGAGAAGAACGTCGACAAGTTCGTCGACATCGTCGCGGCGCTGGAGCCCACGTTCGGCGGGATCAACCTCGAGGACGTCTCGGCGCCGGAGTGCTTCGAGATCGAGGAGAAGCTGCGCCAGCGGATGAGGATCCCGGTGTTCCACGACGATCAGCACGGCACGGCGATCATCTCCGGCGCGGGCCTGCTGAACGCGGCCGACCTCGCGAACAAGGAGCTCTCCGCGATCAAGCTCGTGGTGTCCGGCGCGGGCGCCGCGGCGATCGCGTGCGTCGAGTTCTTCTGTAGCCTCGGAATGAGGCGCGAGAACGTCGTGCTCGTCGACTCGAAGGGCGTGGTCCACACCGGGCGCAAGGATCTGAACCGGCAGAAGCAGAAGTTCGCGATCCAGGACGACGGGCGGCGCACGCTCGCCGACGTGATGCGCGGCGCCGACATGTTCATGGGGCTATCGGTCGCGAACACCGTGTCGCAGGAGATGTTGAAGACGATGGCCGAGCGGCCGATCGTGTTCGCGCTCGCCAACCCCGACCCCGAGATCTCGTATCCCGATGCGATCGCCGCGCGCCCCGACGCGATCGTCGCGACCGGTCGCTCGGACTTCCCGAACCAGGTCAACAACGTCCTCGGGTTCCCGTCCATCTTCCGCGGCGCGCTAGATTGTCGGGCGACCGGCGTATCGGAGGCGATGAAGCTCGCCGCCGCCCGCGCGCTCGCCCAGCTGACGCGCGAGCCGGTGCCCGACTCGGTGATCATGGCGTACGGCGGCAAGGCCCTGAAGATGGGGCCCGACTACTTCATTCCGAAGCCGTTCGATCCGCGCGTGCTGTGGTGGGTGGCGCCTGCGGTGGCGCAGGCTGCGATGGAGTCCGGCGTCGCACGGATCAAGTTCGATATCGCCGAGTACCGCGAGCGCTTGATGTCGAAGGGCTCGAACGCCGCGTACTCGATCATGCGCACGATCACCAAGGAGGCGCAGCGCGACCCGCGGCGGATCGTGTACCCGCACGCCGCGAACCCGCGGCTGCTGCGCGCGATCCAGCAGATCGTCGACGAGAACATCGCGAAGCCGGTACTCCTCGGGCGACCGGCGGAGATCGAGAAGCTGTGCCGCGACATGTCCCTCGATCTGATCGGGCGCGTCGAGATCATCGACCCGCGCACCGATCAGAATCAGCGCTACGCCGAGCGGCTGTACGAGCTGCGCCAGCGCAAGGGCGTCACGCAGTACTCGGCCCAGGCGCTGATCACCAAGAGTGACTACTACGCCGCGATCATGGTCGACCGCGGCGACGCCGACGGCATGGTGACCGGGTTCCGGTTGAACTATCCGGACACGGTGCGCCCGCCACTCGAGATCTTCGGCCTGTCGCCCGGCGCGAAGGTCGCGGTCGGCATGTACATGATGGTGCTCCAGAACTCGGTGAAGTTCTTCGGTGACACCGTGTTCAACATCTTCCCCGACGCCGAGACCCTCTGCGACATCACGGTGCAGATGGCGGACGCCGTACAGGGCTTCGGGCTCACGCCGCGCGTCGCCATGATCTCGTACTCGAACTTCGGCTCGGTCCGGCACCCGGACGTCACGCGGATCCACCGCACGATCGACATGGTTCGCGAGCGACGCCCGAATCTCGAGATCGACGGCGAGATGCAGCCCGAGATCGCGCTCGATCCGTCGCGGCGCGAAAGCTCGTATGCGTTCTCGCGGCTGACGAGGTCGGCGAACACGCTGGTGTTCAGCTCGCTCGCCTCGGGCAACGCCGCGTATCAGATCGCGAAGGTGCTCGGCGGTGCGTCCGCCGTTGGGCCGATCCTGCTCGGACTCGCGAAGCCGGTCGCGGCGATGCAGAACGAGGCCACGGTAGAGGAGATCGTGAACATGACCTCGCACGTGGTGCTCAAGGCGCAGCAGCAGCAGCGTGCCATGGACGCCGCCCGCGCCAAGTCATCGGACGCGGATCGGTAGCGCGCGCGGTTCCGCCACGAACGGCCGCGCCCGAGCAGGCCCCCGAACGCGTGTAGGGCCCTACAACTGGGTCGTCCTCGCACGAGACCAGATCGCGTGCAGTGCCCCACGACCTCGTGCCCCACGACCGGACGCTCCAACCGCTTGTTGGGCGCTACACCTCGAGCACACGCACGAGCGGTCGCGATGCGCGTAGGGCCCCACGGATTCGTGCACCCGCGCAGGCACCTTGACGGCCTGCGGGTCACAACACTCGTGCACACGCGTGGGGCGAGTGCGATGCCGCGTGTAGGCGCCACGACCTGTAGGGCCCCACGACCTCGGCCCGTGCTCTCGCGCGGGGGGATCGACTGCATGTAGGGCCCCACAGTGTGCGGTGCTCACGCGTGGGCGAGCGCGACCGCGTGTAGGGCCCCACAGCGGGCGGTGGTCACCTGCGGGGCGCCATGGCCGCCATCGCGACCCACGAGTAGGGCCCGACATGGCCGCCATCGCGACCCACGAGTAGGGTCCGACATGGCCGCCATCGCGACCCACGAGTAGGGCCCGACAAGGCCGCCGTCGCGACCCACGAGTAGGGACCGACAAGGCCGCCATCGGGGCCCACGCGTAGGGCCCGACGAACAGTCTCGTGCCCGCGCGCGGGCACGCT
>JBQCJR010000105.1:0-3609 GCA_051952595.1 Kofleriaceae bacterium
ATCCGCTTTTGGGGGGGGCTTTTGTTGCTGGCCGCGGTCTGTAAGCCATCGTGCTGCGGCATCGCGACGTCGAGCTGGATCAGGGCGACCGCGCGGCGCAGCACCTCGGCGAGCGCGGCCGCTCCGGAGTCGGCGAGCACCACGTGGTAGTCCGGCCGCGCGAGCAGCGCCTGGAGCGCGACCAGGTTCGCCGGCACGTCGTCGACCAGCAGGATGTTCGTGGGCTCGGTGGCAGTGCTCACGATGGACTCGCAGTGCCGGTCCAGCGGACCAGCGTGCGGACGAGCTCGTCGCGCTCGACCGGTTTGGCGACGAAGTCGTTGCAGCCCGCCTCGAGCGCCTTCTCGCGATCACCGGGCATGGTCTTGGCGGTCAGCGCGATGATCGGCAGGTCGCGGAACCGCGGATCCGCGCGCATCCGGCGGGTCGCCTCGTAGCCGTCGATGTCGGGCATCATCATGTCGACGAGCACGGCGGAGATGTCGCGCTCGCGATCGAGCTGCGCGATGCCCTCGCGGGCGCCGCCGGCGGGGACCACGGTGGCGCCCTGCTGCTCGAGCAGGCTGGTCACCGCGAACAGGTTGCGCACGTCATCCTCGATCACGAGCACCTTCCTGCCGTCGAGGCGCCCGGCGATCGGGCGAGCCTCGGCGCCCTCGGAGGGCTCGGCGAGCGGCGCGGCGGCCGGCTCGAAGGCGACCTGCTCGCTCCGCCCCGCGCTCGACAGGGTGGCGACCTCGTCCTCCAGCGACACCGGCAGGTACAGCGTGAACGTGCTGCCGGAGCCCAGCTTGCTGTCGAGGTGGATCTCGCCGCCGAGCAGCCGGGCGAGCTCGCGGCTGATCGTGAGGCCGAGCCCGGTGCCGCCGTAGACCCGGCTGGTCGAGGCGTCGGCCTGCTGGAACGCCTCGAAGATGATGTGCTGCTTCTCGGGCGGGATCCCGATCCCGGTGTCGACGATCGCGAACGCGATCGCGCCGGGAGCGCGCTGCAGGCTGGCGCTGCCCAGCAGCTGGGTATCCGGCTCGTACGACACGCGCACCGCGACCGAGCCGACCTCGGTGAACTTGAACGCGTTCGAGAGCAGGTTGGTCAGGATCTGCTGGAGGCGCTGGACGTCGGTGGTGATCTGCGGCGGCGTGCCCGGAGCGATCGACGTCGTGAACTGCAGCCGGCTCTGCGCCGCGATCGGCCGGAAGTGGTGCTCCACCGCGGAGAGCACCTCCTCGAGCGTGGTTCGCCGCCGCTCGATCACCATCCGGCCGGACTCGATCTTCGACAGGTCGAGGATCTGGTTGATCAACGCCAGCAGATCGCGCCCCGACGACAGGATCGTCCGCGCGAACTCGGTCTGCTCCGGCGACAGGTTGTGCTCCGGGTTGTCGGCGAGCAGGTTCGACAGGATGATCACGCTGTTGAGCGGCGTGCGCAGCTCGTGCGACATGTTCGCGAGGAACTCGGACTTGTACTTCGAGATCAGCGCGAGCTCCTTGGCCTTCTCCTCGAGCGAGCTGCCGGCCTCGGCGATCTCGCGGTTGCGCGTCTCGAGCTGCGACGCCTTGTCCTCGAGCTCCTTGGAGCGCGTCTCGAGCTCGGTGTTCGAGCGCTGCAGCTCCTGGAGCAGCTCCTCGGTGCGCCGGCTCGCGTTGATCATGTTGAACACCACGCCGACCGCGAGCATCAGCTGCTCGAGCAGCGTGACGTGGATCGGGGTGAACTCGTGGAACGAGCCCAGCTCGATCACGCCGACCACGTGGCCCTCGAACACGATCGGCAGGAGCGCGATGTTGCGCGGCGGCGCCTCGCCGATCCCCGAGCTGATCCGGGCGTAGTCGTCGGGCACGCCGGTCACGATGATCGGCTTCTTCTCCTTGGCGGCCTGGCCGACCAGCCCCTCGCCGAGCGCGAACCGGGTCGTCGGGTGCTTGCGCCGCAGGTGGCCGTACGAGGAGACCAGCGACATCACCGGCTCGGCGCCATCGCCACCCTCGGCGACGTAGATCTTCCCGACCTGGCTCGACAGCGTCGGCGTGAGCTCGGACATCAGCAGGTCGGCGAGGCCCTGCAGGCTGCGCTGGCCCTGCATCAGCCCCGTGAACTTCGCGAGGTTGGTCTTGAGCCAGTCCTGGTCCTGGTTGACCTTGGTGGTGTCGCGCAGGTTCGCGATCATCTGGTTGATCGTGTCCTTGAGCGCGAGCACCTCGCCGGCCGCGGACACGTCGATCGTGCGGGTCAGATCGCCCTTGGTGACCGCGCTCGCGACCTCCGCGATCGCGCGGACCTGGGTGGTCAGGTTGCCGGCGAGCTGGTTGACGTTGTCGGTGAGGTCGCGCCAGGTGCCGGCGGCGCCGGGCACCTTGGCCTGACCGCCGAGCCGGCCCTCGATGCCGACCTCGCGGGCCACCGTGGTCACCTGCTGCGCGAACGTGCGCAGCGTCGCGGTCATGTCGTTGATGATGTCGGCGAGCGCGGCGATCTCGCCCTTGGCCTCCACGGTGAGCAGCCGGGTGAGGTCGCCGTTCGCGACGGCGGTGACGACCTTGACGATCCCGCGCACCTGATCGGTCAGGTTGCGCGCCATCAGGTTGACGTTGTCGGTGAGGTCCTTCCACGTGCCCGCCACGCCCGGGACCACCGCCTGCCCACCGAGCTTGCCGGCGGTGCCGACCTCGCGCGCGACCCGCGTGACCTCGGCGGCGAACGTGCGCAGCTGCTCGACCATCGCGTTCACGGTGTCCTTGAGCTCGAGCACCTCGCCGCGCGCGTCGACCGTGATCTTCTTCGAGAGATCGCCGTTGGCGACCGCGGTGGTGACCTGCGCGATGTTGCGGACCTGCGAGGTCAGGTTGCGGGCGAGCATGTTGACGTTGTCGGTGAGATCGCGCCACGTCCCCGACGCGCCGGGCACCCGGGCCTGACCGCCGAGCTGGCCCTCGTTGCCGACCTCGCGCGCGACCGTGGTCACCTGCTCGGCGAACACCCGCAGCGTGTCGGTCATCGCGTTGATCGTGTCGGCGAGCGCGGCGATCTCGCCCTTGGCCTCGAGCGCCAGCCGCGACGAGAGATCGCCCTCGGCGACCGCGGTGACCACCTTGACGATCCCGCGCACCTGCGCGGTCAGGTTGCTGGCCATCACGTTGACGCTGTCGGTGAGGTCGGCCCACGTCCCGCCGACTCCCGGCACGGTGGCCTGGCCGCCGAGCTTGCCGTCGGTGCCGACCTCGCGCGCGACCCGCGTGACCTCGCGTGCGAACGTGCGCAGCTGATCGACCATCGCGTTGATCGTGTTCTTGAGCTCGCGGATCTCGCCCTGCGCGTCGACCGTGATCTTCTGCGACAGATCGCCGGTCGCGACGGCAGTGACGACCTTCGCGATGCCGCGCACCTGGCTCGTCAGGTTCGACGCCATCACGTTGACGTTGTCGGTGAGGTCTTTCCACGTACCAGCGACGCCGGGGACTTCGGCTTGTCCACCCAGCTTGCCCTCGGTGCCGACCTCGCGCGCCACGCGGACCACCTCGGCCGAGAAGTCGCGCAGCTGATCGACGAAACCATTGACGACCGTACCGATGCGCCGGAACTCTCCGCGCAGCGGCTGGCCATCGGTCT
>JBQCJR010000106.1:0-5703 GCA_051952595.1 Kofleriaceae bacterium
GCCGATCACGGCGGCGCGCTGCGCGCGTTCTTCCGCCCCGAGCTGCTCGGCCGGATCGACTCGGTGGTCACGTTCCATCCGCTCGCGCCGCGCGCGCTCGAGCGGATCGTCGAGCTCGAGCTCGACAAGCTGCGCCACCGCCCGGGCCTGGTCGCGCGCAACCTGCGCCTCGAGATGACGCCCGCCGCCCGCGCGCGACTCGCCGCCCTCGGCCACGATCCGAAGCTCGGCGCGCGCCCGCTGCGCCGGACGCTCGAAGATCTCGTGGTGGCACCACTCGCCGAGCGCATGGCGAGCACCCCGGCCTGGCGCGACGCAACTATCCGGATTCAGGCGGCTTCAGAGCCCGGCGCAGCGGACCTTACGATTCCATGAGCCTTTCGTAACGCGCGCGACACCGCCCTGCTGAGATGAAAGCTCTGCTACAATTAGCACCTCTCATGCCTGATCCGAAGCGCGTCCTCTGGTACCTCCGCAAGGTTCCGCTGCTCGCAGATCTCGGTCCGGATGCGATCGCGCGGATGGCGGAGCGCGTGGAGCTGCGCGAGGCGCGGCGCCGCGACGTCGTCTATCTGCCCGGCGATCCGGGGCGCTCGCTGTTCTTCGTCCACGGCGGACGGATCAAGGTCAGCAAGGTCACCCGCGACGGCAAGTCGTTGACCCTCGCCTACCACGGCCCCGCCGAGCTGTTCGGCGATAGCTGCCTGCTCGACGGCGGGCCGCGCACCGAGATGGCCGAGGCGGTCGAGAACGCGCTGCTGTCCGAGATCGATCGAGTGCACTTCGAGGAGCTGATCCACAGCCATCCCCAGCTCGGACTCGCGATGACGCGGCTGATGATCGTCCGGCGCCGCGAGCTCGAGAACAAGGTGGAGGCGCTGGTGTTCCGCGACGTGTCGAGCAAGCTCGCCGAGCTGCTCGTGAAGCTCGCGAGCGAGTACGGCGTGGACGACGCGCGCGGCACGCTGGTCGCGCTGAAGATCACGCACCAGGAGCTCGCGAACCTGATCGGCTCGACCCGCGAGACCGTGTCGCTGACCCTGTCGCAGTTCAAGCGCAAGCGCCTGATCCAGACCGAGGGCCGCAAGGTCATCATCTCGGACTCCGAGGCGCTCAAGGCGCTGTACTAGCCTCCGCACGTTCGTCCCAGCGCCCGTCGAGCTGCGACGGGCACTTGCGCGCGTCTTGTAGATTCGTGCGGCGCGCGCCCCCGCCGACTGGCGAGTAGCTGGTGCCGGCGCCGCGTGATACGTGCAAGCTACCAAACGATGGGGAGCTGCCTCTCGGTCAAGCGGCTGGTCGCACGAGACGGCGCGCAGGTGATGCACGTCGATACGAGCGAGCCCGGCGCGGCGCCCGATCCGGTGCTCGCGATGCGCGTGCTCCAGCGCGGCGAGGTCGCGATCGTGCCGGCCTCGGCGCCGTGCGTGCTGGTGTGCGCCGAGCGCGAGTCCGCGGACTTCTTCGGCGTGATCGTCGAGTCGCGCGTGCTCGCGACGATCGCGCGCTCGGTCGGCGTCGCGCAGCCGCCGATCGATCTGCGCTACCAGCACGGGATCCCGGATCCGGCGATCCGCGAGCTGCTCGAGGCGCTACAGCGCGAGACCGATCAGCCCGGCCTCGGCACGCCGCTCTACATCGACACCGTGATCAGCCAGCTGATGATCCGGCTGCTCCGCGCGTACTCGGACCTCGGCTCGCCCCCGGCGGCGATCGTGAGCGCCGGGCCGCCCGCGCTCGACGCCGAGCGGCTGCAGCGCGCGATCCGGTTCATCCAGGAGCACCTCGACGACGCGATCGCCGTGGTCGACATCGCGCGCGCGGTCGATCTCAGCCCGTACCACTTCAGCCGCGCGTTCAAGCAATCGACCGGCGAGCCGCCGCACCGCTACCTGCTGCGCCAGCGGCTCGAGCGCGCGCGCGCGCTGGTGCTCGACTCCGCGATGCCGCTCGCCGAGGTCGCCGCCGCGGTCGGGTTCTACGATCAGAGCCACTTCGGCCACCACTTCAAGCGCCGGTTCGGCGCCACGCCGCGCGAGGCGCGCGAACGCAAGAACGTCCCATCGCGGTAGCAGCAACGTCCAAGCGCCGTGGCAGGGGCGCCTGGTACCGAACGATCGTGACTCGATCCATGCTGCTCGGGCTCGAGGGCGTCCTGCCCCTCGCAGCCACCATCGCGGCCGGTGTGGCCTTCGCGTTCGCCTTCGCCGCGTGCGCGCGCGAGACCCAGTCGGCGCCCCTCCACCCCCGAGCTCGCGCGGCTCGAGGCCGACCACGCCGACCAGCTGATCGCGCCTCGGCGATCCGCCGCGCCGAGCGCGATGCGCTGGCCTCGACCGCCGCGCAGGCGCTCGCCGAGCTGCAGGCCGCGGTCGCTGCGGTCCAGCTCGCGCAGCTCGATCTCGCGCTCACCACGATCCGCGCGCCGATCGCCGGCCGCGCCGGCCAGGCCATGGTGTCGCGCGGAGACTTCGTCGCCGCCGGCCCGGTGACGAGGTTCGGCCTGGTGTTGACCCCGGTGTTCTACGTCGCGCTGCGCTCGCTCCCGCGGCGGCGACCGCGCGCCGCGGCGCTACCCCGGCTGTGACCCGCGCTGCGCCTCCCGCCGCGCCGCCATCTCGAGCGCGAGCGCGACCGCGCGCTGCATCGAGATCGGCCGCGCGCGCCCGGTGCCGGCGATGTCGTACGCCGTGCCGTGGTCCGGCGAGGTGCGCACGATCGGCAGGCCGAGCGTGACGTTCACCGCCTCGTCGAAGTCGATCAGCTTGATCGGGATCAAGCCCTGGTCGTGATACATCGCGACCAGCGCGTCGTGGCGGCCGTGGAGCAGCTCGCGGAACGCCGCGTCGGGGACCAGCGGCCCGGCGAGCTGCGCCGGCGGGAGCGGCCCGAGCGCCGGCGCGATCACGTCGCGCTCCTCGGTGCCGAGCAGCCCACCCTCGCCCGCGTGCGGATTGAGGCCGACCACGCCGATCCGAGGCGCCGCGAGCCCGAAGTCGCGGATCAGCGCGCTCGCAAGCACCTCGATCGTCGCGCGGAGCGACGCGGTGGTCAGCTGCTCGGCGACCCGCGCGAGCGGGAGGTGGATCGTGGCGAGCGCGATCTTGAGTCGCGGCCCCGCGAACAGCATCACCACGTGCTCGGCGCCGAACCGCGCCGCGAGCAACTCGGTGTGCCCCGGGAAGCCGAACCCGGCCCGCCGCGCCCACGTCTTCGAGATCGGCGCGGTCGCGATCGCCGCCAGCTCGCCGCGCCGCGCCGCCGCGATCGCCGCCTCCAGGTAGCCGACCTGCGCCGCGCCGGTGCGCTCGTCGGGCTGGCCCGGCACCGCCGCCTCGCCGGTGCCGTCGCCAGTGATCGCGAGCCCCGGTGGCAACGCGACGCCGATCGTCCGCGCGGCGCGCTCGAGCGGTCCGAGATCGCCGTACACCTCGATCCGGGCGAGCCACTCCGGGGGGGCGGCGGCCAGCGTGGCGGCCACGATCTCCGGACCGATGCCCGCCGGATCGCCGAGCGTGATGCCGAGTCGCGTGATGGCAGACACCTCGGCACGGTAGCAGGACCGACACTTGCCGGAGCCCGCGGCTTCGTTCAGATCTGAAGGATGCTGGCTCGGATGGCCCTGGTGGTGCTCGCGGGTGCGGGTTGTGTGAGCGCCGAGGCGGTGAACGCGCCGCGCGGCGCGCCCGCGATGCCGCTCCAGGGTGGCCTCGGCCTGCACGCCGGGGAGACCATGGCGTTCGATGTCCAGCTCGCCGGGGTGCTCGTCGGCGAGGCCCAGCTCGCGGTCGGCGAGATCGGCGAGGTCGACGGACGGCGCGCCGTGGTCGTCAAGTCGCGCGCCTCGACCGCCGGCGCCGCCGCGATGGTGCGCAAGATCTCCGACGAGGCGACCACGGTGATCGACGTCGAGACCGGGCTGCCGCTCTCGGTCGAGACCCAGGTCGAGCAAGGCGAGAAGCGCACGATCGCCAACGCGAAGTTCGCCGGCCGGATCGCCCAGGTGACCTACCAGCGCAACAACGATCCGCCGCAGGAGATGAAGATCGATTTCGGCACCGAGACCCTGCACGACGCCCACACCGCGATGGCGCAGCTGCGCGGCTGGCGGGCGGCGCCCGGCACGACCCGCACGGTGTACGTCGTCGGCGGGCGCCGGCTGTGGCGGGTCGACGTCAAGTACGTCGGCGAGGAGACGATCGGCTCGGCGGTCGGCAATCGGCGCGCCGTGGTGTTCGAGGGCATGTCGTTCCGCGCGCGCCGCGATCTATCGGTCGAGTCGAAGACCGCGAGCCGCACGTTCCGGGTGTGGCTGTCCGACGATGCGGACCGCGTGCCGCTCAAGGTCACCGCGAAGACCGAGCTCGGCGACATCGTGATGTCGCTGACCGACTACGCGCGGCCGTAGCCGGCTCAGCGCGCCTTGGCGACCCGCTGGTACGGCGTCGCGTCGGCGGGCACCAGGTAGCTGTCGATCACCCGGTAGTCGAGGGTCACCGGGCCACGCGCGGAGGCATACGAGACCCGCAGCGCGTCGCCGGCCGGGCGCGAGGCGAGCTCGCAGCCCGCATCGCGCAGCTCGCCACCGCGCACCACCACCTTGCACACCGCGCCGCGCACCAGCAGCGTCGCGCGATCCGGGAGCTGCAGCTCGAAGTGGTCGCGGTCGGCGAGCCACTCGATCGGCCCCGAGAAGAAGTGGTCGCGATCGACGACCGCGATCGCGATCGGAACGATCTGGCGCGGGTCCTCGGCGTTCAGCAGGCCGTGCGACGCCACCGCGACCTCGAACACGCGGTCCGGAAGCTTCTCGATCTCGAGCCGCCGGCCGCGCCGCCCGAACGTCAGCTCGCCCAGCCAGACGCCCCGCGCGGGCTCGGCCGGGCGCCACGTTCCGTCGAGCAGGTCGGCCAGCTGGCGGAGGCGCGCCGGAGAGGCGGCCGGCGGCTTGGTCCCGAGGCGCCCGAGCGACGCTTGTGGCCAGGCATCGAGCTCGCGCTCGTGTCCGGCCAGGCAGCGCTCGCGGAACTGGCGGACGCGCCCGCTGGTCAGGTGAGCGATCCGGGCGCCGTCATCGTGTGGCAGGCCGGCGAACACCAGGGCCGGCCGCACGCGCTCCCACGCCGCGTCGATCTCGCGCTCGCACCGGCCCTCGGGCGTGTCGGGATGCGCGCTCCGGTCGGTGCGCGGTGCGCGGCGGGCGGCGAGGTGGTCCACCGAGCGCTCCGCGACGAGCAGATCGTCGATCAGGTAGCCGCTGAACCCGAACCGCTCGGTCGATCCGCGGCATCGCACCCGCGATCGGGTCGCGGCCGGATCGAGCGTGCAGCTCGCCGGCTCCGGTACCCAGCGATCCTCGCTCACGTCGAGCACCCACCGCACCGCCGCGCCCGCGGCATCACGCGTGTACACCGAGCGGGCGAGGCAGACGATCCAGCTGCCGTCGGAGCGCTGCCACCCGCCTTCCATCTGATAGACCTCGCCGCGCCGCGCGACCACCGCGCTCGACGACGGCGACGCGCCGCCCACGCGCAGCGTGCACGGCGAGACCAGCGCGCGCTCCCCGCCCGCGAGCTGGCCCGGAGTGACCGGCGCGCCGTCCACGACGTGGCCCTCGAGCGCCGCGGCGATCGCGCGCAGATCCTCGCCGAGCGGCAGCGGCGATCGATAGCTCGCCGGGATCTGCAGGATCTCGAGGCGGGT
>JBQCJR010000107.1:0-8956 GCA_051952595.1 Kofleriaceae bacterium
TCGGCGAGCCGGTCGCTCGCGGTGCGCAGGGCCTCGTACACCACGCGCTCCTCGGCCAGCGCCTGGGTCTTGATCGCGATCGCGAGGCGGAGCGCGAGCCGCTGCGCCTCGCCCGCGCGCTGCTCGTCGCCAGCGAGCGGCGTCAGCTGATCGAACAGCGCGGCGATCTCGGCGTGGTCGGCCTCGAGCAGCTCGCAGACGGCCATGGCCGGGTCAGGGCTCTTGGGGCTCGTCGCGGTGCTGGCGCGGGTTGCGCTGCGTGATCCGATCGTCGTCGTCGTCCATGCGATCGCCGCGGTCGTTGCCGACCCGCTCCTGGCCGCTCGGTGCCTGCTTGGGAAGCGGACGGCCCGGTTTGGGATCCCGGCGATTGCGATCGTTCGGCTTGTTGTTCTCGGCCATCTCGATGCTCCCTGGTTGGTGGTTCCGTTCGGCTTCGACGAGGTCCGATCGTGCAACGTACATGCCTCGGCGCAGCACATCTCCCGATCAACGGTTCCCCGCACATCGGAGTGGCTGCCGCGGCGCGTGGTGCGCGGCTCTCGGCGCTGCGCCGTGGCGCACGTGGCCAGCCGCTCGCCCGCCCTCAGTCGTGGATGCCCAGATACGCTTTTCGGATCTGGTCGTCCTTGGCGAGCTCGCGCGCGTTGCCCTCGAGCACGATCTGGCCGACCTCGAGCACGTACGCGCGGTTCGCGACGCCGAGCGCCATGTGCGCGTTCTGCTCGACCAGCAGGATCGTCGTGCCCTCGGCCGCGATCGCCTTCACGATCTTGAAGATCAGCGCGACCACCTGCGGCGCGAGCCCGAGCGACGGCTCGTCGAGCAGCAGCAGGCGCGGCCGCGACAGCATCGCGCGCGCGATCGCGAGCATCTGCTGCTCGCCGCCCGATAGCGTGCCGGCGTTCTGCGACAGCCGCTCGGCGAGCCGCGGGAACAGCGACAGCGCGTGCGCGCGGTCGCGGGCGACCTGCGCTCGATCCTTGCGCAGGAACGCGCCGATCTCGAGGTTCTCCTCGACCGACATGTTCGCGAAGATCCCGCGACCCTCCGGCGCGTGGATCAGCCGCCGGCCGACGATCTCGTGCGCCGGCAACCCGGTGATCGGCTCGCCGCCGAACTTCACGGTGCCGCGCGACGGCCGCACCAGCCCGGAGATCGCGCGCAGCGTCGTGGTCTTGCCGGCGCCGTTCGCGCCGATCAGCGTGACGACCTCGCCCTCCTCCACCTTCATCGACACGCCCTTGAGCGCGTGGATCCCACCGTAGTGGACGTCGAGCCCTTCGATCTCGAGCAGCGCCATCAGGCGTCCTCCTCCTCGGGCACGCCGAGGTACGCCTCGATCACCGCCGGGTCGTCCTGGATCGACCGCGGCTCGCCATGCGCGATCGTCACGCCGTGATCGATCACGGTGATCCGCTCGCAGATCTCCATCACCAGGCCCATGTCGTGCTCGATCAGCAGGATCGCCACGCCGAACTGCTCGCGCAGCGACTGGATCAACCCGCGCATCTCGCGCTTCTCCTGGGTGTTCATGCCGGCGACCGGCTCGTCGAGCAACAGCACCTTGGGCTCTGTCGCGAGCGCGCGCGCGATCTCGAGCCTGCGCTGATCGCCATACGGCAGGCTCTTGGCCTGCTCGTCGGCGCGGTGCGAGATCTCGAGCACCTCGAGCAGCTCGCGGCTGCGCTCGTCGATCGCGCGCTCCTCCGCGACGTGCGCGGGGGTGCGGAACAACGTGCGGAACAGCCCGCTCCGGGTCCGCACGCCGGCCGCGGTGCGCACGTTATCGAGCACCGAGAGCTCGCCGAACAGCCGGATGTTCTGGAACGTGCGCGCCATCCCGGCGCGCGCGATGAACGAAGGCTTGTGGCCCTCGATCCGCTGGCCGGCCAGCTCGATCTGTCCGGAGTCCGGACAGTAGACGCCGGTCAGCAAGTTGAACACCGTGGTCTTGCCGGCGCCGTTGGGGCCGATCAGGCCGTACAGCGAGCCCGCCGGCAGCTCGAGCGAGAACTCGCTGACCGCCTTGAGCCCGCCGAACGCGAGCGACAGCCCCTGGGCGCGCAGCGCGAGCTGGCGATCCATCACCGCGCTCCCCGGCGCAGCTTGGCGATCGCCGCGCGCCACCACGAGGTCTCCCACAGCTCCTTGACCCCCATGATCCCCTGCGGCCGCAGCAGCATCACCGAGATCAACGCGAGCGCGTACGCGATCATCCGGTAGTCCGCGAACTCGCGGAACACCTCGGGCAGGATCACCAGGATCGCCGCGCCGATCACCACGCCGGTGATCGAGCCCATGCCGCCGATCACGACGATGATCACCAGGTCGATCGACTTCAGGAACCCGAGCTCCTTGGGATCGAGCGCGCCCACCTGGTGGGCGTACAGCGCGCCGCCGATCCCTGCGAAGAACGCCGAGAACACGAACGCGACCACCTTGGCGCGCGTGGTGTCCACGCCCATCGCCTCGGCGGCGATCTCGTTCTCGCGCACCGCGAGCAGCGCGCGCCCCTTGCTCGAGTACTTGAGCCGGTACGCCAGCACCAGCAACACGAACGCGAACAGGTACACGAAGAACAGGTTGGTGTAGCCGGGGATCTGGGAGAACCCCTCCGCGCCGCCGAGGTCGTTCGCGAGGTCGAGCATCGAGCGGCTCTTGATCTGCGCCATGTTCTTGGGCTGCCGGCCGGTGATCTGGCCGAGCACGCGCACGATCTCGCCGAACCCGAGCGTGACGATCGCGAGGTAGTCGCCGCGCAGCCGCAGCGACGGCAGGCCGACCAGCACGCCGAACAGCGAGGCGATCACGCCGCCGAGCATGCAGCCGGCGAGGAACAGCATCTCGCCCTGGCCGAGGAACCCGCCGAACGGCTCCTTGATATCGAACCACTTCACCGAGCCGTAGAAGGTCAGCCACGCCGCGGCGTAGCCGCCGACCAGCATGAAGCCGGCGTGGCCGATCGAGAACTGACCGGCATAGCCGTTGACCACGTTGAGCGAGCCGGCGAGCAGGATCGCGATCCCCACGTCGATCAGGATCTTGGTCCACGTCGCGCCGACCGCCGGGCCGACCACCGCGTTCATCGCGAATGCGAGCACGATCGCGATCGCGAACGGTAACGCGGATCGCCCGGCCGCCGCGGCCGGATGGGGCCTCAGCGCGGCGACCCGCTCCTGCACCGTCTTCATCTAGACCTTCTCCACGACGGACTTGCCGAGCAGCCCGCTCGGCCGGAACAGCAGCACCAGGATCAGGATGCCGAACACGTAGATGTCCTGGAGCTGACCGACCCACGGCTTGTCGGGAAACGCGGCGTTGACGTAGCGGTGCACGAACACCTCGACGAACGCGATCAGCAGCGCGCCGGCGGCGGCGCCGCGCACGTTGCCGATCCCACCGACCACCGCGGCGACGAACGCCTTGAGGCCGAGCAGCACCCAGGTCGAATCGGCGGTCATCCGGAGGTCGTTGCGCAGCGCGAACAGGATCCCGCCGGCCGCGGCGAGCGCCGAGCCGAGCGCGAACGTGATCGAGACGACGATGTTGACGTTGACGCCCATCAGCGACGCGGTGCGCTCGTCGAACGACACCGCGCGCATCGCGCGGCCCATCCGGGTGCCGTACACGATCCGCTCGAGCACCAGCACGAGCAGCACGGTGAGCCCGATCGTCAGCATGTCGTAGACCCGCAGGTGCACGCCCGCGACCGTCGCGAGCACGTCGTTCTGGAGCAGCGCCGACATGGTCGCCGGGCGGTTGCCGAAGAACTTGTCGAGCAGGCCGAGGTTCTGGAGGAACAGCGACACGCCGATCGCGGTGATCAGCACGTTGATCCGCGGCGCCTTGCGCAGCGGGCGATACGCGAGCCGCTCGATCGTCACGCCCATCGCCGCGCACGCCGCCATCGTCACCAGCAGCACCAGCGGCAGCGCGAACACCGGCGACTGGCCACTCGCCAGCCAGCCAGCCGCGCTCGCCACCGTGAACGCGATCCATCCGCCCCACGACACGATGTCGGAGTGGGCGAAGTTGATGAACCGCAGGATCCCGTAGACGAGCGTGTAGCCGAGCGCGATCAGCGCGTAGAGCCCACCGACCGCCAGGGTGTTGATCGTCGTCTGGAGGAGATCGCTCAACGGACGATCACTTGTTCGGCTGGTCGGTCTTCTCGATCCGGGCGGCCAGCGTCTGCTTGCCACCCTTCATCTCGATGATCACCGCCGACTTCTTCGCGTTGCGGTTCTCGTCGATCGTGAACGTGCCGGTCACGCCGGTGAAGTCCTTGGTCGCGGCGAGCGCGTCGCGCAGATCCTTGCCCGAGAGCGAGGGCGCGCGCTCCATCGCATCGAACAGCACCAGCGCGGCGTCGTAGCCAAGCGCCGCGAGGCCATCCGGGGTCTCGCCGAACTCGGCGCGGTACTTCTCGACGAAGTTCTTGACCTCGGGGCGGTCCTCCTCCGGCGCGTAGTGGTTCGAGAAGTAGTTGCCGTTGATCGCGTCGCCCGCGATCTTCGGCAGCTCCTCGGAGTCCCAGCCGTCGCCGCCGAGGAACTTCGCCGTGATGCCGGCTTCCTTCGCCTTGCGGATGATCGTGCCGGCGTCGGAGTAGTAGCCCGGCAGGAACACGACCTCGGCGCCGGACGACTTGATCGACTGGAGCTGCGACGAGATCTCGAGGTTGCCGCCGGTGTACGCCTGGCGGGTCGCGATCGTGCCGCCCATCTCCTTGAACGACTTCTCGAAGTAGTCGGCGAGGCCACTCGAGTACGCCTGCGCCTGGTCGTACAGGATCGCGGCCTTGGTCGCCTTCAGGTTGTCCTTGGCGAACCGCGCGTCGATCCAGCCCTGGAAATCGTCGAGGAAGCAGACCCGGAAGATGTAGTCGCCGATGTCGGTGACGTCCGGGTTGGTCGACGACGGCGAGATCATCGGGACCTTCGCCTTCTGCGCGATCGGCCCGCCCGCGAGCGACAGCGACGACGCGACCTCGCCGAGCACGGCGACGACGTGGTGATCGTTGATCAGCCGGGTGACCGCGGTTGCGGCCTCGCTCTGCTTGCCGGCGTCGTCGATCGTGACGAGCTCGACCTTGCGGCCCTTCACGCCACCCTTGGCGTTGCGCTCCTTGATCGCGAGCTTGATCGCGTTGTCCGTCGACACGCCGAACGTCGCCTGCGGGCCGGTCATCGACGCGAAGTGACCGATCTTGATCGCCCCCGTCGAGGGCGGCGCGCTGCCTCCGCCCCCGCCCGCGTCCTTGTCCTTCTTACCTCCACAACCACCGACGACGACGAGCGCGATCAGCAGCGCGCTCAGGCTCCGGACCAAGCTCCAAGGGCTCAAATTCATGGCATTCTCCCCACGGCTACAGGATGCGATAGCTCGACGAGATTGATGATGTCAACCCGTGGAGCCACACGCGTGCCAGGGTCCGTGGAATCCGCGATCGCGTCGTGATACCTGGGGGGCCTGGCCGCCGTTCGGCCGAGCGCACTGCGTGAACGACACAGCCAGGTCCGACTCCACCGGCGCGCACCGAGGGGCCCCCACGGGCGCGCACCACATCCACCACCACGGCCACGGCGTCGGCCACCACGCCCACGACAAGAAGGCGCTCGCCTGGCTCTCGCTCGGCGCGCTCGGCGTGGTGTACGGGGACATCGGCACCTCGCCGCTGTACGCCCTGAAGGAGTGCTTCGGCGCGGTCAACCCACATCGGGCCGACGCGGGCGACCCGGTGGCGGTGCTCGGGGTGCTGTCGTTGATCTTCTGGTCGCTGCTGCTCGTGGTGGTGCTCAAGTACCTGCTGGTCGTGCTGCGCGCCGACAACAAGGGCGAGGGCGGCACGCTCGCGCTCGCGGCGCTGGTCCAGCAGAAGCTGGCCGGCGGGATGCGCAACCGGCTCGCGATCCCGGTGCTGCTGGCGATGTTCGGCACCGGCCTGCTCTACGGAGAAGGCCTGATCACGCCGGCGATCTCGGTGCTCTCGGCGGTCGAGGGCCTGTCGGAGCAGAGCCCGAACCTGACCAAGCTGGTGATCCCGCTGTCGGTCGTGATCCTGGTCGGCCTGTTCTGGGTCCAGCGCTACGGCACCGGCCGGATCGGCTCGGTGTTTGGCTGGGTGATGCTGACCTGGTTCTTCGCGATCGGCATCGCCGGGCTGGTCGGCATCCTCGAGCACCCGTCCGTGCTCGAGGCGCTGTCGCCCCACTACGCCGCCTCGTTCCTCGCCCACCACGGCTGGGACGGGTTCCTGCTGCTCGGCTCGGTCGTGCTGTGCGTGACCGGTTGCGAGGCGCTCTACGCCGACATGGGCCACTTCGGCAAGACGCCGATCCGGATCGCGTGGTCGATCGTCGTGTTCCCGAACCTGCTGCTCAACTACTTCGGCCAGGGCGCGCTGTACCTCCAGCAGGGCAAGGCGGTGACCAACCCGTTCTACGGCCTCGTCGAGGGCCCGATGCTGATCCCGATGATCGTGCTCGCGACCCTGGCCGCGGTGATCGCGTCACAGGCGCTGATCTCGGGCGCGTTCTCGCTGACCAACCAGGCGGTCCAGCTCGGCTACCTGCCGCGCGTCACCGTGGTGCACACGTCGAGCAAGCACGAGGGCCAGATCTACATTCCGGAGATCAACTACGCGTTCATGATCGCGTGCGTCGCGCTGGTGCTCGCGTTCAAGAGCAGCTCGAACCTCGCGGCGGCGTACGGCATCGCGGTCACCGGCCTGATGCTGATCACGTCGTACCTGATCTTCCTGGTGTGCCGGCGCAACTGGGGCTGGTCGCTCGGCGCGGCGCTCGCGATGTACCTGCCGCTGGTCGTGATCGACGGCGCGTTCTTCTCGTCGAACGTGGTCAAGATCGCCCACGGCGGGTGGTTCCCGCTCGCCGTCGGCACCGCGATGTTCGCGGTGATGACCACGTGGTGGCGCGGCCGGCTCGAGCTGTCGCGGATGATGGAGACCGGCACGATCCCCGACGACCTGTTCCTCGCCGACATCGGGGAGACGCCGCTGCCGCGGGTGTCGGGCACCGCCGTGTTCATGTCATCGGGCAACGACGGCATGCCGAACGTGCTGCTCCACCACGTCAAGCACAACAAGGTGCTGCACAAGCAGGTGGTGCTGCTCTCGATCCGCACCGAGAACGTGCCGTTCGCGATCGGCAACTCGGCGATCGCCGTGCGCGACCTCGGCCAGGGCTTCTATCGCGTGCTCGCGCGGGTCGGCTTCATGCAGCAGCCGAACGTGCCGCGGATCCTCGCGCGGTGCGAGAAACAGGGACTGGTCGTCAACGACGCCGATACCACCTACTACCTCGGGCGCCAGAGCCTGTTGACCACCGGCAAGACCAAGATGGCGCGCTGGCGCAAGATGCTGTTCGGGTTCCTCGCCCACAACTCGCGGTCGCCGACCACGTTCTTCAGCCTGCCGCCGAACCGCGTGGTCGAGCTCGGGCTGCAGATCGAGCTGTGAGCGCGGCGGCTACGACGCCGCCAGCGTGAACGGCGAGAACACCGGCGCCGAGGGCTGGAGCAGCGCGAGCTGGCGCAGCCGCTCGGTCGCGAACGCGCCGGCGAGCTGGGCGTAGTCCGCCGGATCGGCGTGCAGGCGCAGCCCCGGCAGCAGCTGCTGCTCCTCCTGGATCGCGTGGTACCGGACCAGCTCGCGCAGGTGATGGGCTCGGTCGCGCCACGCCGCGGTCCCCGGCCGGGCAGTGACCAGCGCCGACAGCGCTCCCTCCTGCGCCAGGTGCGCGGCTCGCGCCTGGGCGATCAGGACCTGGAGCGCGGGCACGATCTCGAACTGCCCGAGCACGATGTCCTCGGCCTCGGCGTGGGCGACCAGCCCGAGCCTGACTCCGTCGAGCGAGCTCCTGAGCTGCGGCACCGTGGCTGTCGGATCGAGCAGCAACGTGAGCTCCTGCTGCAGATCGCTATGGTCGCGGCGCAACAGCGTCAGAAAATCGGTCGGCATGTAGGGCTCTCGATACAATCGTGATGCCCGCACGGTGAGCCGTTGTCAGCCGCACACGCATCGGCGTGGTGGAAGCGCGATTACGGATCTGCATCCAGAAATGACCCCGCGCGACGAGCGCTCGCGCTCGCGAGGACAAAAACGCGTGTGCGCGGGCGCCGCGGCTTGGTGGGATTCTAGGGGGTTCCTGTGGGATACGCGGCGCGGGTACGATGCGTCGGCGCATGTCTCTCGCCCGACGCCTGATCGCCGATCGCGGCGCGCTCGCGGGAGCGCTGATCGTGGCGATGCTCGTCGGCATCGCCGCGCTCGGCCCGCTGTGGACCGCCGACCCGGTGGCGCGCGACATCGAGCACGGGCTGACCGACCTGGGGGCGCCGCTCCCGCCGTCGTCGGGAGCGTGGCTGGGCACCGACCACCTCGGGCGCGACGTGTGGGCGCGGATCGTCGCCGGCGCGGCGGCCTCGCTGTCGGTGGCGACGATCGCCACGCTGCTCGCGCTGGTGCTCGGCCTCGCGGTCGGGCTGACCGCGGGCTACGCCGGCGGGCGCGTCGACGCGCTGCTGATGCGCCTGGTCGATCTGGTGCTGTCGTTCCCGGTGCTGCTGCTCGCGCTCCTGCTCGCGGCGCTGCTGCGCGAGACCGAGCTCGCGCGGTCGAGCTCTCCGATCATCCTCGCGCTGGCGGCGGTCGGCTGGACCACGATGGCGCGGGTGATCCGCGGCAAGGCGCAGCGGATCGCGCGCAGCGAGCTGGTGGTCGCGGCGCGGGGCCTCGGCGCGAGCCCGCTGCGGATCGTGGTGCGCCACGTGCTGCCCAACGTCGCCGGCGTGGTCGCGGTGGTGACCGCGCTCGGGTTCGCGCACAACCTGCTGGCCGAAGCGGTGCTGTCGTACCTCGGGCTCGGCCCGCCGCCGCCCGCGCCGACCTGGGGCCGCATGCTCTACGAGGGGCGCGTCTACTACCGGACCG
>JBQCJR010000108.1:0-7412 GCA_051952595.1 Kofleriaceae bacterium
CGAGGCCGCCGCGCGGTGCACCACCGCGGGCGCCATCTTCGTCGGGGCGTACTCGTCCGAGGCGGCGGGCGACTACCTCGCCGGGGCCAACCACGTGCTGCCGACCGGCGGCGCCGCGCGGTATGCCTCGCCGCTCGGCGTGCACGACTTCCGCAAGCGGACCTCGATCATCGAGTACGGCGCGGCGGCCGCGGCCGCCCAACCCGAAGCGATAGAGACACACGCGGCGAGCGAGGGGCTCGACGGGCACGGCCGTTCGGCGCTGCTCCGCAAGCGAGGGGCCGGCCGGTGACCGACGACGGCGGGCGCGACCTCGGGCCGCTCGCGGCGCGGGTCCCCGAGGTGCTGCGCGCGACCGCCGCGTACCACGTGCCGGTGCCGCCGCGGCTGATCGCCAAGCTCGATGCCAACGAGCTGCCGTACGGGCTGCCGGCCGAGCTGCGGGCCGGGCTCGCCGCGGCGCTCGCCGAGCTGCCGCTCGAGCGCTACCCGGATCCCGCGGCGCGCTCGCTGCGCGCGGCGGTGGCGCGGTCGCTCGGCGTGGCCGGCGATCAGCTGGTGTTTGGCAACGGCTCGGACGAGCTGATCGCGATGCTGTGCGCCGCGTTCGCCGCGCCGCCGGCCGCGGTGCTCTATCCGACGCCGAGCTTCGTGTACTACCGGATCGCGGCGATCCACCGCGGCCTCGATCGGATCGAGGTGCCGCTCGGCCCGCGGTTCGCGCTCGACGAGGAGGCCGTGGTCCGCGCGATCGACGCGCACCGTCCGAGCGTGGTGTTCCTCGCGCTGCCGAACAACCCCACCGGCACGCTGTGGCGGATGGACTTCGCGCTCGAGCTGGCCGCGCGCTACCGCGACGTGGTGATCGTCTCGGACGAGGCCTACGTGGCGTACAGCGGCGCGACCCACCTGCCGCGGCTCGCCGAGCACCCCAACCTGGTCGTGCTGCGCACGCTCTCGAAGATCGGGATGGCCGGGCTGCGGGTCGGGTTCGCGATCGCGTCGCCGGCGATCGCCGCGCTGCTCGAGAAGGTCCGCCCGCCGTACAACCTGAGCGCGCTCGACCAGGTCGCGGCGACGTTCCTGCTCGAGCACGCCGCCGAGTGGTGCGCCGCGCGCGCCGCCGAAGTCGTCGCCGAGCGTGGCCGGCTCGCCGCGGCGCTCACCGCCCGGGGCTTCGAGGTGTTCCCCAGCGAGGCCAACCTGCTGCTCGTCCGGATCCCGGACGCTGCGCAGGCCCACCGCCGGCTCGCCGCGGCGGGGATCTCGGTGCGCAGCTTCGGCCCGGGGCCGCTCGCCGAGTACCTGCGGTTCACCGTGGGGACGGCCGAGCAGACCGCGGCGCTGGTCGCGGCGCTGTGACTCGCGCGGCGCCGATCGCCCTCGCGGCGCTGGTGGTGATCGCCGCGTGTAGCGCGCCCGCGCCGGGCCCCGGGATCGACGTCGATCGCGCGCTCGGCCACGCCGCGGCGCAGGTCGCGATCGGGCCGCGCCCCGGCGAGACCCCCGCGTCCCGGCGCGCGATCGAGTACATCGAGGGCGCGCTCGCGGAGATCGGCGTCGCCGTCGAGCGCGTGCCGGTCGGCACCGTGGAGGTGCCGGCGATCGAGATCCTCGGCCACCTGTTCCGGCCGGCGCATCAGGTCACCCGCGACGATCCCAACCTGGTCGTGCGGTTCGGCCCGCCCGGCCGCGCGTTGCTCGTGATCGCGCACTACGACACCGTGCCGACCAGCGCCGGCGCGATCGACAACGCCGCGGCGGTCGGCGCGCTGATCGAGCTCGCAAGCGTGCTCCACGCCGAAACTCCGGCGCAGCCGATCCTGCTCGCGTTCACGGCGAACGAGGAGGTCGGCCTGGTCGGCGCCGAGGCGCTCGCGGCGGCGCGTGGCGATCAAGTCGCGCTCGCGGTCGCGCTCGATCTGATCGGCGGCACCGGCGAGCTCTCGATCAACGGCGCGAGCCGGCGGATCGGCGCGGCGGAGCTGGGCTGGATCGCGGCGGCGGCAGATCGGGCCGGCGCGACGCTGCGCATGCCGCTGCCCCACCGGGTGGTCAGCCGGTGGTGGCCCCAGGCCGAGCGCTCGGACCATGGGCCGTTCACCCGCCGTGGCATCCGCGCGGTCCACCTCTACCACCGCGGCCACGATGGCGAGTGGATCGATCGCGCGTACCACAGCCAGGGCGACACGGTCGCGCGGATCGATCGCGGCGCCGTTGACGAGCTGGGGCGCGTGCTGCGCGCGATGACCACGCTGCCGGTCCCCGCGCCGCGCGGCGACGGGTTCTGGCTGCCGCTCGCGCGCAACACCGTGGTGCCGCGGTGGGTGCTGCTCGCGTTCGAGCTCGTGCTGGCGCTCGTCGGGCTGGCCGGCGCGGTCGGACGGTTCGATCGCCGCAGCCGCCGCGATGACTCCGCGGGCGCGCGCCGCGGCCTCGGATTGTTCGCCGGTGTCGGGTGCTTCGCGCTCGCGATCGGCGCGAC
The DNA here is from genome assembly GCA_051952595.1 of Kofleriaceae bacterium. Taxonomy (GTDB): domain Bacteria; phylum Myxococcota_A; class Polyangia; order Haliangiales; family Haliangiaceae; genus JABFXX01. Next base: position 2,486 of record JBQCJR010000108.1, read on the forward strand.
CGTGGCGATCGAGCGGCTCACCGCGGGCGATCACCCCGCGCCGTGGGTGCACGACCCGCGGCCCGCGGCGATCGGGCTCGCGCTCGTGCTCGGCGGGGCGCTGGGCCTCGCGACCCGGCTCGCCGCGCGGCTCGCGCCGTGGATCGGCGAGCGGCGCTACCTGCGGCTCGCGCTCGTGGTGCCGCTCGTGTCCGGTCTCTCGCTCGCGTTCGTCGGCGCGGCCGAGCTGGCGTGGATCTGGCTCGTCCCAGCGGCCCTGCTCGCGGTGGCGCCGCGGCTCGGCCGCGCGCGACTGGTCGCGGTCGCCGGTGCGCTGGTCCCGGCGGCGCTGATCCTCGCGCCGTCGCAGCTGCGCGAGGCGGTGTGGAACGGGTTCTGGCCGGTCGGGGTTCCGCTGTCGGTCGTGCTCGCCGCGCTGGTCGCACCCGCGGTGGCCGCGGCGGCGTGGTACCTGCGCAGTCGGTTGCACACGGGGCCGTTGGGAACGCTAGTCCTGCCCGTGGGGTGTGCAGTGGCCATCTCCGTCGGGACGGTGATGCTGGTTCGGCTCGACCGTCCGTGCAGTGGGCCGCAATTCCACGAGTTCCACCTCGCGTGCGAGATGAGCACGGAGGTGCACTAGCTATTGCATGAGGCGGCCTGTAACAATGGCTCCCCCGCGGATCTCTATGCTGCGTTCGATCGTCGTGTTGTCCGCCCTCCTCGGCGCGTGTGACCTCGGAGAGGTCACCACCGACGGCGGGGGCAGCGGCAGCGCCGATCGCACGATGTGCGTCGATCGCGCCGCCACGATCCCACCCGCGCACAACCACGTCACCGCGCCGACCGGCGCGCGCGCCGGCCTGGGCTGCATCGCCGCCGGGTGCCACCTCGAGGGCAGCCTCGGCGCCGGCGCGACCTCGTTCGCGTTCGCGGGGACCGCGTACACCTCGACCGCCGGGGACGCCCCGGCGACCGGCGCGACCGTGCGGATGTTCGCGAACGGCGGCATGACGTCGCTCGGCAAGGCGATCACCGACGACGCCGGCAACTTCGTGATCCGCGGCGGGTTCGCCGCGTACCCCTACGAGACCGACATCACCGCGTGTGGCAGCACGCCCGACAAGCTCCCGATGGTCGGCAAGATCGACAAGACGAGCGGCAACTGCAACGCCGGCGGCACCTGCCACGCGAACCCGGGCGGCCTCAACCCGATCTACATCCAGTAGCCCGGGCGCTCAGGCGCCGCGCTTGGCGCCGCGCTTGGACACCGCGATCAGCCGGGCGTAGGCCTCGGCGGCGGACTGGCAGATCTGCTGCAGCACCTCGAGCTGGAGGGCGCTCAGCGTCGGGCCGTGGCCATAGAGCACGTTGACCACGCGCTTGCCGATCTGGATCACCGCGACGGTGACCAGGCTCGGCTCGGCGCACTGCAGCACCTTGTAGAAGTACGAGTTCACCGTGGAGGGCGCGAGCGGACCGTGCATCACGCCGGTCTCCGACGCGATCGCCGCCTGGACCACCGAGGGCGCGTCGAGCGGGATCAGCAGGTGCTCGACGTTGCCGTGGCCGGGGAGCTGGCCGATCGCCTTCCAGCCGAACGCCATGTGGTCGCGCACGGTGAACACCACCGCGGCGTCGAACGTGGCGGCCGAGAACCCGAGCAGCACCTCGACGATCCGGTTGCGGTCGACCGCGGTCGCGAGCTCGCGCAGCGCGACGTCCGCCGAGATCGGCGCCGGCGCGTGTGGGTGGGTGGGCGCGCGCGACACCGTGGGCGCCGACAGCTGGAGCGGCGCCTCGGCGATTGGCACCGCCTCGGCGGCCGCCTCGGCCTCGGCGTCGAGCGAGTCGATCAGATCCTCGGCCTCGAGCTCGAGCGCCTCGGAGTCATCGAACATCTTGGCGAGCTTGATGCTGCGCAGCCGCGGCTGCGGACCGGGAGCGACGATCGGCGAGGCGGTGGTCGGCGGTAGCCCGGGGAGCGGCGGCGCGGGCAGGCCGGTATCGACGATGCCCTCGTCGCCGCGCGGGGTGTCGCCGAACTTCACGAACCGCGGCGGCCGCGGCACGCCGTAGTAGCGCTCGATGTAGTAGTAGATGCGAAGCTCGGGCGCGACCCGCGGCAACACGCGATAGCCGGTGATCTGGCTGAGCGCGTCGAGCGTGGCGAAGTCGTGAGGATCTTCGATCGCCGCGATCAGCTGGCGATCCTGGACCACCAGCGGTACGCACTTGTACTTGAACGAATGCGTCGGCTGGAGCAGCCGCACCGCCGCGCGCTTGGCGCGCTCGAGCATCGCGCCGGTCGCGATCGGGATGCCCAGCTCGAGTCCGAGATATACCGTGAGCGCCTCGAGATCGACGAAGCCGTGCTCGACGAGCACCGTCCCCAGCCGCCCGCCGTCCCGCGCCTGGTAGCGGAGCGCTGCCTCGAGCTGCGGCTCGGTCAACCGGCCGTCGCGGACGAGCATCTCGCCGAGCTTCATCTGCGTGGAACGTATCACGTGACGTGCTACTTGAATGGAATGGTGGTCGCGCGCCCCTGGGTGCTCGCTGCGATGTTCGTGCTCGGCTGCGGCGGTCGCTCCGCAGACGAAGCGCCGCGCGAGCGCACGTCCTCTCCGCAGGCCCCGGCGAGCGCCGAGCCGACGGGTGATCCCGAACCGCCCGGCAAGCCCGAGCCGCGGCCGTTCCCCGACGGCACGCACTCGCTCGAGTTGATCCGCACCGTCGGCGTGCGGATCGAACCGGGGGAGGACGCCAAACGCATCGGCACGGTCGCGGTCGATACGCGCGTCGGCTTCGGCAAGACGGCGCGGGCCAAGGGCTGCCAGAAGCCGTGGGTCGAGATCGCGCCGCGCGGCTGGATCTGCTCCGACTACGTCAAGCCGAGCACCAAGCTGCCGTTCGGGCGCGAGGTGCCGATGCTCGATCGCGGCGAGCTGGTGCCGGGCGTCTACGGCAAGATCACCGCGCCGAACTCGGTGACGTACATCGCCGAGCGGTCGAGCAAGGACACCAAGAAGAAGGACGGCAAGAAGGCCGACCCGAAGGGCGATAAGAAGAAGCCCGACAAGTCCGGCCCGGTCACCTCGACCAAGGACGCCGAGCCGCCGCGCCGCGAGCTCAAGCTCGTCGAGGGCCGGCCGATCGTCGGCTCGGTCAACGTCCGCCAGTACGACGAGATCACCGTCGGCGGCAAGGCGTACTGGCGGGTCGCGCAGAAGGAGGGCGAGTACGTGCTGAGCCAGGCGATCCGGCAGCACCGGCCCTCGGTGTACGGCGGCGCTCGGCTCGGCGACGACACCGGGCTGGCCACGCCGATCGCGTTCGTGTGGCCGCGGGTGCGCGGCTGGCAGCAGGTGACCACGAGTCGCCAGCCGCTCGGCGGCGGCGGGGCGCGCAAGGTCGCCGCGCGCGCGCCGGTCTCGATCCTCGAGACCCACGCCGACAAGAGCGGGCGGCCGCTCGCGTACCGGATCGGCGACGGCGAGTGGATCGCCGCCGCGGACGTGCGGGTGTTCAACCCCGCGCCGCCGCCCAAGCTGCTGCGCCCGGGCGAGCGCTGGATCGATATCGATCTCGACAACCAGATCATGGTCGCGTTCGAGGGCACGCTCGCGGTGTACGCGACGATGGTGTCGACCGGCTCCACCGCCACGCCGACCGAGACCGGCGAGTACCGGATGTGGCTCAAGGAGTCCGAGGCCGACATGAAGGGCCTCAACGGCGAGGATCCGTACTCGGTCGCGACGGTGCCGTGGACCCAGTTCTTCAGCCCGGAGAATGGCCTCGCGATCCACACCGCGTACTGGCACGACCAGTTCGGCACCCGGCGCAGCCACGGCTGCGTCAACCTCGCGCCGCGCGACGCGCGCTGGCTGTACTTCTGGAGCGATCCGCAGGTCCCACCGGGCTGGACGATGGCGGCGGGGGTGGTCGAGGCGCCGGGCTCGATCGTGCGGGTGCGTACGAAGGACGAGCCGGATCCACCTGCGCGGGGATACGCGAAGAAGGTCGTCGAGGCGCGGCAGCAGAACGCCGCCGTTCCCTGACCGGCGAGCCGGCCCCGGGGGGTATCCTGAGCCGGCCATGCGACGTCGCCGCGCTCGCCTGATCGCCGCCTCGATCGTCGCGACCGCGATCGCCGGCTCGGCGGCGCACGGCGACTTCGCGATCACCCCCGCGGCGCCGACCAGCGCGACCGGCACGTTCGATCATCCGCTGCGCGTCGTGGTCTCGCTGCGCAACGCGACCGGCGCGCCGATCCGGATCACCGGCGTCCACAAGCAGGTGCCGATCGCGCCGCCGTGCCTGCCGAGCATCGGGCTCGCGCCGCTCTCCGGTGGGTTCCCGATCGATCTCGCGCCCGGCGCGCAGGTCCAGCTCGTGGCCTCGGCGCCGGCCGGCTTCACGACCACCGAGATCCTCCAGGTCGGCTCGCCGTCGTGCACCTGGGTCGTCGACACCAACCCCCCGGGGACCGGCGACGTGTTCACGACCTCGTTCGGGGTCACCACGATGGCGTTCGACGCGGTCGATCCACAGCCTCATGCGATGAGCTTCGGCTCGCAGGCGATCCCCGCGTCGGAGACCCAGACGATCCAGCTGGTCAACCTGCGCGCCGGCCCGGCCACGGTCGAGTACTACGTGATCACCGGCGATCCGACCGGCAGCGTGGTGTTCGCGGGCGGCCCGTGCAGCGGGCTCCAGGCGTGCGAGACCGATATCCCGCTCGCCGAGGGCCAGCTCGCCGAGGTCGCGGTGCGCTGCGCGGCGACCTCGGTGGCCTCGTTCGTTGGCTCGGTCGACTTCTACACCGGCGCGAGCGAGGTGGTGCGCACGAGCTACGAGTGCCACGGCGTGGCCGGCGGCCCCGGGATCGAGGTCACGCCGGCGTCGATCCCCGCGGCCCCCCGCCCGGGGGGGGCGGCGCGCGATCCCC
>JBQCJR010000109.1:0-17918 GCA_051952595.1 Kofleriaceae bacterium
CATCAACCGCCACGCCGCCGCCTACAACCCGCGACGCGCGACGGTGCAGCGCGGGGCGCTGACCGTCAGCGTGCCGCGCGATCGCGTGGACGACTTCCTGAAGTCGCTCACCGTGGTCGACGCGATCTCGCGCAAGCCGCTGCCGGTCTCGATCCCGCGCCAGCAGGCCGACGACGGCAACTACCTGGTGATGAAGCTCCAGCTGCCCACCAAGGACAAGGCCGACGTCATGCTCACCTACGTCACCGAGTCGCCGGCGTGGAAGCCGAGCTACCGCGTCGTCGTTGGCGAGAAGGGCCGCGTGATGCTCGAGGGCTGGGCGATCGTCGACAACACCTCGGGCGAGGACTGGAAGGACGTCAAGGTCGGCGTCGGATCGAGCTCGGCGCTCTCGTTCCGCTACGACCTGTGGAGCGTGCGCCAGGTCCAGCGCACCACGCTCCAGGACGCCGAGCAGTTCGCGGTGGCGCCGCCCACCGGCGTGTCTCCGTACGGCGGCGCGACCGCCGGGCCGGGCGGCGGCGAGGCGCTGCTCGGCGAGCTCGATGACGGCGAGATCCGCCGGCCCGAGGGCCATCCGGACGACCGCACCGCGGCGCGCGTCGCGAAGGCGACCTCGTCGATGGACGTGGACGAGGCGGAGACCATCTCGCTCAGTGGCGTCTCTGCGGGGGCGCCCTCGTCCCGCGGCACGCTCGCGCCGGGCAGCGACTACAGCGGCGGAGGCCGCAGGATCAAGGCCCCGAAGCGCGAGGAGGCCCGGCCCGTCCAGGTCGCGCCGCCCTCCGTCGCGGCGACACCGCCGATGGATCCGCGGATGCGCAACGGCGACGAGAAGATGAAGACGATGGCGCAGAACCTGCTGCGCTCGAACCAGAACATCGTCATCGAGGGCTACGCGAACTCCAACTACGGCGGAGACGCCCAGCGGCGCGCGAACGATCGCGCGAACATCGTGCGCAACCAGCTCATCGATCAAGGTGTGCCCCCCGCGCGGATCAAGGTCGTGACCAAGGTCGATGCGACCACCCAGGAGCGCGTGCGGCTGGTGGCCCAGGCGCCGACCGAGCAGGAGAAGCAGGCGCTCCAGCAGACCAAGCAGATGGACCTCTCGGCGCAGCCGGTCGGCGAGAGCCACTTCGCCAATCCGACGCCGATGACCGTCGAGAAGGGCGCCTCGGCGATGGTCTCGATGATCCGCTCGGAGACCGACGGCTCGGTGGTCTACCTGTACGACGCCGAGAGCGAGCGCGGCAACGCGAACTTCGCGTTCCGCGCGGTGCGGTTCCTCAACCCGACCACCTCGACGCTCGAGACCGGCCCGGTGACGGTGTATGGCGACGAGCGGTTCATCGGCGAGGGGCTGACCGAGGCGATCCCGCCGAAGGCGTCCGCGGTGGTGCCGTACGCGCTCGATCGCCAGATCGTCATCGAGCGCAATGACGGCGAGGAGAACCGGATCTCCAAGCTGGTCACCCTGCAGCGCGGCGTGCTCACCGCCGAGGTCCAGCACATCCGGCGCAAGAAGCTGACGATCACCAACCGCCTGCGCGAGAAGGCGCAGGTGTTCATCCGCCACACCATGCACAAGGGCTGGACGCTGGTCGACGCGCCGAAGACGTTCGAGCGGGTGGGCGACGCGCACCTGTTCGAGGTCGAGCTCGCGCCGAACGAGGTCCGCACCATCGAGATCGCCGAGGCGACCCCGATCGAGCGCACGCTCGACCTCAACGCCGACGTCACGATGAACATGATGAAGGTCTACGTCGAGGCGCCGGAGGGCACGGCCGAGCTCAAGGAGCAGCTGCGCAAGCTGATCTCCATCCACCGCAGCCTGATCGATCTCGCGCAGGAGCAGGAGAGCGTGCGGCGACGGCTCGTGGACTACAAGGCGCGGATGGACGATCTGCACGCCCAGATCCTCACGCTCCAGGCGGTGAAGACCGGCAACGACCTGATGACGCACCTCAAGGCGAAGATGCGCGACATCTCGGATCGCGTGCAGAAGACGACGATCGCGCTCGTCGATCAGGAGGAGAAGATCATGCTCACCCGGGTGCGGTTCCAGGACGCGCTCGCCGAGCTGAGCCTCACCGAGGCCGGTGGTGCGGCCGCCCCGGCGTCGGCTAGAGCGATAGCACGCTGACCGAGCCGCCGAAGAACAGCACCGCGGCCACCATGTGGCGCAGCCCCGGCGCGTAGCCATCGGCCTTGCCGACCGAGCTGCCGGACGAGTTGCGGATCGTCCCGTCGCTGTCGATCTTGCCGACCGAGCTGCCGGACGAGTTGCGGATCGTGCCGTCGCTGTCGATCTTGCCGATCGAGCTGCCGGACGAGTTGCGGATCGTCCCGTCGCGCTCGACCTTGCCGACCGAGCTACCGGACGAGTTGCGGATCGTGCCGTCGCGCTCGACCTTGCCGACCGAGCTGCCGGACGAGTTGCGGATCGTGCCGTCGCTGTCGACCTTGCCGATCGAGCTGCCGGACGAGTTGCGCAGCGTGACCGAGCCGAGCTCGATCGCGTGCGCGACCTGCGCGAACACCAGCAGCAGAGCCATGGACACGACCACCGGGACGAGGCGCACGATCTTCATGTCGCGAGGCTACCGCGCGCGAACCACCCGCGTCATCCGAACGACGCGACCGTGGCGCTCCCGCGCTTCACCGACGCGAGCGCGCGACCGGTGACCTTGTACTTCACCTCGAGCTTGTTCTGCTGCTTCGACTCGACGTCGCCGTAGAGCGCGACCTTATCGCCCTTCTGGAGCTCCACGCCGGCCGGCAGGTACGCGAACGTCACCTCGAGCTGGTGCTTGGTGGTCTCGTGGCGGTACTTGCAGATCTGCTGGTACATGCGGCCGCTGCCGGTCGTGTCCAGCTGCGTGCCGTCCTTGCAGGCGTACGGGGTGCTCTTGTCGATCGAGGTCTCGAGCTCGGCGACCACGCCCGCGCCCTTCTTGGTCACCTTCTTGACGACGACCGGCGCGTAGCCGCCGTTGTCGCCCTCGATCCGGTACAGCTTGGGCTCCGACGAATCGGGCTTGCCGCCGAGGAACACGTTCTGAACCACGAGCTGCTGGTCCGGGCCGAAGGCCTCGGCGCTGCGGGCGACAAGCTCGCGGCGCGCCTGCTGGACCGCCTCGCGGCGCTCGCGCGCGATCGGCCACTTGACCGCCTGGTACGCGCCGCCGTACTCCGAGGCCAGCGGGAGCATGCCGGTGTCCGCGTTGCCGAATTCGCGCGAGTGATCGACGAACAGGTCGCGCTCGACGTCCTCGGCGGCGCGCGGGCGCGCGGTGGCCTTCAGCTCGGCGACCCCGAGCTTGTGGCTCGCGAGGTACGACGCGAGCAGGAACTCGGTGCGCGCGGCGTGGTGCACGTCCACCATCGCGCGCTCGATGTCGTGCAGGAGCCCGGCGTTGGCCAGGCTGCCGGCGGGGTAGAGCACCTTGTCCGCGGTCGCCTTCGCGCGCACCTGCTCGAGCAGCGCGCCGAGCGCCTCGGCGCGCGCGTAGTAGCCGCCGGCGCTGTCCTCGATCGCGAGCGCCTGCGCGAGCTGGGGGCGCGCCGCGGCTTCGATCGCCGCCCACGCCTGCTGGTAGCGCTGGTAGTCCTTGTCGACCTGCGCCGTCCAGGTGCGGTTGACCGCGGCCTGGACGATCGCGGTCTTGGTCTCGTCGGTGAGCTCGAGCGCATCCCAGCCGGGGATCCACGCGGGATCCGGGTTCTTCATGCTCTTGCGCGGGTTGAACGTCGACGCGATGTGGTTGCTGGCGAACAGCTGCGGCGCGTCGTTGGTGACCAGGTTCTCGTACGTGAAGCGCGCGACGAGATCCTTGGTGCGTCCGGCGTCACCACCGCCACCTTGGACGGCGGAGAGCACGGAGGGGATGCACGCGGCGGTGAGCAGCGCGGCAGGGGCGAGTAGGCGAAGGGCAGACATGGCGATACTCCTCGATCGTGGGGAAACAGACCCACTTGCCGCCGAGACGTGCGCGGGGCCGCGCTTTTGCGCGCGGAGTGTGCGCGCGATCCGGGGACTGTGATCGAGATCGCGGCGCGGCCTACGCGCGCGCCTGGTACCGCGCGAGCTCGTGTGGGTCGTGCGCGCAGAACATGTCCACGTCGGGGTAGCTCTCGCGGAGCTGGCGCAGCGCCGCCGCCGACGCGCGCCGCTCGGCCGGGAGCATCTGGGTCAGCCGCTCGAACCCCGAGAACCCGAGCGGGATCCGGGCGCTGCCCTCGACGGTGGCGTGGTGGAAGTACGCGTCACCTGCGTGGACCAGCCAGCGATCCCCGGTGCGCGCGATCACCGCGGAGTGGCCGCGGGTGTGGCCGTGCATCGGCAGCAGGCCGATCTCGGCGTCGACGCCGCGCAGCCGGGTGATCGCGGGCAGGCCGCGCCAGGTATCGCCATCCTCGGCGTAGACCTCCCACTTCGGCCCGTGCTGCCACTGCGCCTTCAGGTACCGCTCGCGCTCGAGGTAGTGCGCGCGGGTCATCGCCGCGGCGTGCTCGCGGGCGTGGACGTGGACCTTGGCGTTCGGGAAGTCACACATCCCACCGGCGTGATCGAGATCGAGGTGGGTGATCACCAGGTGGCGGACGTCCGCCGGATCGAGCCCGAGCGCGCGGACCTGCGCGACCGCGGTCTCGTCGGGCGACAGCGTCGGCCCCGCGAACAGCCGGAACGAGCGCGAGATCCCGGTGCGGCCCTCGACGTCGCGCGAGCCGAACCCGGTGTCGATCAGGATCAGCCCGTCGCGCTCGGTCTCGAGCAGCACGCAGTGGGCGACCAGCCGGCCGCGCCCGAGCCCGCGGCCTCCGAACAGCACCGCGGCGACCGGGCACATGGTTCCGCAGTTCAGGTGGTGCGTGGCGCGGATCGTCATGACGCCACGCTATCGCACTTCAGCGGCGCTACGGCGCGACGTACGGCAGGCGGATCGCCGGCGCCTCGGCCGCCGGCGCGAGCTCGATGTCTTCGAGGTGGGCCATCGCGGGCGTGGGCGCCGCGGTCGGCGCGTCGAGCCGCTCCGGTGTCTCGGTGGCGAGCTCGCTCAGGTAGTTGCTCGACGCCAGCACCGCGCACAGCCCGGCGACCGCGACCAGCACCGGGATCGTTCGCGGCCGGAACCAACGCCAGCGCGCGACCAGCCAGGCGCGCAGCTCCATCGCGATCCGGGTCGTCGAGCCCCGGGCTCGCAGCGTCGCGACGGGCAGCTCGGCGGGCGTCGGGTCGAACAGCATGGGCTCAGTATTCACCGGCGGCGGGCGCCGCGCATCGGCGGATCTCCGTCGGTCGATCCGGCGCAGGCGGTGCCGCGTGTACGGCAGGGTACGCCTGCGGTACGCCAGCGGCCGCGACCGGGAGGGCAGCCATCCGGGCCCGATCACGCGAGCTCCGGTGCGGCCTCGCCGCGCTCGCGGAACGTGCCGTTCTGCTGGTATCGGCGGCGCTGGAGCTTGTTGAGCGCCACGCGGGTCTTCCATCCGAGATACGCGCGGCTGAACGTCAGCATGTTCGAGGGATCGAAGTAGGGGTTCTTGACCTCCGAGAGGCTGACCAGCGCCAGCACCTGCTCGGCGACCGAGACCGGGCACCCCTCGAGCCGCACGACCTCTCCCGTCATCTTGCCGCGCGCGACGGCCAGCTTTGCGAAGATGTCCTGCGATCGCGCGGTGTGGGGATCGAGCGTGCTCCGATCCTTGTAGAGGTTCTGGATCGCGACCGGCTTGCCGTGGAGCTGGCCGTTCCACTCGGCGCAGTCGCCGATGAACACCACCCGCTCGCCCGGCTTGGCGTCGATCGCGCCGTCGTACTTGCCGAACACCACGTGGAGGCGCGGCATCTTCGCGTCGGTCTCCTTGTCGAACACGCGCAGGATCTCGATCGCCTCCTCGATCGCGCCCGGGCAGCCGCCCCAGCAGTAGTCGCCGGCCTCGGCCTCGGGAGGCGGCCCGGCGTACGCGGTGATGTTCGTGCCCTCGAAGTACTTCTCGACCCGGATCAGGCCGACCTTGAACCCGCGGGCGCGCGCGCGGGCCTCCTCGAGCGAGACGTCACCGGTGATCTGGATCCCGGCGAGATCGGTCGAGCCGAACCCCGCGTCGGAGGCGAGCCGGATGTGGTCGACCGAGCGCGGATCGACGCCGATGATCGCGCAGCACACCGCGTCGAACGCGACCTGGCTGTTGCCCATGATGATCATGCCGAGCGGGAACGGCGTGGGCGTGAGCATCCGCCCCTCGCCGGCGGTGATCGCGTCGATCGCGATGAACTGCGGCTGCACGATGTGCTGGAGGTCGGCGATCTTCTCGTTGAGCTTGTGGTCGTGGTCGATCAGGCGGTGCCGGTCGTCCTGGATCCCGATGTACGCCTTGAGCGAGAACGTCACCGTGGTCCACGGGTGCGCCTTGAACTTGGGGCAGTTCACGAAGAAGTCGGCGCGCGCGACCGGCTCCGGCGTGAACAGGTAGTCGCGCAGCCGCCCCGGATGCGACAGCGGGATCTCGACCTGCTGCTCCTCCTCGAAGCAGTAGCGCTTGATCCCCGGATCCGAGGCGCGCACCTGCTTGAGCATCGCGTCCCAGCCGGACTCGCGGAACGCGACGCGCGTCGGCACGGTGATCCCGCAGCGCTCGCCCGCGGCCAGCTCGGTCATCGCCGAGCCTCCGACGTCGCGCAGCGCGCGCAGCACGCCCTCGCCGAACTCCGGCCGGGTGTACGCGTGCGGGAACAGCGGCCCCGCGGCGACCAGGTTCGGCTTGACCAGGGTGCGTCCGGACGGGCGCAGCCCGAGCTCCTCGAGCCCCTCGCGGATGATCGTCCGGATCTTCGCAGGGTCGTAGTCGCGACAACTGCGAAGGATGACCTTCGGCTGCGCCGGGATCTTCATGGACCGAGCATAGCCCGCCCGGTCGCCGCTCGGTGTCCGTTAGTGCGCGTGCGCCGGCGCACCGGGCGCGGGCGTCGGCGACGCGTCGCCCGAGCCAGCGCCGTGGACCGCGCCGGGCAGGTTCGGCTGCGGCGTGCCCGCGGGCGGCGTCGCGCCGGCCGGCGCGGCCTCGGGCGGCACCGCGGCGGGAGTGGCGGCCTCGCCGACGTTCGGGCGGGGCATGGTCTCGGACTGCCAGATCCAGCTCTCGACCGCGTCGAGCCCGGCCGTCACCTCGACGTTGCCGTTCTCGAAGTCGACGCGGTAGCGGTTCATCAGGCGGTTCATGTCGTCGAGCTTGCCCGCCTTGACCGCCGCCGCGATCTGGGCCGGCGCCTGCTGGGTGCGCTGCCGCAGATCGTTGAGCTTGGTCCGCGACGCGCCGAGCAGCTGGATCGCCGGCACCGCCTCCGCTCCGGTGTTGCGGAGCGCGGTGCCACGCGTCGCGAGGCTATCGGCGCGGCGATCGAGCTGGTCGAAGCGCGGCGCGTAGTTCTTGACGATGCCGCCGGTCTCCTCGGCCATGCGGCCGAGGTCGGACGACTTTCCGCACGCGCCCGCCGAGGCGGCGAGCGCGGCGAATGCCAGGGACGAGACAACCGAACGGAGCTTCACCCTGCGGTTGTGCCCCAGATGGCGCGCGAGGTCAAAGGGGCGGGGCGTCGTCGCTCCAGGCGCTCCCGTGGGCGTCGATCTCGTCGATGTAGGACAGCAGCTCGGCGTAGTAGGGGTGGCCTCCGAGTGTGGCCGAGTCGGCGACGACGAGCAGGAACCGGCGCGCCCGGGTGAGCGCGACGTTCATCCGCCGGGTGTTGCCGAGGAAGCCCAGCTCGCCGCGCTCGTTGGAGCGCACCAGATCGACGATCACCGCCTCCTTCTCGCGGCCCTGGAACCCATCGACCGTGCCGATCTCGAGCCCGGCGGCGCGCTCTACCCGCAGCAGCTCGCGGAGCCGGCGCGCCTGCGCCGAGTACGCCGCGATCACCGCGATCTCGGTGGGCGGCAGCCCGCGCGACAGCAGGCGGCGCGCCTCGGCCGCCACGCGCTCGGCGTTGCCGGTGTTGAACGTGCTCGGATCGAGCGGGAACCCCGGCGAGCTGCTCGACGCGCTCGGCTCGAAGTCGGTGCGTTGCTCGAGCCAGTCCTTGCCCGCAGTGTCGATCAGCCACAGCGGGCGCGGGCGCAGCGGATCCTCGGCGACCCCGAGTTGCTCGAGCCGGTGCGCCGCGACCGCGGGCGCGGCGACCAGCCGCGCGTCGTACATCGCGCGCGACGGGAACGTCATGATCTCGACGTGCATCCGGTGCTGCTGCTCGAGCATCGGCGCGCGCTCGGCGCCCGCGTCCGGATCGCCGGCGCGGCTCGCCAGTCGCTCGAAGATCGTCGAGCCGAGCGTCGCCTCGATCGCCGGTCCGCCGGTGACCACCGGGCCGAGCTGGTGTGGATCGCCGGCCAGCACCGCCACCCGCGCGCGGGCGAGCGGGATCAGGAGCAGCGGATCTGGGGCCTGGGCGGCCTCGTCGATCACCGCGCAGTCGAACACCTGATCGCCGAGCAGCGGGTGGTCGCAGCCGACGCAGGTCGCGAGCACCACCTCGGCGCGCGACAGGATCGCCGCCTCGGCGTTCGCGAGCTCGCGGGCGGCATCGCGATCGAGCGCGCGCGCCTCGGCCCACAGCTCGCGGGCGGCCGGGCCGCGCTTGCCCGCGGCCGACTTGCGCAGCGTGCGGGCGCGGTCACGCCACTCGCGGGCGAGCTTGTGGGCGCCGTCGGCGTCGACCCGGGCGTCGAGGGTGAGCGCGGCGAGCGCCGGCGAGACCCGCGCCGGGTGGCCGAGCCGCACCGCGCGCACGCCGGCCTCGGCGAGCCGCGCGCCGAGGTGGTCGACCGCGGTGTTCGAGGGCGCCGCGCACAGCACGCGCTCGCCGCGCTGCACCCGCTGGAGCACCACCTCGACCAGCGTCCGGGTCTTGCCGGTGCCCGGCGGGCCGTGGATCAGCGCGATGTCGCCCGAGCGCAGCGCGCCCTCGATCGCCGCGCGCTGGCGATCGTCGAGCGCGTCGTCGATCGGCGTCCAGCGGACCGGCGCGACCGGGCGGGGCGGGCGGACCAGCGCCGCCACGTCGCGCACCCGCGCCAGATCCGAGGTGGCGAGCGCCGTGCGCGCCCGGGCGATCGCCGCGTCGCCGCGATCGAACGTGACCTCGGGAGCTTCCGGATCGAGCGCGTAGTCGCGATCCAGCTCGTCGAGCGCGCGGTCGAGCATCAGCCACAGGCTCTGCTCCTCGCGCCGCTCGACGATCCCGCGCACCGCGCCCGGCTCGTCGGGGTGCTCGGCCCACAGCCGCACCGGATCGCCCGGGCCCAGCCGCACGTCGTCGAGATCGATCGCGTCCGGCACCGCGACCCGCACGCGCACCCGGTCGCCTGGCGCGGACTGCTCGTCGACGATCCGGAGGTGGTCGAGCGCCAGGCCGAGGGCGACGCGCTCGGAGAGCCCGCGGCCCGCGCGCTCGAGCGCCACCCGCGCGCGCACCGCCATCCGCTCCGCTCGCCACGCCTCGCCGAGGGCGAGCAGCCAGTCGCGCGCATCCACCACGCCCCGACGTTACCGCGCCGAGGCGCACTCGGAAACGGTGCCCGCACCGCGCCCGGACCGCCCGGTTCGCGTTGCGGATCCTCGGGCTTGCCGGGCATAGTCCGGAGCCATGCCCGAGTCGATCGCACCCGAGAAGCTCCACCGCAAGACGAAGTCCATCGCGCAGTTGCTCGCGAGCCGCGTCCAGGAGACTCCCGATCGCGAGGCATTTCGCTATCCGGTCGCGGAGGAGTGGAGATCGATGACCTGGCGGCAGGCCGGCGCGCGCGTCAAGGCGATCGCCGCCCGCCAGCTCTCGATGGGCCTCGGGCGCGAGGAGCGCGTCGGCATCGCGTCGAACACCCGGGTCGAGTGGCTGCTGTGCGATCTCGGCATCCTGTCCGCCGGCGGCGCGACCACAACGGTCTACCCGTCGAGCACGCCCGAGGAGACCGCGTACATCCTCGCCGACTCGGAGACCCGGTTCGCGATCCTCGAGGACGCCGGCCAGCTCGCGAAGGTGGCCAGCCACCGCGCCGAGCTGCCCGCGCTCGAGAAGGCGGTGCTGATCGAAGGCGCGGTCGATCCCAAGGATCGGTCGTGGGTGATGACGCTCGCCGAGCTCGAGGCCGCCGGCGCCGCGCACCTCGCCAAGGATCCACGCGCGGTCGACGACGTGGTCGCCGGGATCCAGCCCGAGCACCTCGCGACGCTGATCTACACCTCGGGCACCACCGGCAAGCCCAAGGGCGTGCGGCTGCTCCACGAGTGCTGGGCGTACACCGCCGACGCGATCGATGCGATCAAGCTGTGGGGCGCCGATGACGTGCAGTACCTGTGGCTGCCGATGTCGCACTCGTTCGGCAAGGTGCTGATGGCCGGCCACATCGCGTCCGGCTCGGTGACCGCGATCGACGGGCGGATCCCGAAGATCGTCGAGAACCTCGCGGTCGTGCGGCCGACGATCATGGCCGCCGCGCCGCGGATCTTCGAGAAGGTCTACAACCGCGTGCTCGAGGGCGCCAAGACCGGCGGCATGAAGCAGAAGATCTTCGAGTGGGCGATCAAGGTCGGCAAGGAGGGCTCGGCGGTCCGCCAGCAGGGCAAGACCCCCGGCGGCCTGCTCGCGATGAAGCTCGCGATCGCCGAGAAGCTGGTGTTCTCGAAGATCAAGGCGCGATTCGGCGGCCGTGTCCGCTACTTCATCTCGGGCTCGGCGCCGCTGTCGCGCGAGATCGCCGAGTTCTTCCACGCCTGCAACGTGCTGATCCTCGAGGGCTACGGGCTCACCGAGAGCAGCGCGGCGAGCTTCGTCAACCGCGCCCACAAGTACGCGTTCGGCAGCGTCGGGCTGCCGATGCCCGGCACCCAGCTCAAGCTCGCGCCCGAGGACGGCGAGATCCTGATCAAGAGCCCCGGCGTGATGCAGGGCTATCACAACCTTCCGGAGCAGACCGCCGAGGCGCTCACCGAGGACGGCTGGCTGCGCACCGGCGACATCGGCGAGATCGACGACAACGGCTTCTTGCGGATCACCGATCGCAAGAAGGATCTGATCAAGACCTCGGGCGGCAAGTACATCGCGCCGCAGGCGATCGAGGGCAAGCTGAAGACCCACTGTCCGTTCATCAGCCAGGTGATCGTGCACGGCGACAAGCGCAACTTCGTCACCGCGCTGGTCACGCTCGACGAGGAGGCCGTGATGAAGTGGGCCAAGGACAAGGGCCTCAACGGCAAGAGCTACGGCGAGGTCGTCCAGCTGCCCGAGGCCAAGGATCTGCTGTCGCCGTACTTCGCCGAGGTCAACAAGTCGCTCGCCAAGTACGAGACGATCAAGCAGTTCGCGATCCTGCCCAAGGACCTCACGGTCGATGAGGGCGAGCTGACCCCGAGCCTCAAGGTGCGGCGCAAGGCGGTCGAGAAGAAGTACGCGGGCTTGCTCGACAAGATGTACGAGGGCACCGTCGCCGAGCTGTGAATGAAATGGTCGCTCCGTCGTCTGCGTTGGGTGGTGACATGCGCCGTCGTTGTCTGATCCTGGCCCTCGTGAGCTCCGTGGGGCTTGCTCCCGCCGTCGCCGCTGCCGAGGCGCCCGCCGCCGGCGGCCTCGATTTCATCGACGACGCGCGGCTGCTCTACCGGATCGCCGCGTGTGGCGATCCGACGTCCGCGGTGCCCGCCGCGCTGAGCGGCGGCGACGACAAGCGCGCCACGCAGGTCGCGAAGATCGTCGATCGGCACTGCAAGTCGATCCTCGAGCGCGTCGAGAAGTTCCGCGCCGCGTACTTCCAGAAGCACCGCGGCTGGTTCGACGAGGTCGTGCCGAAGGATGTGCCGAAGACCGTGGTCTATCCGTTCGGCGGCGGCGATCTGCTGTCGGCGCTGGTCGCGTTCCCCGACGCGACCGAGATCACGACGATCTCGCTCGAGCAGGCCGGCGATCCGCGGCGGTTGCGCACGCTGGCGCCGCGCGCGCTCGAGACCAGCCTCGGCGCGCTGCGCGCCGAGATCGGCGGGCTGATCTCGGTCGGCTCGAACACCAGCGAGAACCTGTCGGCCCAGCAGCGCAACGAGCTGCCCGGCCAGGTCTCGTCGTTCCTGCTCGGCCTGGTCACCGCCGGCTACGAGCCGGTGTCGATGCACTACTTCACGCTCGACGACAACGGCGCGATCCGCTACGTCGACCAGGCCGCGATCGACGCCGCCGAGGCCAGCCGCCGCAAGAGCCTCAAGCACGACTGGCAATCGCCGAACTTCTCCGAGGCGTTCGCGAACGTCGAGATCCGGTACCGCCGCCCCGGCGACGCCGCGATCCGCGTCCACCGCCACATCGGCTGGAACCTCGGCGACGACTACCTGAAGCAGCACCCGCAGGTGGTCCGCCACCTCGAGCAGAAGGGCAAGGTCACCCTGCTCACCAAGGGCGCCAGCTACCTGCTGTACCGCGGCGACTTCAGCACGATCCGCAACTACATGCTCGGCCACCTCGCGTGGATGCTCTCCGACTCCACCGGCATCCCGCCGCTCTACGCCAAGCGCGCCGGCATGGCGCAGGTCACCTACGGCGCCTACCACGGCGCGTTCCTCGAGGGCGCCCAGGCCAACCGCGCCGACGAGTCCTTCGTCGAGCTGTGGGCCACCAACCCGCGCAAGCGCCTCGGTTTCCGCTTCGGCTACGTGGACAAGGACAAGCAGGCCCACCTCGTCGTCACGCGGCCGAAGTGACCGACGGCTGCCCTTCGTAACGAAGTCGTGCGGGGCGCCTCCTAGCGCAGCACGTCCATCGCGACCAGCACCGCGTAGGCGGCGTAGCCGATCAGCACCGCGCCCGACAGGATCGGCAGCAGCAGCCGGGCCTTGGGCGGGCCCTTGCCGACCTGGAGGCGAGCGTGGCGCGCGATCTGCTCGGCGGTGATCGGCTCGACGTCGGCCGTGGGCAGGGCGCGGCCGAGCGCGGCGAGCTGGGCGGCATCGTCTGGATCGGGGGTCATCGATTCCTCCACGAAGCAGGGGCGTGCTCGCCGAGCGCCGCGGCGACCTGGGCGCGCGCCCCGGCGAGGCGCTGGCGGATCGCGTCGGGGCGCTGGCCGAGGATCTCGGCGACCTCGGACGGCTGCATGCCCTCGACGCCGACCAGCAGGGCGACCTCGCGGTGGGGCGGGGCGAGCTCGGCGAACGCGCGCTCGAGCGCGAGCTGGGCCTGGGAGTCGGCGAGCGCCTCGAGCGGCGATCGGTCGGCGTGTGCGACCTCGCGCGCGGGTAGATCGCCGGCGAGCTGGGCGCGCACGCCCTGCGCGCGGGTCCAGCTGACGACCAGGCGATGGGCCACGGTGAACAGCCACGCGCCGAGCCGCGTGTCGGCGGCGAGCCGGCGGGAGTGTTGGGCCAGCCGCAGGAACGTCTCCTGGAGCAGGTCCTCGGCGACGTCGCGGCGCCGGGTCATTCGCACCAGGTAACCATACAGCCGCCGTCGGTACGCGGCGAACACGGCGTCGAACGCGGTCGCCTCCCCGCGGCGAAGCCCATCGACCCACGCGCACTCGGCGGAGGTATCCACGCAGGACTAACGCACCACCGTTTGCGGCGTGACACAAGCGCGATCGCGGGAGCCGACGCCGCGGCGCGCGGGCTCGTCACGACCGCGGCTCGGGCGCGTTGACCCTCGCGATGCTCGATTTCTTCCACGAGGGTGGCTACAACATGTTCCTGCTCGCCGGGCTCGGCCTGGTGTTGATCGCCCAGGCGGTGCTGTTCGCGCGTGCCGCGGACCCGCACCGGCTGGCGTTGATCCGCGCGCTCACCGTGGCGCTCGTGTTCGCGACCCTGGTCGGGTTCGCGATGGGGCTCGCGTCGACCGCGAAGTACGTCGTGACGCATGCTCCGGATCAGCCGCTGGAGACCTTGCTGCTCGGCTTCGCGGAGTCGACCGCGAACTTGATCCTGGGCGGGGCGATCGTCGTGATCTCGTGGGTGCTGGTCGCCGTGGGGGTGCGCCGGATGCCGTGAGCTGCCGTGAGCTGCCGTGAGAGTGGCCCCGATCCGGGCGCCCGCGACGGCGAGCGGCACGCGAGGAATTTGCCGTGGCGCACGGCGGCGTGCTACGCGGGGACACCGGCGGATGAACGAGCCCGAAGAAGCCCCGCAGTCGTCGGGAAAACCCGGATCAGCTCCCGCGGGAGGCGCCACCGGCGTCGGCCGCGGGGTGCTCTACATCGCGGCCGCGAAGTTCTACTTCATGTTCGTGGGCCTGGTGATGCAGGTCCGCCTGCCCGCGATCCTGTCGCGCGCGGCGTTCGGCAGCTACAGCCTGGTCTCGAACATCGCCTCGCTCGTCAACAACGTGCTGGTCACCGGCACGATCCAGACGGTGTCGCGGTTCGCCGCGCAGGAGCCGGGCAAGGCGCGCCGGGTCCAGCAGGCGGGGCTGCGCATGCACTTCCGGCTCGGCCTGGTGATCGCGATCGGCTTCATCGCCGCGGCGCCGCTCGTGTCGTGGCTGCTGCTCGACATGAGCAAGACCGGGCCGCTCATGATGGCGGGCCTGATCATCGGAGGCTACTCGTTCTACGCGGTGTTCGTCGGCACCGCGAACGGGCTGCACCAGTTCCAGAAGCAGGCCGGCCTCGACATCACGTTCGCGACCCTCCGGATCGCCGGTGTGCTCGGCATGGCGATGGCCGGGCTCGGCGTGATCGGTGTGATCGGCGGCTGGGTCGCCGCGGTCGGCATCATCCTCTGCGGCTCCGCCGTGTGGATCGGGATGCCCGGCCGGATCCCGCGCGAGGAGCGGCTGCCGGTCCGGCCGCTCGTCCAGTACTTCGTGGGCGTCGCGCTGTACCTGTTCCTGTTCAACGCGCTGATGTTCGTGGACAGCATCCTGATCAAGCGGCTGACCACCGAGTACTTCACCGAGCACGCCGCCGAGCTCGCGGGAGCGCTCGACAGCGTTGGCGCGTGGGCGAGCCGGGCCACCGGCTATCACCCCGACGCGAGCGTGCTCGCCGATGTCCAGAACGCCTACTACGCGGCGGTGCAGAACCTCGCGCGGCTGTCGTACCAGGCGATCATCGCGGCCACCTTCGTCGTGTTCCCGCTGGTGTCGCGCTCGACGTTCGCCGACGACCGCGAGACCACGCGCCGCTACGTCCAGGTCACCTCGCGCTACTCGCTGATGTTCGCGATGGCGATCGCCGTGGTGATGGCCGCCAATCCGGTCGAGGTGCTCGGCCTGGTCTACGCCCCTGACTACACGCTGCACGGCGGCCCGGCGCTGCCGTTCCTGGCGTTCGGCAACGTCGCGTTCAGCGTGCTCGCGATCAACGGCACGATCCTGAACGGCGCGGGCCAGACCCGGCCGGCGATCGCGGTCGCCGGGCTCGCGCTCGCCCTGTCGATCGCGGGCAACTGGATCGTGCTGCCGATCGCGGCCGAGCGCGGCCTGGTGCTCGAGGCCGCCGCGGCGGTCACCGCCGGCGCGATGACGGTCGGCGCGATCGCCTCGGGCTGGCTGCTGCACCGCCGGCTCGGTGGGTTCCTGCCGCTGTCCAGCCTGCTGCGGATCGGGGTCGCGACGGCCGCGGCGATCGCGGTGGGCCGCGCGCTGCCGCTGCACGGCAAGCTGATGACCCTGGTCGAGGCCGTGGCGGTCGGCGCCACGTTCCTCGTGACCCTGGTCGCCACCCGCGAGCTCGGGCGGCGCGATCTCGAGGCGATCGTGGCGGTGCGCAAGAAGCGCGCGGCCGGGGGAGGAGAGTCGTGATGTCGAGGCCGCGCCCGTTCCTGTTCGCGCTGCTGCTGGCGAGTTGCGGCGCCCGCCCGACCGCCACCGAGACGCTCGGCGACTCGGTCCGCAGCTACAACGACGGCGTGCGGTGGGGCCGGTTCGCGCTCGCCGCGAACCGCGTGCCGGCGGCCGAGCGCTCGCGGTTCGTCGACGAGATGGACGCGCGCGAGAAGGACCTGCGGATCACCGACTACGAGATCGTCGGCGTCTCGAACCGCGGCGCCAACGAGGCGCAGGTCCAGATCAAGCTGTCGTGGTACCGCGACTCCGAGGGCACGCTGCGCGAGACCCACGCGCTCCAGACCTGGGAGCGCCACGGCAAGGCGTGGCTGATCGTCGCAGAGGCGCGGCTGCGCGGCGCCGAGATGCCGGGGCTCGCCGAGCCGGTCGAGCGCACCGCGGGCGAAGGCGCGGCCGCTGGCGCGCCCGCCGGATCGCCGTAGCGCGCACCGATACCCACCCGCGGCGGCGCTTCGCCGGCCGCGCGGTTCGCAGAGGACGCACCGGCCGAGGTAACATCCGCGCCAGGTGTCGCAGAGCGACTTCGTCACACGTGGCCAGGCCCTGGTCACGGCAGGTCAGTTCCAGGAGGCCGTGAAGGTCTGTCGGCTTGGTCTGCTCGGCCGGCCGACCACGGTCGAGGGCCGCGTCGTGCTCGGGCAAGCGCTGCTCGCGCTCAAGCGCTACGACGAGGTGCTCGCCGAGATGCGGGTCGCGCTCGAGCTCGATCACGCATCGCTGCCGGCCCAGCTGCTCCGCGGCGAGGCGCTGCTCAAGAAGGGCGATCACCACGCCGCGCTGGACGTGCTGGCGCGCGCCCGCCCGCAGGCCCCCAAGGATCCGCGCCTGACCCAGCTGCTCGCCGAGGCCGAGCGGGTCGCCGGCAAGCCGCGGATCGGCGCGAGCCCCCCCTCGGTCGACTTCCTCGGCTCGGCGGGCGATAGCCTCACCAAGCACTACCCGAACCACCCGAGCCACCGCGCCGACGAGGAGGACACCTCCGACCACGGCGACGAGGACACCGGCGGGAGCTACACCCGGCCGACCACGCTGGCGGCGCCGGGGTCCCGCAAGCGCCCGCTGCCCGGTGCATCGGACGCCACGCCGCCGCCCGCGGTGCTCGCGATCGGCGATCGCTCCGGCACGGTCGAGGTCGATCCCGAGCGGGATGGCATCGAGCTCGGCGGTGGCGACGACGATTTCGGCGACGTCGCGGCGCCGCCCTCGGCGGGATCGCGGCGCCGCGCCACCAAGCCGTCGCGCCCGGCGCGGATCGACGTGCAGTCGGAGGCGCGTGGCCACGTGATCCCGGCGAGCCGGCCGGCCCGCGCACAGCCGCGCAGCACCCATCCGCAGAGGCCCGAGGCCGAGGTGTCGAGCGTCGAGCTGCTCGACGACGAGCTGGTCGAGCTCGAGGAGCCTTCGCGCTCGGCGCGGGGCGGCAACGGCGCCGGCAGCGCGGGCGGGAACGGTCGCGGAAACGGCGAAAGCCCCGCGCGCCGCGCGCCCGGACCGGGGACGGCGGTGCGCAACGCGGTCAACCGCCCGTCCGGCCCGCTCGACGCGAGCGATCTGCTCCCGCAGTCCGGCGCGCACCCGGCCGCCGGCGCATCGCCGGGGCCGCTCGCCCAGGCGATCGCGGGCCAGCCGCACCTGATGCACGTGAACCCGGCCGCGCCCCAGGCGCAGCCGCCGGACCCGCGCAGCGCGATCGCGGCGGCGCTGCCCACGCACGCGGCGATGCCAATGCCGATGCCGATGCCGATGCCGATGCCGCTCGCCGCACCGCCGGGGAGCGCGCCGGTGCTGCTGCCGGCGGCGAGCGTCGCGGCCGCGGCGCGCCCGACCGTGGCGCTGACCGCGACGCAGGAGCAGTCCGCGGCAGTCGTGGACCAGCTGTTCGCGAACGGCCACGAGCCGGTGGGTGCCCCGGCGTGGGCGCGCGCGACGGTGGTCGCCGGCGGCCCTGCGCACGCGGCGCAGCCGATCGCGCCTGCGATGCCCGCGGGGCCCGGGTTCGCGCCGGGGTTCGTGCCCGGGGTTCCCGGCGAGCCCCCGCCGAAGGAGCCGATCGCACCGCTAAACGAAGGACGTAATTCGATTGGCAGAGAAGGGCAAA
>JBQCJR010000110.1:0-2288 GCA_051952595.1 Kofleriaceae bacterium
CGACGCTCTACCAGCTGCTCGCCGGCACGCCGCCCCACGCGGGGACCAGCGCGACCGAGGTGATCGAGAAGACCCACCGCCACGAGATCCGGCCGCTGGTCGAGGTCGCGTCGGGTGCGCCCGCCGAGCTGGTCGCGATCGTCGACAAGGCGCTGTCGTTCGAGGCCGCGGGCCGGTACCCCGATGCCGGCGCACTCGCCGAGGACGTGCGGCGGTTCCTCGCCGGCCAGCTGGTCGCTGCGCACCAGTACACGACGCGCCAGCGGGTGGCGCGGTTCGCGCGCCGGCACCGCGCGCCGCTCGGCGTCGCCGCGCTCGCGATGGTGGCGGTCGCGGTGCTCGCGTGGATCGGCGTGCACCGGATCGTCCAGGAGCGCGATGCGGCCGACGAGGCGCGGCACGACGCGATCGCCGGGCGCGCGGCGGCAGAGCAGGCGCGCGACGCGCTGTCCGAGCGCCACGACGCGCTGATCGTGACCCAGGCGCGCGGCCTGCTCGCGACCAACCCGACCGAGGCGGCGGCGACGCTCAAGGCGCTGTCGGCGGGCTCGCTGCGAGCGCGCGAAGGCGGCGCGGTCGCTCAGGCCGCGGCGGTACGCGGCGCGGCGTGGGCGCTGCCCACCACCCACGAGCTCACGCTCCAGGTCGAGCTCGATCCGGAGAGCCGCAGGCTGCTGCAGACCACGCGCGACGGCGTGGTGCGGGTGTGGGACCTCGATCAGCGCCGGCTCGTGATCGCGCGGCCGTACCCACGCGGCGCCCGCGCGCTGTGGGTCGAGGGCGGGCGCGTGCTGGTCTATCGCGCGGGCGCGCCGCCCGAGCTGCTCGAGCCCGCGGCGAACAGCTCCGAGCCGCTCGCGATCGAGCCGATCGTCGACGCCGTGGCGACCGAGCGCGGCGATCGCGTGCTGGTCAGCACCGGGGCGCGCACCCAGCTGCTCGACCTCGCGACCCGCTCGGTCCAGCCGCTCGCGGGCGCGCCGTCGAGCGAGGGCGACCCGCGGCTCGCGATCGCGCCCGACGGCAGCTGGCTCGCGGTGGCCGACCGGGGCACCACCTCGGTGCTCGATCCGAGCGGCCGCGAGCTGGTGCGCCACGCCGCCGAGGTCGTGCGGCTGGTGCCGTCCGGCGCCCGGACGCTCGCGATCCTCGGCCCCGGCGCGGTCGTCGAGTGCCGGCTCGATCCGCAGCCGGCGTGTGGCGAGGTGCCGCTCGGGCCTGGGCGCGCGATCGATCTCGCGTACCGCGGCCGCGAGCTGTTCGCGTTCACCAGCTCCGGGCTGGTCGCGTGGGATGGCGCGCGCGTGGCTTCGCGCGGGCAGTTCGATGGGTTCTCGTCCCGCTTGATGGTCGCCGCCGGCGAGGCGCTGATCGTGCCGACCGCCGACGGCAAGCTGCACTACCAGACCTCGCTCGCGCGCGGCGCGCTGGTGCTGCCGAGCGTGCTGCCACACATGCGGGTCGCGACCCGGCCGAGCTCGTCGCGGGTCGTCGCGCTCGGCGACGGCCTGGTCGCGGTGTTCGATCTCTCGCCGGTGATCCCGCGGCGGCTCGCCGTGCCGTCCGGCGCGCAGGTGACGTTCGTCGACGACGACACCCTGCTGGTCGGCCGCGGGGGCGACGTCTGGAGCTGGTACGACCTGATCACCGGCAAGACCACCGAGGTGCGCTATCGACCGGAGGCGATGCCGCTCGTGGCGGACGTCGACGCGACGTCCGGCCGCGTGTTGATCCGCGAGCTCGGCGGGCGCCAGCAGCGCCTGGTGTTGTTCCGCAAGCAGACCGCCGACGTGCAGGTGATCGCCGTCGAGCGCCTGGTGTGGGGCAGGCTGATCGAGGGCGACGGCCTGGTGTTCTCCGTCGGTGATGGCCGGCTGTTCGGCCAGCGCGGCGACGCGCCGCCCGCGGTGGTGGTCAAGCTCGAGGGCGAGATCGAGGCCGCCGCCAGCCTCGGTCCAGGCCGGTTCGCCGCCCGCAGCGACGCCGGCGAGCTCGTGCGCGGCGAGCTCTCGGGCGGCTCGATCGAGCGCGCGCGCGTGTTGCCCGGCACGCGCAGCTTCCTGGTCGGCGACCCGTCATCGCGCGGCGTGGTGCTGGTCGAGGAGCGCCGGATCTCGCTGTGGGCGACGTCGATCACCGAGACCGCGCGGTTCGACAAGCCGATCGCGCACGCGGAGCCCGTCGAGGGCGGCCTGTGCGTGATGTTCGCGGATCACGAGGTCCAGCTCGTCCCGCTGAACGCCGGCGCGCGCCCGCACCGCCTGCTCGCGCCCTCCAAGCGCCAGGCC
>JBQCJR010000111.1:0-3434 GCA_051952595.1 Kofleriaceae bacterium
TTCTCGGCGGTGGCGCGCGCCGCGTCGTCGGGCAGCGCGCGCAGCACCAGCTCGGCGTCGCGATCGCGCCCGATGCTGCGCAGGCAGCGCGCCGCACGCCCGGCGAGCTGGGGATTGCCGGCGCCGATCGCCGCCAGCGCGATCCGGTGGCTACACGCCTGGGCGAGCCGGCCGGCCGCCTCGTACGCGCGGACCATCCGATCGTGGAGCTCGCTGCGGTCCGGCGCCAGATCGACCAGTCCGGCGAGCGTGCGCAGCGCGAGCTCGCGCTGGCCGGCGCGGCCGAGCAGATCCACCTGGTAGCCGAGCGCCTGCGGATCGAGCCGGTCGCGGTCGAGCCAGCGCTGCGCGATCTCGCGGGCGCGGTCGAGCTCGCCCGCGTAGGCGAGCGCCTGCACCAGCTCGCGGTGGCGTTCGCGGCTATCCGGGTGCTCGGCGAGCGCGGCCTCGCCGTCGTGGATCGCCCGGGCGATCGACGGAGCCACCGCATCGTACGGCGACACGCTCGGCACCCGGATCCAGGTGCGCCGCATCGGGACCATCCCCCGGCCCGGAGCCTGGAACGCCCGCGTCGTGCCCTTGGCCCGATCGGCCTTCTCGCCCGCCGCCGCCTTCTCGTCGACGTCTCCGCGCGTGATGTCGTCGCGCGGCTCCGCCTTGGGCAGCGCCAGCGCCGCCGTCTTCGCCGGCGTGGCAGCCACCGCCACGGGCGGCTGCTGCTCGGCTTTAGTCGTGGCGAGCGCGAGCGCCCCGCTCGCCACGACTTCATCGAGCGACTGCTCGCCCGTCCACTTCGCCGCTGCCTGCGTGCGATCGACGCCGAACGCCTCGAACATCGCCGCCGACTCGAGCACCAGCAGCGAGGTCTCGCGCGACATCACGCCGTAGCCCTGGGACAGCGCGACGATCCGCGCGCGGTCGGCGCCGCGGCCCGCGCGCTCGAGCTGCTCGATCGCGAGCGACGCCCACAGCCGCGGGACGAACCCGTTGCCCGCGTTCGACGACACCGCGAGCGCGAGCGGATAGCGCTGCTCGAACGGCTGACCGGCGACCGTGCCGCGGAGCACGACCTCCCCCGCGACGTCGCCCGCGATCCGCGCCGCGATCAACGTCTCCTCGCCCGCGCGGATCGTCGGCAGCGTGGTCGGCGCCACGTCGACGAGGCCCGCCGGCAGCTCGATCCGGGCGTCGCGCAGCGCGCTGCCGTACGTCGACTCGAGCGCCGCGTCCGCGGCCGCCGCGACCGACTGCCCCGGCACCCACGCCAGGTAGCTGCCGCCGCCCGCGCGCGCGACCGCCGACAGCACCGCCGCGTCTGCGTCGCCGCCGATCCCGACCGTCGCGACCCGCACGGCCGGGCCGGTCGAGCCGGTCGCGCCCGCGGTGCCGGTCGCGCTCGCGGTGCCGGTCGTGTCCTCCGAGCCCGTCGAAACCCGCACGGCCGGGCCCGTCGAGCCGGTCGCGCCCGCGGTGCCGGTCGTGCCCTCAGTGCCGGTCGAGCCCGCGGTGCCGGTCGAGCCCGCGGTGCCGGTCGAGCCCGCGGTGCCAGTCATGCCAGAGGTGCTGGTCGTGCTCGCGATGCTGGTCGCGCCCGCGGTGCCGGTCGCGCTCGCGCCCGTCGTGCTGGGCGCACCCGCCGTGCGGGCGCCGCCGGTCGCGTCGGCGATGGCTCGCTCGACGTCTGCTGTGCGCCGGAACCCGGTGGTCGCGAATACGTCGCTGACGTAGATCACCCAGCGCTCGCGATCCGCGGCGCTCGGCAGGCCGGTCGCGGCCGCGCGCACCGCGGCCACCACATCGCTCGCGCCCGCCGGGGCCTGCTCGGTCAGCCAGCGTGCCGCCTCGCGGGCGGCGCCCGCCGAGGGCGCGCGGAGGTCGCCGGTGCGCCGGCACTCGCTGTCGCACGCCAGCACCACGAACCGGTCGCGGCGATCCATGTCGCCGACGATCTCCGCGACCAGCGCGCTCGCGCGGGAGTGGCGCTCGCCCACCATCGACTGGCTGGTATCGACGACGATCGCGTAGTCGCGCGGCGTGGACGCGCGCCATCGCGGCAGCTCCGGGCGCAGCGCGATCACCGCGGTCGGCCGCAGATCCGCCGCCTCGGCGCGCTGCGCGGCGACCACCGCCGGGTCGATGCCCACGCCGCGCTTGGCCGCCAGCTTGTCATCGGGCGCGGCCACCGCGCCGCCCGCGAACGTCCACGCGCGCAGCTCGGCGTCGCCATCCGCGGCGCGGTAGTCGATGACCAGATCGCCGCGTGGCACGAACCCGCCCTGGCGCAGCGTGCGCGCGTCGACCTCGGCGCGCGCCGCATCCGGCACCAGCTCGTAGCCCGTCGAGCGGACCCGCCCCGGCGCTGCGCCGCGCACCTCGAGATCGACCGAGAACTGGTCCGCCACCGTCGAGCCATCCGTCGAGTGCGGCAGCGGGTAGACGTACTGCCGCCACGGCCCGCGCGGCGCAACGATCTGGGTATAGGAGAGCTTGATCGTGCGCGAGCCCTTCGCCGGGATCGGGAACACCCGCAGCTCGAAGCGCCCGCCGCGCTTCCAGTCGAGCAGCGCCGGATCGCGCCACGGCCCCGGGACCCAGATGATCTCCTGGCTCGGTCGTTCGATCCGCTTCGGCGTCGCCTGGTCGATCACGCCCTGCCAGATCTTGGCGGCGCGCTGCCGGTCAACGAACGCGCCGTCCTCCAGCTTGCCCTCGACGTCGAGCGCGAGCCCGTCGATCTGCGCGTCCGGCGGCAGCGGGAACTGGTAGACGCCCTCGAGCACCTGGTCGCTGTCGTTGCGAAACGTCTCGGTGATCTCGGTGCGCGCCACCGGCCCGACGATCCGGATCTTCACGTCGTGGCTCGCGAGCGCCAGGTTCCAGTCGCGATCGCGTCGCTCGCCCGGCTTGTACGCGCGCAGCGCACCCAGCCCCGCGGTCGCGGCGTCCTGGTCGGTGCGCGCCGCGGTACCCAGCTCCGACCACGCGACCTCGCGATGCAGTCCCGGCGCCGCGCTGACCGTCAGCGAGTCGCGATCGATCAGTCCCTCCTCGCCGGCACGGACCTCCTCGCGCTGGCCGCGCAGATCGCGCAGCGCGACCGCGCCCCGGACGACCTGCACGGTCGTCAGCGCGTCGGTGACCGTCGCCGCGAACCGCGTGCCGATCACGTCGATCGCCCCCATCGGCGTCGCGATCGAGGCCGGTCGGTCCGGGACGTGCGCCACGTCGGCGGCGATCCGGCCCGCGGTGAGCGAGAACCGTCGCGGCTCGTCGCGATCGAAGGCGAGCGCCGTGCGGTGGTCGAGCACCAGCTTCGTGCCGTCCGCGAGCGCGATCGACGCGCGG
The DNA here is from genome assembly GCA_051952595.1 of Kofleriaceae bacterium. Lineage (GTDB taxonomy): Bacteria > Myxococcota_A > Polyangia > Haliangiales > Haliangiaceae > JABFXX01. Next base: position 3,346 of record JBQCJR010000111.1, read on the forward strand.
GTGCGCTCGTCGGTGCGCAGCTCCGCGCCCGCCGGGACCACCTCGCTCTTGCCCAGCGCGCGCCAGCCCGCGGGCGTGCGGACCTCTAG
>JBQCJR010000112.1:0-2916 GCA_051952595.1 Kofleriaceae bacterium
CCGTCTTCGTCTATTTCCCAGCGCTGCTGGGGGGGGGCCTCGGCGACACCGACCGCGGGGTCGCCGAGGTGAGCGGTGGTTCGCCGCGCGGCATCGCGGCGGCCGTGGGCGGCGAGCGATTCGGGGGTGCGCGCGAGCCACAGCGACGCGGCGGCGGCGCACGCGACCAGCCCGCCGGCGGCGAACGGCCAGCGCGCGCGGCGGCGCGCCGGAGGCGCCACGGTCACCGCCTCGGCGTCGCGCGCGGCGAGCACGCGATCGGCGAACCCGGCGGGCGGGGCGAGCGGGGTCCACGCGTCGAGCGCGCGCTGCTCGCGCGCGTCGAGCGGAGCGTCGTCCAGAGCGACATCCGGAGCGTCATCGATCGGCAGGTCAGTCACCGTGCCCCTCCTCTGCGAGTCGCGCGCGCAGCGCGGCGCGGGCCCGCGACAGCCGCGACTTGACCGTGCCGAGATCGATGTCGAGCGCGCGCGCGATCTCGGCGTAGTCGAGCCCGTGGTAGGCGCGCAGCAGGAACGCCGCGCGCAGCTCGGGCGATAGCTCGCGCAGCGCCGCCTCGATCGCCGCGACCCGCTCCCGCCGGAGCGCGCGCTCCTCGGCGCGCGCCTCGCCGACCCGCTCGATCTCGGGCACCAGGGCGGGGCGGCGGCGGCGCAGCTCGTCGATCGAGCGGCGCGCCGCGATCGTCAGGATCCAGGTCGACAGCCGCGCCGCGCCGTCGGGCTGGAACCGCGGCAGCTTGCGGAACACCGCGAGGAACGTGTCCTGCGCCACGTCCTCGATCGTCGCGCGGCCCCGCCCGGACAGCATCCGCGAGACCAGCGCGAACACCCGCGCCTGGTACAGCTCGACCAGCGCGCGCGCTGCCGCCGGCTCGCCACGCGTGGCGAGCGCGAGCGTCTGCTCGTCGAGCTCGTTCGACCGGACGGCGTGGGCCACGCTCTGCATCTCTCGCCCCCTTGCTCGTGCGAGCCGCCGGAAGGTTCCGGTGCGCCTCGTCGATTCTCGGCACGGGACTTGCGCATGGTACGACGCCCGCGGCGCCCATGAGAGGGTCGTTAGATCCGAGGTGGAACCCACCTCGCTCGTGAACACTGCCCGAGCGCGGTGTCGTGATGGGCGTGGATCGGTGGTTTCCCGGCGGCAGCGAGCTGGCCCGGCGCATGCGCGCGCTCGACTGGTCGGCCACCCCGCTCGGGCCGCCGGAGCGCTGGCCCGAGGCGCTGCGGGCCGCGGTCAGCCTGTGTCTGAGCGTGCGGTTCCCGCTGTTCGTGTGCTGGGGCGCCGAGCGCGTGCTGATCTACAACGAGGCCGCCCGCGCGCTGCTCGATCCGCGCGATCCACGGCGCGGCCCCGGCCGCCCGGCGCGGGAGCTGTGGCGCGGCGCCTGGGACGCCCTCGGCCCGCTGCTCGACGCGGTGTACGCGACCGGCGAGCCGGCGGAGCTCGACGAGCTGGCGATCCCGCGCAGCGATCCATCGGCGGCGACCGACCACTACCTGCGGCTCTCGATCGCGCCGCTGTTCGCCGGGGGCCCGGACGTCGCGGGAGCCCTGGTGTCGTGCACCGAGCTCACCGCGCAGGTGCGCGCGGCGCACCGGCTCGCCCAGGAGCGCGCGAGCATCGTCGAGCTGATCGAGCTGACCCCGGTGCCGATCGCGATCCTGCGCGGCCGCGAGCTGGTGTTCGAGGCCGCCAATCCGTCGTACCTGGAGATGATCGGCCGCGAGGTCCGCGGCCGCCCGGCGCTCGAGGTGCTGCCCGAGCTGCGCGACGGCGGCTGGGCCGAAGCCGTCCACGAGGTGATGCGCACCGGGATCCCGTACGTCCGCCGCGACCTGCGCGCGATCTTCGAGCGCGCCGGCCGCCACGAGCCGAGCTACTGGACGATCATCTTCGTCCCGCTGCGCGCGCTGGATCGCCAGATCGAGCGCATCGTGGTGGTGACGATCGACGTCACCGAGCAGGTCACCGCGCGCGCCCAGCTCGAGCAGCTGGCGATCCGCGCCGACGCCGCGAACCGCACCAAGGACGAGTTCCTGGCCATCCTCGGCCACGAGCTGCGCAACCCGCTCGCGCCGATCGTCACCGCGCTCCAGCTGATGCGCATGCACGGCGCGCAGTCGCGCGAGCAGGACATCATCGAGCGCCAGGTCAGCCACCTGACCCGGCTGGTCGACGACCTGCTCGATGTCTCGCGGATCACCCGCGGCAAGATCGAGCTGCGCGAGGAGCCGATCGAGCTCGCCGACGTGGTGGCGCGCGCGGTCGAGATCACCAGCCCGCTGTTCGAGCAGCGCCGCCACGTGCTCGACGTGCACGTCCCTGGCGGGCTCGGGATCAGCGCCGACGTCGATCGCATGGCCCAGGTGTTCGCCAACCTGCTGTCCAACGCGGCCAAGTACAGCGAGCCCGGCTCGCGGATCACCGTCGACGCGCAGCGGGTCGACGACCGGGTCCGCGCGCGGGTCGTCGACGAGGGGATGGGCATCGAGCCGGACATGCTCGCGCACGTGTTCGATCCGTTCGTCCAGCAGGCGCAGACGATCGATCGCGCGCGCGGCGGGCTCGGGCTCGGCCTGGCGATCGTGAAGAGCCTGGTCGAGCTGCACGGCGGGGCGGTCGAGGTGCGCAGCGAGGGCCGCGGCCGGGGCAGCGAGTTCACCATCGAGCTGCCGGCGCTGCCCGGGGGCGAGCTCGCGCGGTCCCCGGCGCCGGGGATCGCGCGGATGGCGTCCGAGCGGCCCAAGCGGATCCTCGTGGTCGACGACAACGACGACGCCGCGGCGATGCTCAAGGAGGTGCTCGAGGACCTCGGCTACCAGGTCGAGGTCGCGCACGATGGCCCCTCGGCGCTCGCGACCGCGCAGCGGTTCGAGCCCGACATCGGGCTGCTCGACATCGGCCTGCCGGTGA
>JBQCJR010000113.1:0-11415 GCA_051952595.1 Kofleriaceae bacterium
AGCAGGAGGTAATCGAACACCAGATTGGTCGCGACCGCGCCGGTGGTCGATGCGCCGCCGAGCAGGTAGATCCGCGGCGGCGCGATCACCACCGCGGCGGCGGCGCGCTCGAGCCCCGCCGGGATCGGCGCCAGCGGCCGCCACGCGTCGGCGCCGAGATCGAGCGCCCAGGCCTCGCCGCGGGCGACGAAGTCGGGGCCCTCGAGCCCGCCGAGCAGGTAGAGCGTCGCGCCCGACGAGGCGAGGTTGCCGTGGGTCCACGCGACCGGCGCGTCGGGCAGGTTCGACCACGTGCCCTGGAAGGTGTCGAGCACGAGCACCTCCCGCGTGATCTCGAGGCCCTCCTGGGCGCTGGTCGAGAAGCCACCGGCGACCACCAGGCGCGTGCCCATCGCGGCGACCGCCGGCTCGAGCCGCCGCCCCGGCATGCGCGGTCCGAGCTGCCACACATCCGGACACGCCTGGTCCTCGCAGGGCTCCTCATCGAGGTCGCAGGCGCCGGCGAGCGCGAGCCATGCAACTGCGAGCGCGCGGCACACGTCCGGACGGGACATCGTGCCCGAGTCTATCCCAAGCCGGCCGAGGACCGCGGCGAGCCCACCGCGATGCCGGCGCGCACCGTGGGCGTGGCGGGCGATTCAGGGACCGATCGGCGGATATCCCCCACCGCCGAGCCGAGGCAGCCCCGCGGCCGGGGGTGGCGGCACCGGCGCGACCGGCGGCGCGACGTACACCGGCGGGCCACCGATCGCCGAGCCACCGCCGCCGCCGAGCACCAGCCGCACGAACCTCGAGCCGATCACCGCACACGCGCCGCCGTAAACCAGGATCATCGAGCCACCCGCGTGGCCGAGGCCGTCGCTCGAGCCACGCGCGAACAGCGCCTGGAACCCGAGCACCAGCCCGAGGAACGCGAACAGCCCGATCACCAGCAGGTTGTATCCGGAGAACATCCGGCGCACGCCCGGCAGCTCGAGGTCGTTGGTCCGCCTGAGCAGCGACAGCGGGAGCCACGCGATCGCGACGCCGGGGATCAGCAGGCCCAGCGCCATCCGGTACGCCGGGCTCTTCACGTCCGACGGCCCCGGCGACATCACGGTGTAGAGCAGCAGCGCGCCGCCGGCGAGCGCGACCTGGAGCGCGAAGCTCGAGAAGAAGTGCAGCAGGAACTTGAGCCCGAGCTGCGGATCCGGCACCGGCTCGCGGTGCGCCCGCCACCGCGCGAGCACGTAGAGCAGGCCCGGCGCGACCAGCAGGAGCGCGAGCACGATCGACGAGAACACCGCGATCGGGCCCGCCAGCGCCCGCAGCAGGAACAGTTCCATGCAGCGATGGTACGCCGAACGCGCGGCGGCCGGATCGCGCCGGCGGCGGGGTTCGGAGCGCGCCGCGGATCAACGGCGCAAGCTGCGCCAGGTCTCGAGGGCCCACGCGCGATCGGCGCCGCCGCCCTTGCAGGTCAGGATGCCGACGTCGGGCGCGCGCACCATCAGGCCGTGCACGACGTGGACGTCGTCCTCGTCGTACGCCTCGGCCCGGCCGCGCTGGGCGCCCTCGGAGAACCGCGCGATCACGGGGTGCGCCTCGGGCGCGACGGCGAGCAGGCGCGCCGAGTCGGTCTCGCCGTCGGCGGTCAGGCTGGTGAACTCGACGAGGCGATCGCCGTCGGTGGCCCACCAGCGGGCGCCGTCGTCCTCGACGTGCGAGGCGAACGCGCCGGGCAACACGATCGACCAGCCGCCGGCGAGATCGATCTCCATCGGGTGGCGGCGATAGCCGAGCTGCGAGGGCGCGTCGCCGGCCTTGCGGCGGATCCGCTCGGCGGCGGCGTCGTCGCGGCCGAGCCAGTCGAGCAGCTCGGCCCACGCCGCCCACGGCAGCGCGAGCTCGCGGTCCGCGCGCCAGGCCGCGGCGAGATCTTCGTCGACGCGCTCCATCGCGGCGCGCTCGGCGTCATCGAGCGGCTCGCGCCACGCCACGTCGTGCCACATCGCGAGCAGCGCGCGCGATCGGGCCTCGTGGCCGGGCCCGCGGTCCCACCACGCGAACGCATCGGCGCCGCGCGCGGGCTCGGCGATCACGGCGTCGCGCCACGCGGCGTCGCGGGGGCCGAGCGCGGTCAGCACCGCGGCGTCGATCCGGAAGCTGCGATCCGCCGGCATCCCGATCCGGGTGGCGCCGCCGCGCAGCTCGCCGGCGAGCCACTCCGCCAGCTCGATCTGGAGCGCGGCGAGCATCGCGGGCGACTCGGGCGGCGCGGGCATCGCGGACGATTCGGGCGGCGCGGGCGGCACGGGCGACGCGTCCTCCCACGCGTACTCGAGCTCGTCGAGGATCGGCGCGAGCCGGGCGAGCACCTCGGCGTGGTAGCCGGGCCCGACGGCCGCGGTCTCGCCGCGCACCTCGAGCGCGCCATCGGGCAGCACGGCGATCCGGACCGGCGCGGCGCCGGGGTGCAGCGCGAGCGAGATCCGGCGCGACGACGCCTCGACGACCGCGCGCTTGAGCATGCGCCGGGCGAGCCGCGCGAGCCGCTCGCCGACCTCGCGTGGATCGGGCGGCCGGGCGAGCCAGCCGCGCAGGCCGCCGCGGGCCTTGCGCGAGCGCGCGCGGCGGTCGATGCCGGATCCCACGCGTCGAGCATACGCGCAGCGCTCCGCCCGGCGCGAGCGCGCGACGCGCAAGGCTGCGCTACGCTGGCGGCGTGTATCGGATCGAGTGGTCCACGCCGACCGGCGCGCTGGTCGCGATCGAGCCGCGGCTCGACGAGCTGCGCCCGCACCTGCCCGCGCTCGCCGCGGCGTACAACGATCCCCACAACGCCGCCCTGCTCGGCCACACCGAGCCGCTCGGCGAGCCGGACGTGATCGAGCACTTCGCGTCGCTGCGCCGCGGAATCGGCCGGCCGTTCCTGCTCCACCGCGACGGCGCGCTCGCCGGCGATGCGGATCTGCGCGGGATGACCGGCGGCACCGGCGAGTTCGCGTTCCTGATCGCCAATCCGGCCGCGCAGGGCCGCGGCCTCGGCACGCGGTTCGCGATCATGATCCACGCCCTCGCGTTCACCCGGCTCGCGCTCGCGCGGGTCCACGCCGCGGTCCTCCCGACCAACGCGGCGTCGCGGCGCGTGTTCGAAAAGCTCGGCTACGCGCTCGACGAGAGCGCCGCGGCGCGTGCGTTCGGCGACCCGGGCGACCTGGTGCTCGGGATCGATCGCGAAGACTTCCTGCGCCGCCACGCCGCGGAGATCTCCGAGATCCAGATCCAACCGCGCGACTGATCCCGACGTCGAACAGCCGAGATCGAGCGCCCACGTCGCACAGGGCATGTCGATTGCAGTTCTAAACAACATGGCAAACCAAGTGAGGCGAGGATCCGAGGTCCCGGGCACCGAGCGCGCGCGCGACGAGGCACGCACCAACGGCGGCCCGCGCTACGGCGGTGGGCCGTGGCGGGTGGCCGACGAGCGCGGCGACCAGCGGTTCGGGCACGCGAGAAACGACGACGCCGATCCGTCCGAGCTCGCGCCCGGGGAGGCCCAGAACGATGACGACGAGTCGCCGAGCGCCGCGGATCCCGAGCTCGCCGCGGCCGAGGAGTCGGGCGAGATCGAGAGCGGCGGCGAGCGCGCCGGCATGGGTCGCGGAGAGCGGCCGCGCAAGCCGCGGTTCCGCGACAAGCAGCGCCCGTGACCTGCGCGCGATCTCAGGCGAGCTACGGCTCGCGTGGCGCGTCGCGCAGGTGCGCGATCACCGGCCCGTGGTCGCTGGTCCCGACGTCGCGGTACGCCACGCAGTGGGTGGTCTCGTCGACCAGCGCCCTGCTCGCGGCGATGTAGTCGAGCCGCCAGCCGATGTTGCGCTGGCGCAGGTTCCGCCACGGCGCCCACCACGTGAACAGCCGGTCGTTGTCCGGATCGACGTGGCGCCCGACATCCACCAGCCCGTGCGACAGCAGCTTCTCGATCAGCGCGCGCTCCGGCGCCGACTGCCCGACCATGTCCTTGCGCAGGACCGGGTGCACGTCGATCGCCATCCGCGCGACGTTGTAGTCGCCGCTCAGCACGAGGTGCTTGCCGGCGGCGAGCAGCGCGCCCGCCCACTGCTCGAGCTCGGCGAGGAACTGCATCTTCGCGGCGAAGTCCTTGCCGCCGTTCGGCACGTACATCGATGCGAACACCAGCGGGCCGACCTCGGCCACCACGATCCGCGCCTCGAGATCGAACGGCGGGTGCACGAACTCGGGGCGATCGTCGAACGTGCGATCGCGGAGCAGCAGCGCGACCCCCGAGTAGCCGCCCTTCGCGCCGTGCCAGTGCGCGTGATAGCCCGGGATCGACGCGAGCGGCTCGGGCACCTGGTCCGGCGCCGCCTTGGTCTCCTGCAGGCACACCACGTCTGGCTCCTCGAGATCGATCCACCGGATCACCTCGGTGAATCGCTTGCGGATCCCGTTGACGTTCCAGGTCGCGACTTTCACGGCACTCCCGGCGTAGCACGAACCCGCGGGCCCGCGGCGCCGCCGGAGAGCTACCGCTCGTCGGAGATCTCGCCCGCCACCTGCACGAGCTCGGGCCGAGGATCGGGCTCCGCCGAGGTCAGCAGCGCGCGCCCGAGATCCTCGAGACCGATCAGCTCGGCGATCGCCGCGATCTCGCGCGGCCGGGCGGGCTGCATGCGGCACGGCGCGGCGAGCGCGACCAGGACGACCTCGCTCGGCCGGCCGAGCACCGGATCGGGCGGGAACCACGCGAACACCGGCGCGCCATCCACCACCATCTTGGCGTCCGCGGCATCGAGTGGGCGAACGAGGTGGCGCGGCTCGTCGCGCATGCCGCCGTCGTCGTCGGCCTCGATGTGGACCGGGATCAGCGCGCGGCGATACCCGACGCCATCGGCGGCGAGCGCGATCAGCCCGGCCGGCGCGCCGCGGGTCTCGAGGCTCGCGCACACCGCCGCGATCTGGAGCGGCACGACCTCGCGGTCCGTGGGCAGCGGGGCCGCGAGCGAGAGCAGCGCGAGCCCGGAGTAGCGGCCGATCGTCCACCGCTCGACCGGCACCGCGGCCGAGCCATCGAGGGCGACGACCACCGCGAGCTCGCCCAGCGCGCCGCCGAACGGCGACTCTCCCGCGTGGGGCCGCACCAGCTCCGCGCTGGTCACGCCGACCGTGCGCTCACCGTGCGCAACGAGCGTGATCGGCCCCACGAGCCCAGGCGCCGAGCCGCTCGCCACCAGCGGGGCCACCGCGCGCAGCTCCACGGCATCGCGATCCCGTCCCCGCACGCGATCGAATCTGACACGCCGTCCCGCGGCGGTTCAACGCCTCCCTCCCGCGCGAGCGGCCGTGCGTCGACGCGCGCCGAGGATGCGCCGCCGCACAGGTGGCCTCGGAGGCGCGGCACGCAGCGTGCAGCACACCGCCGGCATGAGCCTCGAACCTCGTGAGCCACTTCTCCGCGCACGGTTGCGCCGCTACCGCATCGTCGTCGGGGTCGATCTCTCGGAGTACTCGGACATCGTGCTCGATCACGCGCTCGATCAGGCCGCGCGGCACCAGGCACCGGAGCTCCACTTCCTCACGGTGCGCGAGAAGCGCAAGCCATCGAACGACGACGTCAAGCAGGCGCTGTGGGAGCGGGTCTATCCCGCGCTCGAGACGTTCAACCGCCACGGCACCGACTGGCGCGCGCGGCTGCACGTGCGCCGCGGCAAGCCGGCCGAGCAGCTCGCGATGCTCGCCGCCGAGATCCGCGGCGACCTGCTGGTGATCGGTCACTTCGGCCTGCACCACCCGCGGCCGACCGATCACAACCTGCCCAACCGGGTGCTCCAGGCGGCGCCGTGCCCGACGCTGGTCGTCGGCATGCCCGAGGCGATGGACATCGCGCAGTGCCCGATGTGCGTCGCGGTCCGAGAGGACACCGAGGGCGATCGCTGGTTCTGCCCCGATCACGTCGCGTCGAGCAAGGTCGACCACGCGACCACGCCGATGACGGTGTGGACCGGCGGCCAGTTCGCGGTCGATCGCGCGGCTTGAGCGTCGGGCAGCCCGAGGCAACTCGAGGCAGCTCGAGGCAACCCGAGGCAGCCCGAGGCAGCCCGAGGCAGCCCGAGGCAGTCAAGACTCGCCCGCGCAGCTCTCGGGCGAGCACACCGAGGGCATGCCTCGGACGGTGCCGTTGATCCGGATCCGCCCGACGCCTCCGCCCCCGCCGGCCCCGCCGCTCGCGCCGGTGCCGGCCCCTGCGCCGGGCATCGGATCTGCATCGAGGCTGCCACCGCTGCCGCCCGGCCTGGTCGCGCCGCCGCCCCTCGCGGGCGCGTTCGAGCACTGCCCCGGCTCGGCGGCGTTGCTCGAGTTGTCGACCGCGCCGCCGCCCCCACCGTTGGCACACAGCCTCGCCTGCACGCCCAGCTCGACGAGTCGCGACTCCAGCAAGATCCCGCCGCCGGCGCCCCCGCCTCCCGCGCCACCGCCTCCCATGGCCACGCCCGGAGGGGGCGCACCGCCGCTCGCCTCGACCTGGCCGGTCACCCGGATCGCGTCGCGCGCCGAGATCTGGATCGCGCCGCCGCCCGGCGCACCGGGCTGCCCGAACGCCCCACCGCCACGGCCACCGGCGCAGCCGCCGCGCAGCGGAACAAGCGCCGCGTTCCCCGTTGGCGAGCCGCCGGCGCCGCCCTCGCCGCCGACCCCGCTGTCGCCACCCGGAGCGCCGCCGGTCGCGCGGCCCGCGCGCTGGCCGAACCCGCCTCCCCCGCCACCACCGCCGCTGCTGGACTCCACGGACGTCGTGCCGACGCCCCCCACGCCCTCACACATGCTCGCGGGATCCCGGAACGTGTAGCGGATCGCGCCTTCGATGTTCGCCGTGCCGTGGACCAGGAACGCGAGCGGCCGGTTGCCCTCGACGGTCACGATCGCCCCACTATCGAGTTGCAGGTCCGCGACCGCGAGCAGCGCCACGTCGTCGCCGCCTCGCTGCATCGAGATCATGCGCACGCCCCCCGCCGGGAAGCCCGGGATCGCGAGCGTCGCGTCGTCAGTGTCGATCGTGATCTCGCTCGAGATCCGCCAGTCCGCGCCGGGCTCGGCGCGCACGGCGCACGGATCGAGGTTGGACGCCGTGGGCCAGCCACACGCCGAGTCGGGCAGCGGCCCCGGCGAGCACACCTCGTCGGTCGCGCGCGCGCACATCCCGCCGGCGTTGCACACCAGACCGTCGGGACAGCGATCCTCGAAGCACTCGTACTGGCACGACTCGATCGAGGGGCGATAGCAGCCGCCGATCAGCGCGAGCGCGCCGACAGGGAAGAGGAAGCGCATGCTCATCGCAGCGTGGACGAAGTCTCGAGCTCGCGCTTCACGGTACGGCTACATCGGATCATCATCGTCCTCGGGGATCGGCTTCGTCGTGGAGCCCGGCTCGGCCCGGCCCGGCCGGGTCGAGCGGGTGGACTTCGTCGAGCGGGTGGGCTTCGTCGAGCGGGTCGACTTGACGGTGGAGCCGGTCGGCTCGTCCGCGGTGTCCTCGTCCGCCGAGCCCGCGCTCGCAGCGTCCGCCGAGCCCGCGCTCGCAGCGTCCACCGCGTCCGAGCCCGAGCTGGAGCCCGCCGCGTCGAGCGTAGCGGAGCCGGCGGCGCTCCCGCCCGCCAGCGACGCGGGAGCCGCGGCCGGGGCGGTGGGCTCGATCGGCTCGACGCGCAGCTGCGACCGCGCCGGCGCGGGCGGCGGATCGCCCTCGCGCGCATCGGAGCCGCGGCTCGACACGATCACCACCGCGGACGCGGCGATCGTCGCGACCGCCGCGATCGCGATCCACAACAACCGGCGCGACGATCGCGCGGGCGTCGTCAGCGTCGGCGTCGGCGTCGGCACCGGCGCCGCGGTGGCCAGCGAGATCGTCGCGGCCGAAGAGAGCCCGGCAGCCGGTGTCCACGGCCCTCCTCCCAGCGTGGGCCCCGATGCGTCGCCCCGCGCGGCGGCGACGAGCTGCGCGCGGACCTGCGCGAGCGTCGGCCGATGCGCGGCCTCCTTGGCGAGCATGGCCACCACGAGCGCGTCGAGCTGCGCCGGCACCATCGGGCACACGAGGCGCGCCGACGGCGGCGGATCGAGCAGCTGCTTGGCCAGCATGTCCGCCGCGTTGTTCGCCGGGAACGGCAGCTGTCCGGTGAGCATCTGGTACGCCACGCCGCCGAGCGCGTAGATGTCGGTGCGGTGATCGACGCCTTGGCCACGCGCCTGCTCCGGCGAGATGTACGCCGGCGTGCCGAGCAAGTTGCCGGTCTCGGTGCGCTCGGTGCGGCTGCCGTCGGCGCCGAGCAGCTTCGCGATCCCGAAGTCGAGCAGCTTGACCACCGGCGGCCCGGATCGAGTCGCGACCAGGAAGATGTTGTCGGGCTTGAGATCGCGGTGGACGATCCCGGCCTCGTGCGCCGCCTCGAGCGCGACCAGCACACCATCGAGCACCGCGCAGGTCTCGGCGAGCGCGGGCACCCCGCGATCGAGCCGGGTGGCCAGGCTCTCGCCGCGCAGCAGCTCCATCACCAGGTAGCACCGCCCGTCGGGCAGCGAGCCGAACGCGAAGATATCGACGATGTTCGGGTGGCCGATCTGGTTGACCGAGCGCGCCTCCTGGATGAACCGCTCGACGGCATCGCGGTTCACCGACAGCGCCGGGTGCAGCACCTTGATCGCCGCGCGCTTGGCGATCACCGGGTGGGTCGCCGCATAGACGCGGCCCATGCCGCCCTCGCCGATCAGCCGCTCGACCCGGTACTCGCCGACCATCGTGCCCGCGGCGAGCTCGGCGCCGGGCTCCTGCCCGCTGTCGCCATCGTGCGTCCAGGTGTCTTCGTTCCCAGACGCCCCGGACGCCCTCCCCGAGGTGGTCATTGGTTCGATGGTAACACCGCCGCGCGGGAGCGATCACCGAACGACGCGCAACCCGCGCGATCGCCCGCTACGCCGCGGCGGGCTGGGCGCGCTCCGGCTTCACCAGCGCCATGAGGCCGCCCACGGTGCCGAGCACGCCGGTCAGCAGCAGCAGGGTCAGCCCGATGCCGGAATCGCCTTCGGCAGCGCTCTTGAGCAGCGCGCCGATGCCGAGCCCGACCAGGCCGAGCAGCAGCGACAGCGCCCCCGCGCCGCGACCGAACTTGCGGCGCGCGACGCCGAGCCCGCCGATCGCGGCGAGCAACAGCGCGGGCGCGAAGATCGCGAGCACGATGCCCTTGATCGAGCTGAGCGTGTCCTTGGTCTCTCCGTACGCGTCCTGCGCGCCGATCGCCGCGGCCTGCGCCTTGACGTCATCGCGGTCGACCGCCGACTGCACCGCCTCGACCCCCTTCACGATCTGGAGCGCGCTCACCGACGCCGACCGGCCATCGCGGGTCACCGTGACCATCGGGAGAAAGAACGCCAGGATGCCGAGGATTCCACCTGCCAGGACGACGAACTTGCTTGCCTTCATCTGATCTACCCTCCGTTGATGTCGCGCCGATTTGCAGCTGGTAGGCCAGCCCGCGGGCACGACCGACCACACACTTGGACGCGTTCGATGGGTCTCCTGCGACCCACGCCACGGATCGGCTGGGCCCCGCGGGACCCGTCCGGTCACACGTAGATCATTCGGCGCGTCATCCCGCCGTCGATCACGTAGTTCTGGCCGGTCACGAACCCGGCCTCGTCGGAGAGCAGCCAGCCGCACAGGTTGGCGACGTCCTCGGGGCGGCCGACCCGGCCGACCGGGTGCTGGACGTGGTCCTCGCGGCGCAGCCGCGGCTTGTGGCGCTTGTCGCGCGGCAGCAGCTCGTCGGTCGCGATCCAGCCCGGGCTGATGCAGTTGACGCGGACCAGCGGGCCGAGGCTGACCGCGAGCGCGTGGGTCAGCGCGACGATCGCGCCCTTGCTCGCGGCGTACGCCTCGGTGTGTGGCTCGGACTCGAGCGCGCGGGTCGAGCCGAGGTTGACGATCGCGCCGCGGGTGCGCCGGAGGTGCGCGATCGCGTGCTTGGCGACCAGGAACGTGCCGGTGAGGTTGACGTCGAGCAGCTTGCGCCAGCGCACCAGCGACAGCGCCTCGATCGCGCCGGTGTGCGCCTCGGCGATCGCCGCGTTGTTCACCACGCCGTCGAGCCGCTTGCCCCACCGCACGCAGGTCGAGACCGCGCGGCGCACGTCGCGCTCGAGCGACACGTCGGCGCGCACGAAGGTCACGCGCTCGCCGTACTCGCGGACCGCGTCGAGCCCGGCCTGGCGATCCGAGTCCACGACGCAGACCTGCGCGCCGTCCTCCGCGAGCCGCTTCGCGATCGCCCTCCCGATCCCGCGCCCGCCACCCGTCACGAGAAACACCTTGCCGTCGAACCGCATGGCGACCCGAGACTGCCCGAGGCTCGCGCGGCTGCCAAGTCGCTACGCCAGCGACCGCGCTCAGCGCTCGCGACCGGTGGCGGCGATCCGCTGCGCGAGCGCTTGCTCCTGCTGCGCGTGGGGCAGCAGGCACACCTGCACCAGCCAGTCGGTCGCACACACGCAGATCGAGCCGGTCGCGCCGGCCTGCTCGTCGCGCCAGCGCGCGAGCACCGCGGGGGCGATCCGTTCGACGACGCGGATCAGGTTGTTGACGTAGCCCTCGCTGCGCCCGAGCTCGCGCGCGATCCGCGGGCCGGACCAGCCGCGCTCGCGCAGCGACTTGCACCACATCGCGAGGTCGCAGGTGCCGCGGAGCTGGTTCGCGATCGGTCGTGGATGCTGGATGTCGGTCATGGCGCGCGCGCTCCCCCGAGACGACGCGCGCGGTGGCACGCTTCATTCCATGCCAAAGCCACCCGCGGCCGGGTATTCGGGGACGCCGCTGCCGACCAAGCTCGGGATCAAGGACGGCCATCGCGTGGCGGTGCTCGATGCGCCCGAGGGCTTCGCGCTCGCGCTGCCGACCGGCGCGACGCTCCAGCGCGGCCTCGGCGGGCGCGCCAAGGCGCCGCCCCTGCTCGACGTGATCGTCGCGTTCGTGCAGCGCCGCGCGGCGCTGGTGCGGCAGATCGACGCGTGCCGCCCGCGGATGCAGCAGACCGGCGGGCTGTGGATCGCGTGGCCGAAGAAATCGTCGGGCGTGGCGACCGATCTGGTCGAGGACGCGATCCGCGAGGTCGCGCTGCCGACCGGGCTGGTCGACAACAAGGTGTGCGCGATCGACGCGACGTGGTCGGGGCTGCGCCTGGTGATCAGGCGGGAGCTGCGGACGTGATCGCCCTCGCGCGCGCGAACACCTGATCGAGCATCGGCTCGGTGAGCCGGCCGGTGAACGTGTTCTGCTGGCTGACGTGGTAGCTGGCGATGAGCGTCCGCTCGCCGACTCCGAGCTCGGCGCCGTGCCCGAACTTCGCCCGCGGGCGCGGCGCCTCG
>JBQCJR010000114.1:0-7791 GCA_051952595.1 Kofleriaceae bacterium
CGGTCGCGGCCTCGACCAGCCGGCCCTCGCGCGCGAGGCCCACGGCGCGCCGCGCGTCGACGATCGCCGACAGCTCGCTCGACTCGAGCGAGATCGGCACGCTCTTGCAGGCCCCGTGCGCCCGCGCGAGCGCCGAGCGCATCGCGGCGACGCGGCCCTGGTACTCGTCGAGCCGGGCGGTCGCGAGGTGGAGCCGCGCGCGGGCCAGCGGCTCGGCGGCGGACAGCTCGCCGAGCGCGCCGAGGTGCGCGGCCGCGGTCTCGGGGGCCCCGGCGAGCAGCTCCAGCTCGGCGAGCATCGCGAGCGCGCGGGCGCGCTCGCTCGGGTCCACGCTCGCGATCAGGCCGGTCAGCGCGCGGCGCGCGGTGGCGGCGTCGCCCGAGGCGAGCACCAGCTCGGCGTGGAGCAGCGGCGAGACCGCGCCCGGGGCCGCGCTCGCGCGCTCGAACGCCTCGGAGTAGCGGCCGCCGCGCACCGCGATCTCGATGCGCAGCGCGGCCAGCGCGCGGGCCCGCTCCGGATCGAGCGCGGCGCGCGCCGCCTCGGCCGGGTGGCCGGCGTCGGGGCTACCGGTGCCCCGCGCGCGGCGCGGCCGGTCGCTCACGGCGTCGAGCAGGGACTCGAACTCCCCCGCCCCGCCGCTGCGCGCGGCGAGCTCGCGGTGATCGAGCAACACGTCGGCGGCGCGATCGCGCTCCTCCGCGGCGAGCCAGTGCCACACGACCTCGCGGACGCGCGTGATCTGATCCATCGCGCCGAACGCGCCGTCGTCGCCGGCCTGCCACGCGAGCCGCGGCCCGTTCGAGATCGCCGCGGTGCTCGCGACCAGCTCGGCGGCCGCGGCCGACAGCCGGCGCCGCTCCTCGGGCGCCATGTGCGCCAGCGCGTCGACCCGCACCACCTCGTGCACGATCACCCGGCCATCGCCCACCGGATCGACGAGCTGGCGGGCGAGCAGGCTGGTCAGCGCGGCCTCGATCTCGACGCCGGGCGACAGCGCGGCCACCGCGGCGGGCGCCACCGCGGCGCGCAGCACGGCGAGCGCCTCGAGCGCCGCGCGCGCCGGCGCGTCGAGCGTCGCGAGGTCCCACGCCGCGGCACCGAACCGGGCGCGCGCGAACTCGCGGCGCAGCGCGAGCGGCACGCCGCGGGTCCGCGCGAACGCGGCCTCGAAGCCCTGGGCGTGCCCGAAGGTCTCCTCGAGGCTCGACCACATCGCGCCGGCGGCGTCGGCGTCGAGCCCGTGCAGCTCGAGCTCGGCGATCGAGGATCCGACGGCGGCAGCGAGCGGATCGCGCCCGACGACGACCACGCGGCCGAGCGCCGTGGGTCCGAGCAGCAGCGGCGACAACAGGCTGGTCGCCTCGTCGGTGCGCAGGTGCTGGATGTCATCGATCACGAGCACGCGCGCGTGGTCGGCGAGCGTCTGCGCGAGGGTGCCCGGCACGCAGCGCAGCGCGCGCTCGGCCCGCGACCGCAGCGCCGAGGCGCGGTCACCGGGGTGGCAGTCGATCACCGTGCACGGGGCCCCGAGGCCCCCCGCCGGCGCCACCAGCTCGCCGACCAGCCGGGTCTTGCCCGATCCCAGCGCACCGTGGAGCGACACCAGTGGGACCACCGCGAGGTGGTCCTTGAGCTCCGCCAGCTCGGGTTGCCTGCCGACGAACGGCACCGGACCTATGGGAGTCATCGGGTTGGTGATCTTCGAAGTGCGGCGCCGCATGGATGGCCAAGCGGCGGGGTCAGCAAGGGATGCGCCACGTATGAGCTGCGCGGTGGGAGATCGCGCGGCGGCTCAACCCAGCGAACCGTCGTTGCCATTGTAGGCCACCTTTCGTCCGATAAGGGCGCTGATGCCTTCCGTGTGCGAAGTGGACGCATCGGTGAGGGAGACGACCGGTGACAGCATCCCCAGCACCGGTTAGCCAGGTCCAGCCAGTGTCAGCAGCCCGGAGATCACACGCGACCACTCGGCCTGCTCGTCCCGGCGCTGGCGGAGCACCCGCTCGACCGCCGGATAGGCCGCGACCGCGTCATCGATCGCGGGGTCCCTCCCGGCCTGGTAGGCGCCCAGGGTGATCAGATCCCGGTGCTCTTCGTAGATCGCGAGCCGGGCGCGGACCCGTGCGGCCGCAGCGGCGTGGCGCGCGTCGACCACGCGCGACATCAGGCGCGAGGCGCTCTGCACCACGTCGACCGGCGGGAAGTGGCCGCGCTGGGCGAGCCGGCGATCGAGCACGATGTGGCCATCGACCAGGCCGCGCACCTCGTCGGCGATCGGCTCGTCGAGGTCGTTGCCGGCGACCAGCACGGTGTAGATCGCGGTGATCGCGCCGCGCTCGGTGGCGCCGGTGCGCTCGATCAGGCGCGGCAGCAGCGCGAACACGCTCGGCGGATAGCCGTGGCGGGCCGGCGGCTCGCCGGCGGACAGCCCGACCTCGCGCTGCGCGCGCGCCACGCGGGTCAGCGAGTCGCACAGCAGCAGCACCGAGGCGCCGCGCCGCTCGCGGAACCACTCGGCGATCGCGGTCGCGACGTGCACCGCGCGCAGCCGCACCAGCGGCGGCGCGTCGCTCGTGGCGCACACGACGACGGTGCGCGCGCGGGCCGGCGCGAGCTCGTCGCCGAGCAACTCGGCCAGCTCGCGACCGCGCTCGCCGACCAGGCACAGGACGATCACGTCGGCCGCCGCGCCGCGCGCGATCTGACCGAGCAGCGTCGACTTGCCCACGCCCGCGGCGGCGAACAGCCCGACCCGCTGGCCACGCGCCAGGGTCAGCAGCGCGTCGATCGCGCGCACCCCGGTCGGCTGCGCGGCGGTGATCGGCGGGCGCTCGAGCGGCGATGGCGCCGACCGGTCGACGTCCCACGGCTCGCCGGCCAGCGCCGGCCCGCCGTCGATCGGCTGGCCGGTGCCGTCGAGCACGCGGCCGAGCAGGTCGTCGCCGCAGGCGATCGAGAGCGCCTCCCCGGTGCGCCACACCGCGGCGGCCGGCGCGACCCCGTGCAGCTCGCCGAGCGGCAGCAGCACCGCTTGCTCGCCACGAAAGCCGACCACCTCGGCGGGAAGCGGCGGGCGACCGCGGCGATCGATGCGAACGACTTCGCCGAGCGCGACGCCGGGCACGGTCGCGCGCACGACCAGGCCAGTGACCTCGTCGACCGCGCCGGGCGCGATGGCGGCCAGCGCCGCGGCCGCACCGGGCGCGGACGGATCGAGCCCGGCCGAGGCGAGCCTTGCCGCATCGACGTCCGACGAGAGCCCCGCCGCGTCGAGCCCCGCCGAATCGAGGTCCGAAGAGAGCCCCGCCGCGCGGGCGTGCTGGGCGCGGGCCTCGTCGCGGGCGTGCTGCGCGCGCGCCTCGTCGAGCTGCCGGCGCGCGCGGTCGCCGGCCTCGCGCTCGAGTGCGGCGGCGCGATCGGCGGCGGCGCGGTCGATCGCGGCGGCGCGGGCGGTCGCCTCGGCGATCACGCGGTCGGCCTCGGCGCGCGCTTCGTCGAGCAGCTGGCGCGCAGCGGTGCGCGCGTCGTGCTCGTCGCCGCTGATGACCCTGCCCGGCTTCACCGGCGCACACGGTATCACGCCGCTTCGGCGCGCCGGGCGTGACGCGGATCGCGCGGAACGGCGAACCCGAGGTCGTGCGCCGAGCCAGGCGCCGCGAGGCGCGGCCCCCTCTATCCTGCACGCATGGATCGCTGGCTACGGACAAGGATCGACGAGATGCGGACGAGCGAGCTGGTCACCGGCCTGCCCCGCGCGATCGTCGTCGAGGCGCTGCGCCGAGACCTCGAGGCTGCTGGCTGGCGGAACGGCGCGGATCCGGAGACGCCACATCGCGGCGCGCTGTTCGAGCGCCCGCGCGCGCGCATCGCCGCCTACGAGTTGTTCGCCGAAGAATTCGCACTCGAAGACGCTGCTCGCGCGCTCGCCGCTGCCCATGGCGCCGAGGTCTCGGCCGTCGACCGCGACGACACGCTCGCCGCCTGGCGCGGCACCGACGAGCTCGTTCGGCTCTACCGCAACGGCACCGGCAGCTACCGCGGCGTCCCGTGGCAGTCCCTCTACGACGGCTCGGCGCCCGCGGCCGACCTCCCGGCCGAGCTGCTCCGAGCGTTCCGCGCAGGTAGTTACCCGCAGCCGATCGCCGACCGGCTCGCCGATCACCTCTATGGTCCGCGCGGGCCTCGCGCGGCCGAGCCTCTCCTCGAAGTGCACCACGCCTACGACGCGCGGTGGCGACCGGCGCTCGAGCCGCTGTTCGCGGCGATCCGCGCCCACATGCGCACCACCGAGCGGCTACGCGTGCGTGGCCTGGCGAGCTTCCGGCGGCTCCCCAGCGAGGTGGAAGATCTGGCCATCGCGGTGATCCCGGATCGGCGGCTCCTGGACTGCATCAACGATGGCACCGCGCTCGACGTCACGGGGCGCGACGACGAGGAGCTAGACGTCACGGGCCTCGACGACGAAGAGCTCGACGAAGACCTCGAGGTCCACGACGAGCACGGACATCTCCCGCATGCGCGCCACTCCCGAAATCGGGTCGTCGATCTCGGAGCGCTACTCGGCGGCGCCGCATCGAGCGCCGCGCGCGCACTCACCGAGGCGTGTGCGTTCCTCCGGACCGAGCGCGCCGATGTCCTGCTCGGCGCCGGCCTGGCGCTCCACGCGAGAACCATCGAAGGCTACGCCGGCGTCAACCCGCGCACCGGCGTGCCGATCCGGGTCGCCCCCAAGCGAGCGCTCGCCTTCCTCGGCTGGTGACCTCGGCTTCGCTCGGTCCGCCCTACCCCGCCACCCCGAGCGCCGCCCAGCTCGGCGCTTGATCGACCGGATCGCGTGCGTGCGCCGCGAGCTCGTCGAGCACCACCAGCCCGAGCGGCCGCGCCAGGCGCACCGCGAGCTGGCGCCGCGCGAGCGCGTGGACGTGCGGCGCGATCGCCCGCGCGCCGATCCGGACCAGCGCGCGATCGTCGAGCGCGACGCGGCAACGCGCGATCGCCGCGCGCGCGGGGCCAAGCGCACCGGCGCGCGGCGGGGCGGAGATCCGCGACGCGGCCGCGTCGAGCGGCGCGCCGACCGCACGCACCGCGGCCGCGAGCGCCGCCGGGCCGGCCGCCGCCATCGCGAGCGCGAGCTGGTCGGCGCCGACCGACGCGAGCCACGCCGCGATCCGCGCGCCGGACCACCACGCGACGCCCTCGATCGACGTCGCCGCCGCGTGGTCGTCCACGGCGGTCAGCGGCGGCAGCGCGGCGCACGCCCACCGCGCGAGCCACACCGCGGCGCGATCGCCGCCGCCGCCGCGCGCCACGTCGTCGCGCGCGCGCGCGGGCAGCCCGGCGAGCGAGTCCTCGATCCAGCTCGGATGCACGCCACGAATCCCGGCGGGCACCGGCGCGCGCGCCGCGGCGGCCCAGCGCGCCCGACGCGCCCGTTGCTCGCCGTGCGGGAGCTGCGCGAGCTGGCCGGCTGCCGCGCGCGCCGCCTCGCCGAGTGGGCCACCGATCCGCGCGAGCACCGCCGGATCGCGGCACGCCGCGGCGAGCGCCTCGCCGATCACGACTTGTCGGGCTTGCTCGACCGCGCCACCTCGCCGTGGCCGGTCTCGGCGCGGCGGCGGCGGCGCGCCGGGCGCAGCTTGTAGCGCAGCAGCTTGCCGCCGGGGCCACGCGGCAGCGCCTCGACGAACTCGATCCACCGCGGGTACTTGTACGGCGACAGCACGTTCTTCACGTACTCCTTGAGCTCGGCCTCGAGCGCCGGGCTGCCCTCGTGCCCGACGTTGGTGACCACGAACGCGAGCGGCTTGATCAGCCCCTCGTCGTCGTCCGCGCCGATCACTGCGGCCTCCCACACCGCCTCGTGGGCGACCAGCGCGCGCTCGACCTCGACCGGCATCACCCACTTGCCGCCCACCTTGAACAGATCGTCGACCCGGCCGCAGTGGTGGTAGAAGCCCTCGCGATCGAGCAGGAACCGATCGCGCGTGGTGAACCAGCCGTCGTCGCGGAGGAACCCGGTGTTGCCGCCGCCCCAGTAACCGCCGAACAGCGACGGGCTCTGCAGCTCGAGCGTGCCGATCTCGTCGACGCCCACCGGCACGCCGTCCTCGCCGACCAGCCGCACCGTGATGCCGGCGAGCGGCCGCCCACAGATCCCGGGGCGCGCGCCGGGATCGCTGCTCCGGCCGGCGAGCGCGAACTGGAAGATCTCGGTGAGCCCGTAGCCCACCACGACCTCGGTGCCGAGCACCGAGCGGATCCGCGGGATCAGCCGCTCCGGCATGCCCTCGGCGCCGGCGACCGCGTGGCGCAGCTGCGACAGCGGCTTGCCGATCGCCATCCGCTCGGCGTCGTGCGCGAGCTGGGCGTACACCGACGGGGTCGCGAACAAGACGGACGGCTTGTAGCTATCGAGCGCCGCGAACAGCAGCGCGGAGTGCGGCTGCGCCGGGAACAGCAGCGACTCGGCCCGCACGGCGAGCGGCAGGAACAGCCCGGCGCCCAGGCCGTACGCCGTGGACAGCCGGACCACCGACAGGATCCGGTCGGCCGCCGACAGCCCGAGCAGCTCGCGGCCGAACGACTCGATCGCCGCGGCGATCGTCCGCTGGCTGTGGGGCACCGCGCGCAGCTCGCCGGGGCCGGAGCCCGCCGAGTAGAGCAACAGCGCGGTGTCGAGCGGCCCCATCGGCACCGCGGGCAGCGGCGGCGCCGCCTCGACCAGCTGCTGGTAGTCCAGCGTGCCGGGAAGCTTGGAGTCGACGCAGATCACCTCGTGCAGATCGGGGGTCTCGACCCGCACCGCGTCCACCACCTGCTCGTGCAGGGTGTCGACGATCGCGAGGCTCGCCCCGGCGTGGTTCACCACGTCCTGGACGTCATCGGGCGTCGAGAGCTCCGAGACCGGGACCGCGATCCCACCGGCGTGGATCACCCCGAGGATCGCCGCGGCGGCCTCGAGCGTGTCGCGCATCAGGACGAGCACCCGCTCCCCCGGATCGAGCTTGAGGCTGCGCAGCCCGGACGACAGCTTCGCGACCTGGGTCGCGAGCTCTTCGTAGGTCCAGGCGCGCGTCCCCTCGCGGAGGGCGCAGCGTGCACCGCCGCCATTTGCCAGCGCCCCTTCGAGCAGCCACGCGGCCAGGTTCCCGACCTCAGACATGCGGGCAAATTGTAAGGGACTCCCGGGGCTTCTACCAAAAAAGATCGGGCGTTCGCCCACCCCCTCCCCGAACGGAATCCAGGGCGTCATGATGCGCCGGTGCGTATTGTCGGTGGCAGCTTCGGTGGGCGGGTCCTGCGCGCCCCTACAGGGGCGGCGACCCGACCCACGTCCGAAAAGGTCCGCGAAGCGATGTTCAACATCCTCGGAGGCGTCGAGGGCGCGCGGGTGCTCGACCTGTTCGCCGGGTCCGGGGCTCTCGGGATCGAGGCGCTGTCGCGCGGCGCCGCACACGCCACGTTCGTCGATGCCGGCAAGCCGGCGCTCGCCGCCATCCGCGGCAACCTGCGCGAGCTCGGGATCGCCGAGCGCGCGAGCGTGCTGCCGATCGACGCCGTCGCCGCCGCCCGCCAGGTACCCGCGGCGCCGTGGCAGCTGGTGTTCGTCGACCCTCCGTATGCGTCGGACCTCGCGAGCCGCGCCGTGCTGGCCTTGCCGAGCGAAGCGCTCGCACCCGGCGCCGTGGTCGTGATCGAATACGATCGACGCGGCGCCCCCCCCGAGGTCCTGGGATCTCTGCTACGAACGGACCACCGTCGCTACGGTGATACGCATATCTCGTTCTT
>JBQCJR010000115.1:0-3849 GCA_051952595.1 Kofleriaceae bacterium
TGGGCGATCAGGATCTCGGTGCGCGGCTCGAACAGCTCGTCGAGCCCGTCCCACGGATCGCTGATGATCGGCACCCCACACGCCGCCGCCTCGAACAAGCGCACGCTCGGCGACCACCCCGCCGCCACCATGTCGGCGCGCGTGACGTTCAGGGTGAACGCCATCTCGTTGTAGAACCGCGCGTGCGAGTCCGGCGCGATGTGATCGAACCGCTGCACGTTCGCCGGCCACTCGATCGCCGCCGGGTACTGCGGCCCGGCGACCACGAACCGGCGGTCGCGCTCGCGGCGCGCCGGCTCGAGCAGCAGGGTGTCGAGCGCCGGCTGGCGATCCAGGCTGTAGGTCCCCATGTAGCCGAGGTCCCAGCGCGCCGGCCGCGGCTCCGGGCCGTACAGCGAGGGGTCCACCGAGCAGTAGAGCGGCAGCGCGCGCGGCGCCCCCAGCTCGCGCTCGATCCGCGACAGCGTCGGGCCGCCGGTGAACGACAGGTACATCGCGAACCGCGGGATCAGGTCGCGATCGAGGTACGCGCACTCGTTCGTGGCCAGCCGCGCGAGGGTGACCGGGGTGTCGATGTCGTAGAACGCGGTCGCGCCGCGCGCCGTCTCGAGCACCCACCGGCAGATCGCCGCGCCGTCGGGCACGTACGAGCCGACGATGACGAGATCCGCGTCGCGGATCGTCGGCGCGAACTCGCGCTGGAGCTCCTCCACCGTCGAGTACAGCGCGGTGCGCGCGTTGGCCAGCCGGGCGAGGTCGCGGTGGCTCGCGTACCACGGCACGTCGCGCTCGAGGAACAACACGTCGTGGCCGCGCGCGCCCAGCTCGCGGACCAGGCCGCGATAGGTCGTCGCGTGGCCGTTGCCCCACGACGACGTGATCGAGAGCCCGAGGATCACGATCGACATCGGCCGGTCGGCGCGGATCGCCGGCACCGCGACCGAGGCGCCGCCGGTGGTGCGCTCGCCGAGCGCCTCCTCGACGTCGCGCGCGCGGTGGGCGTAGGTGTGCTCGGCGAGCATCCGGGCGCGGGCGCGCTCGCCGATCTCGCGGGCGCGCTCCGGGGTGGTCGCGACGATGTGCTCGACCACCTCCGCGCCGCTGCGGGCGACCAGCACCTCGCGGTCCGGCTCGAGGAACTGCTCGAGCCCCACCCACGCGTCGGTGATCAGGCACGCGTTGGCGCCCGCGGCCTCGAACACCCGGGTCGCCGGCGAGAACCCGTAGGCCGCCATCGACTCGCGGCTGATGTTGAGCACGAGGCGCGCCGTCGCGTTGAACGCGTTGTGATCGCGGGTGTAGACGTGGCCGAGGTAGCCCACGTTCGGCGGGCGCGGCTTGCCATCCCAGCCGGCGCCGCCGAGCAGGAACCAGCGGTCGGGCAGGCGGGCCGCCGCGGCGAGGAAGAACTCGTCCACCCGCCGCTCGCGGTCCGGCAACCGGTTGCCCAGAAACCCCGCGGCGCACTCGAACCGCGTCTCGCGCGGCACCGGGAAGTGGGTGCTCGGATCGAGCGCGTTGTAGATCGGCGCGCAGCGGCGCGCGCCGAGCCGCTCGTAGGCCTGGACCACCGGCTGCCCACCGCCGTAGGTGAGCACCAGGTCGAACCGCGGGATCAGCGCGCGGAACGGATCGCGCGGATCGCGCTCGACCCGGTCGAGCGTGGCCGGCGCGTCGACGTCCCAGAACGCGACCCGGCGGCGGGGGCCCTGGAGCGACAGCGCCGCCTGCTCGAGCAGCTCGTCGAGCACGCCGACGCCGCTCGCCTTGATCACCAGATCCGCGGTGCGCGCGCGGTCCATCATCTGGTGCACCGCCTCGACGGTCGGCCGGTACACCACCACGGTCGCCCACGGCGGATCCGGGATGTCGCGGTGGCGCTGGCGGTCGTACGCCTCGGGCTCGAAGAACGTGATCCGGTGGCCGCGCTCGGCCAGCGCGCGCACGATCCCGCGGTAGTAGGTCGCGGCGCCGTTCCAGTACGCCGAGACCAGGCTCGAGCCGAAGAACGCGATCGACATCCGGCTCACGGCGACACCTCGTGGCCGAGCTCCCCGAGGATGTCGAGCAGCTCGTCGACCCGGTGCGCGCAGGTGTGGCGCGCGAGGATCGTCTGGCGGGCATGGCCGGCGAGCGCCGCGGCGAACCTGCGATCGTGGAGCAGCAGCAGCAGCATGTGGCGCATCTCCTCGCCGTCGCGGGCCAGCAGGTAGTCTTCACCCGTGGTGAACAGCCGCTCGGTGTCGTGCCACGGCGCCGAGACCAGCGGGATGCCACACGCCATCGCCTCGAACATCCGGATCGTCGGGATCCCGGGCAGCGCCTGGACGTACGGCCGCCGCGGCACGTGCACCGTCATCGCGTGGCGGGCGAACGCCTCGGGCACCTCGAAGTTGGGCAGCCAGCCCGCGTACTCGATCCCGGCCGCCGCCAGGGCGAGCCGCGCCTGGTCTGGGTAGCGCACGCCGTGGACCCGGGCGTGCAGGCGCAGCGCCGCCACCGGCTCGATCAGCATCGTGCGCAGCTCGACCGAGCGCTCGTCGTCGCCCCAGTTGCCGATCCACACCAGATCGCCGTCGCGCGGCGTGCCGGGGCGCGGCGCGAACACCCGCGGATCCGCCGCCTCGTGCCACGTCCACGCCCGCGCGGCCCAGCCGAGGTCGAGGTACAGGTCGCGGATCACCCGGCCGAACGCCAGCACGCCATCGTAGTGGCGCAGGTCGTAGCGGCGGAGCTCGTCGGGCGCGGTGACCGAGCGGTGGTGGGTGTCGTGGAACAACAGCGCGTAGCTGCCGCCGTGTGCGTGGTGCAGCCCGATCCGGCCGACCAGGGCCGGGTCGTTCCACTCGTGGACGAGCACCGCGTCCGCGCCGTCGAGCGCGCGATCCAGATCGAGGTTCGCGCCGTAGCGCTCGCTGGCGAGCCCCGGGTACGCGCGGTGGAACTTGTCGATCGCCTCGGTGCCGTGATCGCGCACCAGGTTCTCGACGCTCCACGCCGCCTCGGGCTCGAACACGCGGACCTCGTGCCCGCGCGCCCGTAGCTCGCCGACCACGCCGCGCAGGAAGTGCGCGTTGCCGTGGTTCCAGTCGGAGATCAACGAGTGATAGAAGCAAGCGAACTTCACGCGCATACCTCCTGGTTGGGTGTCGCGACCAGCTCGTCGTAGAGCGCACGATAGGCGAGGGCCATCCGGCGCGGCGACAGCGCCAGCGCGCGCGCCCGGGCACACGCCGCGAGCGCGCCGCGGCGCAGCGGATCTCGGATCAACATGTCGAGCGCGAACGCGAGCGCGTCCGGATCGCCGGGCGGCACGTACACCGCGTCGTTGCCCCACACCTCGCGCAGGGTGTCGAGCTCGCCGAGCACCAGCGTGCAGCCGGCGAGCGCGGCCTCGAGCACCGAGAGCCCGAACGGCTCGTAGCGGGCGGGCAGGGCGTAGATCGAGGCCTTGCCCATCCACGCCGCCAGCTCGGCGGGGCCCAGCTCGCCGAGCAGCTCGACGCCGCGCGGCTCGACCCGCCCGATCCCGGCGGGGGCGGTGGTCGCGCCGGCGACCCGGATCGGCCACCCCACGCGGCTCGCGCACGCAGCGAGCGCGGCCAGCCCCTTGGCCTCGTCCCACAGCCGGCCGGCGCTCATCACGAACGGCTGCTTGTCGGCCGGCCGCCACGCCGCGCCCGCGCGGCCGTTCGGGATCACCCGCCCGCCGATCAGCAGGTGGTGCGCGGCGCCGATCGCGCGCAGGATCGCCGCGGTCGGCGCGACGACCTCGTCGGCGCCGCGCAGCCCCGCGAGCCCGCGCCGCCGGTACTCGTTCCACTCGGCGCCCGGCTCGACGCCGCGGAC
>JBQCJR010000116.1:0-4456 GCA_051952595.1 Kofleriaceae bacterium
GGGTGAGTTCGACGACGACCACCGGCCCACGCACGCGCTCGACGAGCAGCTCGAGCGCGTGGCCGAGGCTGCGTGGCTCGCTGCGCGGCAGGTCGTCGAACACGACCGGGCTGTCGCACGACTCGGCGAGCCGCGACCACAGATCGTCGAGCAGCTCGGGATTCGTCGCGCGCTCGTAGTCGAACGGGAAGAAGTCGTCGCGCGCCCCGGCGATGTAGGTCAGCCGCGTCTGCGCCGCCTCGGTGAGCGCGCGCAGGATCGCGACCTCGGGCAAGAGGTGCGCGCCGAACCCCTGGTAGAAGCCGAGGGTCCGCCACGCCGGCTCGCGCGGATCCTCCATGATCGCGCAGCCGATCGCCGGCACGCCGGTATCGCCGCCGAGGTCCCACACGAACACCCGCGCGCCGGTCGCGGTGATCCGATCGATCAGCGCGCGGCACGCCGGATCCGCGATCGAATCGAGCACCAGCCGTCGATCGTCCCCGGCGCGCCGCCACGCCGCCTCGGCGTCGCGCTCGATCACCTCGCACAGGCCGTGCACGATCGCCTCGACGAGCACGTTGCCGGAGGCGAGGCCGTTCGACGAGATGTCGAACACCGGCGGCCGCGTGAACGTGGTGTCGAGGGTGACCGCCTGCTCGGGGACCAGCACCGCGGCGCCCGAGGTCAGCTCCTCGCCCTCGACCCACCGCCAGCGCGCGTCGAGATCGAGCCGGCCGCGCGGCCTGGGCAGCGCGCGCACGTCGACCGCGCGGCCGCGCAGCTGGCGGTACGAGCCACGCACCACCGGCAGCTCGAGGTGCTCGGCGGTCCAGGTCTCGAGGCTCTCCATCAGCGCGCTGACCTTGGCGGCGAGCGGCGTGAGCCCCTTGCCCTGCTGGGTCGACAGCGACTTGCCCATCGGCCGGATCGCGGCGAACACCGGCACGCCGAGGCTATCGAGGCCGGTCAGGTCGGCGATCCGCGTGATCCCCGCGCGCCGCGCCGCGGGGGCGAACCGCCGCCACGTCGCCTCGAGGGTGGCCGCGCGGTGCGTGCCCTCGCGCAGCTGGGTCGCCGCCTCGAGCGGGCGGTCGCGGAACCGGAGCGCCATTCCGCGCCAGCATACCTGCGCCGCGCGCGATGCCTGGTACGATGCGGGCACGACCGTGCCGATCCGCCTCGCCCTCCTGCTCGCCCTGGCGATCCCGGCGCACCTCGGGTGCAAGACCGGCGGCGCGTACGTCCAGAGCGATCGCGCCGGCGGCGAGGTGGATCCGGGCGAGACCAACGGCCGGATGTTCGACTTCGTCTCGAACATGCCGGACAACGACGACTGGCAGATCCGGATCCGCGACGACTCGATGTGGGCGGCCTACGCCAGCGGCCAGGACGAGGAGCAGCTCGGCACCGTGCGGCTCGACGCCAAGGAGGCCGAGAAGGTCTGGGGCCTGATCGACGAGATCGATATCGGCGGCCGCAAGAAGGGCAAGAAGGACCCGGACGAGGGCTACGTGATGCTGCGGCTGCGCGAGCCCGGCGGCGACGAGGGCCACGAGGTGACGACGATCTACGTCACCCGGGCGACCGACGACGACGCGATCCTCGATCTCGGCGCCTACTTGCAGAAGCTCATCAAGAAGTATCACAAGAAGGACGTCGAGTTCTGACGCCCTCGGGCCGCCCGGCGGCGGCTCACGCGTCGCTATCGGCCTCGCGCTCGAGGATCCCGGACCACCGCAGGTAGAACAGCAGGTACGGGTCCGGCAGCACGAGCACCTGCTCCTGCTCGTCCCACTCGAGCGACGGGCCGGTCGGCGCGGCGTAGCCCTGTGCGATCTGGCCGAGCGCCACGCAGGTGCGCACCACGCTCGCCCCATCGGGCTGGTCGCTGCCCTTGCACAGCTCCTCGAGCCGCTTGCCGAGCTCGGCGTACTCGAGCGTCAACCGCGGCGGATCCATCGCGACCGCGCGCATCACCGTCAGGTACACGTCGCCCTGCTTGCCGTCGTGGTGCTTGTACTTGCGCCGCTCGCCCGGGCGCGACTTGGGCCCGGCGGTCAACGCGCGCACGAGCGACCGGAAGTCGACCGTGCACGAGGTCAGGAACAGGATCTCCTTGCGGGCCGCGTCGTCGAGGGTGACCGAGCGCCGCGGATCGACCGTCTCGCGCACGCCGAGGTGGTTGCACATCCACAGGCAGATCGACTGCATGAGCTGCGGCGAGCCGGCGGCCTCGGTGGCGAACATCGCGAGCGACGGCGCATCGACCTCGAGGTTGAGGTGCGCGCAGCCGAGCCGCGGGATCTCGAGCAGGTCGCGGCGCCGCCAGTAGTCCAGATCGATCGCGAGCACGCGGCCGCGCAGCTCGGGCAGCGCGCGGACCACGTTGTCGGCGCGGTGCGGCACGCTCGCGACGCAGATCCGCACGCCGCGGCTCGCCGCGTCCTTGAGCTGCTGCGCGACATCGCCCTGGATCGCCGCGGGGATGTAGTGGAAGTCGTCGAGCAGCACGGTGTACTCGCTCTCGGCGAGCTCGTGGACCACCTGCGGCAGGCCGCGCCGGTTGACCGTGGCGGCGGTCAGCTCGACGGCGCCCGCGGCGTTCGCCGAGCCCGCCTTGTAGCTGCCGCCCGCGCCACCGATCCCGAGGTTCACGCCCTTGTCGCTGCTCCGGGTCTCGGTGCTCGAATCGGAGCGACTCGCCGTCATCGAGTGCGGCTCGCCCCACCAGTCGAGCACGCGCTCCCAGAGTTGATCCGGCGCGCGCACCGACGCGCCGCTCACCGTGATCAGATTGCCCTCGCCGACCACGCGCTGGACCAGCACCGTCTTGCCCGCCTTCGACGGCCCGGAGAGCGAGGCGAGCTGAGTGCTCGATTGCGTCCACTGGCGGAGCAGCCGCTCGTGGTGCATCTCGTCGCGCGGCACGTACGTGTACGTCGGGTACGACGTCGGAGTGAACACCTCGGCGGCCGAGAGGCGAGTCATGCCTCATCATCGCCGATCGATCTGACGAGCGCCCGCGCGCGGCCTGACATCCGGCTAGGCGCGACGCGTGGTGCAAGCTAGCATCGGTCGACGGTGCGCCTCGAGCTGGTCGACCCCTACTCGCCTCTCGCCGCCCGCATCTGGGGCGACCTGGAGGCGTCCGCGCCTCCGTCGTACTTCCTGAGCTGGGCGTGGAACGAGAACTGGCTGGCCTGCCTGCCGCGCGAGGCGGCGCCCCGGCTCGCGTTGTTCCTCGACGGCGACCGGCCGGCCGCGGCGTGTTTCCTCGGCCGGCAGTGGCAGATGCGCCGCGGCGTGGTGCCGACCCGCGGGCTGCACCTGAACACCACCGGGGTGCCGCGGCTCGACGAGTTGTTGATCGAGTACAACGGCCTGGTCGGCGGCGACCTGTCGCTGGACGCGCTGATCGCGGCGCTGCCCGGCGGCTGGGACGAGTTGTACCTGCCCGGGCTCCACGAGCGCGCGCTCGGCGGCATCGCGGAGGCGAGCAGCCTGCAGTACCGGGTGCTCGTCGATCGCCGCGTCCCGGCGTACTACGTCGACCTCGACAAGGTGCGCGCGAGCGACTACCTGGGCCTGCTGTCGAGCCAGACCCGCGGCCAGGTCCGCCGCGCCCAGCGCGCGGCCGGGGCGCTCGAGCTCGAGGTCGCGACCGACGAGCGCCAGGCGATCGACATCTACAGCGAGCTGACCGCGCTGCACGGCGCGCAGTGGCGCGCCAAGGGCGAGCCCGGCGCGTTCGCCGATCCGTGGTTCGATCGGTTCCACCGCCGGCTGATCGCGCAGCGGCTCCGCCACGGCGAGATCCAGCTGGTCCGGCTGCGCGCCGGCGCGCGGACGATCGGCTGCCTCTACAACCTGGTGTGGCGCGGGCGCGTGCTCCAGTACCAGAGCGGCATGGGGTCGTTCGACGACGCGAAGCTCAAGCCCGGCTTCCTGTGCCACACCGCCGCCATCGAGCACGCCGCCGCGGCCGGGCTCGCGGTGTACGATCTGCTCGCCGGCGACATGCGCTACAAGAAGAGTCTCTCGACCGACGTGGGCTGGTTGATGTGGGCGCGGGTCCAGCGCTGGCGGCTGCGGTTCGTCGTCGAGGAGCAGCTCGTGCAGCTGCGCCGCGCGCGGCGGGCCCGCGCGGACGCGCCCGCGTGAGCACACCCGAGCGCCCGCGCAATCTCGCGGCGACGATCTTCAACGTCGTCGTGTTCGCGATCGGCGGGGTCGCGCTGTGGTGGATGCTGCGCAACCAGAGCTGGGCCGAGCTGCGTGGCATGCTGGCCGATGTCGGCGCGTGGTCGGCGGTGATCCTCGCGCTCGATCTCGGCGCGCTGTGCTGCGATGCCGCCGCGCTCCACGCGTTCATGCGCCCCGAGGCGCGCATGATCCACTACGCCCGCGTGCTCGGCGCCCAGGCGAGCGGCCGCGCGATCAACGTGCTCACGCCGGGCGGCGCGCTCGGCGAGGC
>JBQCJR010000117.1:0-18271 GCA_051952595.1 Kofleriaceae bacterium
TCTCCATCAACCCTGTCTAGTGAAAGGGTTTGTTGGTGGGTTGGTTGTCGGCGCTCTAGCTCGCCCGCCAGCTGGAGCGCGGCGGGCGAATTTCCCAGAAGCGGTTCAACGAGCTCGTCGCCGGGCCCTGGCTCTCGGCCGCCAGCGAGGACCTGCGGGTGCCCGGGTGCATCGTCGAGAACCTGAGCGCGGCGCGGCGCATGACCATGATGCTCGGCAGCGCGCTCGTCGATCGCGTGACGCTCCGGGCCACGTACGAGCCGGACGCGCACCAGCGGATGATGCGCGTGCTCCACATGGTGGACCCGCCCTCGGCCCTCATGCCACTCGCCCTGCCCCGCGTCCAGCCCGGCCGCGCCCGGCGCGAGACTCGCGTCTCCGCGGCCGCGTCATGAACACGTTCATGGAAGCCCGTCACGTCAGCATCGCGATCGCTCGGCCGCCCGCGGAGGTGTACGCCTACGCG
This sequence comes from Kofleriaceae bacterium, assembly GCA_051952595.1. GTDB lineage: Bacteria > Myxococcota_A > Polyangia > Haliangiales > Haliangiaceae > JABFXX01. The sequence goes on from JBQCJR010000117.1 coordinate 467, forward strand.
CGCGAGCCTTCGAACCTGCCACGGTGGGCGGCCGGCTTGAGCGGCGCGATCGAGCACATCGACGGCGAATGGATCGCGGACTCCCCCATGGGCAAGGTGAAGGTTCGATTCGTCGACGAGAACCCGTTCGGGGTCCTCGATCACGTCGTCGTGCTGCCCTCGGGACAGGCGGTCTACAACCCGATGCGGGTGGTCGCCAACGCAGAGGGCAGCGAGGTCATCTTCACGCTGTTCCGCCGCCCGGAGGTCTCCGACGCGGAGCTCGCGGCCGACGCCGCCGCCGTCGCGCGCGACCTCGCCGCGCTGAAGGCGTTGCTCGAGCCGTAAGGCCTAGCGGCCGTCGCAGGTCGGCGGCTTCGTCGCGCACGTACGCGTGGCGCTATCGCAATAGCGACTCGTGCACTCGCTCGCGAGATTGCACTGCAGACCATCTGCCTTGCTCGCCTGGCAGATCTTCATTCCGGTGGACTGCTCGTATCCGCAATACAGGCCTTTCGCGCAGTGGTCATTGCAGAGCTGCCCCGCCGTCGGCATGGGCTCACACGCGCCATCCGTGCTCGGACCGTCTTGCGGGACGATCGCGCCCACGCAGTTGTCACTCGTGCACTCGTAGTCCCGTGTACACCCGCCGCCATCGGCGACCGCGGCAACGATGAAGGGACGGCACGCCGACGCGAGATCGGCGGCCTCGCCCGTGCCGTACTGGGCGCAGGTCAGGCTATCGAGCGCGGTGATGCAGTCGGCGGCGGCCTGGCCGTCGTATTCGACGCGGCCCATCGCGATCGAGTCGCGATACTGCTCCACGGCGAACCGCACGAACACCGCGTTCGTGAACGCGACGCATTGATCCTCGGTCGTGATGGGCTCGCCGTTGTGGGTGATGCCCATGTACTGCTGCATGATCTCGGCGTCGGTGCAGCAATCGAACTGCTTCCCGCAACTGGCGATCGCGAGCTCCATGCCCAGGCTGTCGAGCTCGACGGGACCACGGCTGCCGCCATCGCCTCCACAGCCGACGAGCCATACGCAAACGACGAGTCTCTTCATGACTTCCCCCTCTCGCGAGCGTACCGAAGCGCCCGCGAAACCGCGTTGCCCTCACGCTCCCTTCACCCAGCGGAAGCAGGCCGCCGCGGCTTCTCCGTGGGGCCCGGGTCGCCACGACAATCCTCCCGTGTGCACGGAAGGCAAGCTGCATGGCTTAGTTGATCTACTCGATGCGCGTGTCACTGGACAGTTACACCGACGACGAGCACGGCAACTTCGGCCGGGCGCCCCGCCGACGTGGAGGTGCACTCCTACATCAACGAGCTCGGATGTCGCTCGGAACCTACCTAGCGGGCGGAGGACATACGAGACGATGGCTACTGGGAGACTGCGCACACGGTGCCGAGCAACCGCCGGTACTCCAGGACGCTCGATCCTACGGTACGCCGTCCGCGGCTGACCTCCGGTCTCGGCGAGTTCGAGTGGTCAGGACTCGCGCGCGCGTGGCCTGACGCGATCGCCCTGCTCGCGACCGGCGCCACGCATCGAGGGAACACGCGTCGTGCAGAAGCGTCGCGTTCAGCACGGCGTAGAAGCCGAGGGTACGTCGTCTGGATGCTCGCGGCGTTCCAGTTCTGCGCGGAGCAAGCGCCGCCGATGAGGAGGATCATCAGCAGCGTCCCTTCGATCAGCGCGCGCCGAACCGAGCTGCCCACGAGGAGCAAGAGTCCGATCGCGGACTCCACCCATTCCAGTTACGGTTGGTCCGCCACAATGACACAACTTAGCCGGCGCTCGCTGCCACTTGGTCAACCCTGCCTTGACACTCGAAGGTGCTTGGATGAATCAATGGCATATGCGAAAACTACTAATCGCGTTCGCGCTCACCGCACTTCCGTTCGCAATCACTGGCACCTCCAATGTTTCCCAAGCGGAACCTCCTGGAGGAGGCAGCGGCGGCAACCATTGCTGTACGGTGACGGTCGACCCTTGTGGCTACATCGGGTGCACGTCAAATGGATGTTTCTGCATCCCTGTCACCACGACCACGTGTCCGCCGGGCTGCGTCCCGGCTTGACAGTCTAGCCTGACGACGCACCGAGACCTCGCGACGCACCGATACCTGTGGCATATAGTCTGCATCAGAGGGAACAGTGCGGAAGAGAATCTTGCTTGGGATCCTGCTCGCAGGTCTTGTCGGTGTGGCGGTCTGGACCACGCGGACGAGCAATCCGAATGAACAAGGCCCTGACGGAGCCACGCAATCGCGTGTCGCGCCGTCGCAGCTCCCCGTACCACCTCGCCCCTCCTCCCGGAGTGGAACAAGTCCACCTGCGCCCGTTCAGCCCGCATGGAGTCCTTCTAGTGACTCCACAATCGAACGCCGCTACCTCGAGGAGGTCGTAGAGAACCCGGACGACTGCAGACAAGTCTGCGGCGCAGCATGTATCAATGACGACAACGGGCGCTCATACTGCGGCCGTCGATGCGCTGGCGACGACGACTGTGGGGCGGATTCTCTGTGCTACCCAACCACAACGGGCGTTGCCCGTTGCACGCCGTCACAGTGCTCCGGTGTTGGCCGCGATGAGGACTGCGATCCAGGGTGGACTTGCCTGGCCGTATATCGAGTATCGGGAGCGACGCACATCTGCGCGAAAGCCGGGGTCCGCAAAGCCGGCGAGAGCTGTTCTGGCATCGGCCACAAGAACTCTCCTGTAGATGGACTTTGCGGGCGCGGGTTGGCATGCAAAGAGGGAGTTTGCCTCCCGGCCAAGTGCCAGGCCAACGCGGACTGCCCAAACGGATCCCGTTGCATGGATGTTCCGGGCGGACTGACTCATCCACAATGTGTTCCCGGTTGCGAGCGCGACATCGACTGCGGCGAGAAGCTCAAGTGTGTAGAGTATCCCGCCGGTCGAAGAGTCTGTGCGAACACTACGCATGCGACCTGTCTCGTTTCCGGGTGTGCCGAGGGATCGATCTGCACGGTAACGCTACCTGTCCTTGCTCAGCTTCACGCGGAGTGCACGAAGTCTTGCTCCCCGGAGCGCCCTTCCGACTGCGCAAGCAATGAGGTATGTAGACCAGCGCTCTACGGCGAGAAAGCTCAGAATACCTGTGTCCTGACATGCACTCCCGGTGAACAAGCCTGCCCACCCGGAAAAACATGCGTCAACACCGGTTCTGGCCCTGCGACGTGTCTCGTCGCTCTTGATGCCGGCGGCCCCGCTGGTGCCCAGTGAGGCACAATCAACTCATTGCCATCGCCACCTCTGTCGCTCTTCATTCCATAGCCTTCGCAACATTCGTCTCAACGAATGAAGAAGCGCCGCACGTCGCGACCGCGAGTCTCGAAGGGCGCACACACATCGAGAGCCCACGAGAACTAACATCCGCGCCTCCCATCGAGGTGGCGCTCGAGCTTGTGCCTGCCAGGGCGCCGGCAACCATGGCCGAGCGACGGCCGCGTTCGGTTGCACAGGCCTTCAAGACACCTCCACGGGTGCGCAAAACAGCGCATGGGCCCCGCGTTTCGCACCTGAGTGAGCACTCGACCGCTCCTCCCATCCCAGAGGCCGAGAGCCCACCATCACCGGCTCCAGCGGAACAGGAGTCTCCGAGTTCGAGTAGTCAGGCATCTGCCGCCACAAGCGGCACCGTCGGAACGCCCATCGAGGTCACCTCGGCAGCTGACTCGTTCAGGTCGTCTGATGACCCGGAGTTGGTGACGTTGGCCCGACCACTCCGGCCGATCATGCCAGACTACGAATGGCGAGTATCTCGCGGCGTGCTCCATATGGAGTTTGGCGTGAGCGAGACTGGTCAAGCAACCTTTGTGCGCTTCCTTTCGCCAACCGGCGACGTCTCGCTCGCGCGAGCGGTTGAAGCCGCCGCACTTTCCACCGAATTTGCGCCTTGCATTCTGAACACAGGCGCTCCGGCTGACTGCGTTATCCGCTATCAGCTGGAGTTCGATGTTTCGCGGAATGAGAAAGGGTTCATTGTGGCTCGGGTATGTGGACACTCGTAGCCGGCCACGAGCCACATCCCGCTCCTTCAGCCTCGCCTCGAGGCCGTCTTCGCGCTCGCCGCGCCACGCGTCGCGCGCGCCGGTGCGCTCTTCGCCGACGAGCTCGCGCTGGCCTTCGGCGCGCCGCCGATGAACGCCGCCAGGTGCTTGCCCGTGAGTGTCGACTTCGCCGCGACCAGGTCGGCCGGGGTGCCCTCGAACACGATCCGCCCGCCATCGTGGCCGGCGCCCGGGCCGAGGTCGATGATCCAGTCGGCGTGCGCCATCACGGCCTGGTGGTGCTCGATCACGATCACGGACTTCCCGGCCTCGACCAGCCGATCAAGCAGGCCGAGCAGCTGCTCGAGGTCGGCGAGGTGCAGCCCGGTGGTCGGCTCGTCGAGCACGTAGACGCCGCCGTCGGCGCCCATGTGCGTCGCGAGCTTGAGCCGCTGCCGCTCGCCGCCCGATAGCGTGGTGAGCGGCTGGCCGAGGCGCAGGTAGCCGAGCCCCACGTCGGCCATGCGCTGCAGGATCGCGTGCGCGGCCGGCGTGCGCGCCTCGCCGGCGCCGAAGAAGGCGACCGCCTCGTCGACCGACAGATCGAGCACCTCGGCGATGTTGCGCCCGCCGAACCGGTACTCGAGCACCGACGCCTGGAACCGCCGGCCCTCGCACTCCGCGCAGACCGTGGTGACGCCGGCCATCATCCCGAGGTCGGTGTAGATCAGCCCGGCGCCGTTGCACGTCGGACAGGCGCCCTCGGAGTTGGCGCTGAACAGGGCGGGCTTCACGCCGTTGGCCTTCGCGAACGCCTTGCGGATCGGCTCCAGCAGATCGGTGTACGTCGCCGGGTTGCTCCGCCGCGAGCCGCGGATCGGCGCCTGGTCGACCGAGACCACCCCATCGCGGCTACACACCGAGCCGTGGATCAGCGAGCTCTTCCCGGACCCGGCCACGCCGGTCACCACCACCAGCACGCCGAGCGGGATGTCCACATCGACGTTCTGCAGGTTGTGCGTGCGCGCGCCGCGCACCTTCATCACGCCCGAAGGCTTCCGCACCGACGGCTTCAGCGTGGCCCGATCGCTCAGGTGGCGCCCGGTGAGCGTACGGCTCGCGCGCAGCTCGTCCACGGTGCCCTCGAAGACCACCTCGCCGCCGGCCGTGCCGGCGCCCGGGCCGAGGTCGACGACGTGATCCGCGATCGCGATCGTCTCCGGCTTGTGCTCGACCACGAGCACGGTGTTGCCCTTGTCGCGCAGCCGCAGCAGCAGCTCGTTCATCCGCTGGATGTCGTGCGGGTGCAGCCCGACCGTCGGCTCGTCGAACACGTAGGTCACGTCGGTCAGCGACGACCCGAGGTGGCGGATCATCTTGGTGCGCTGCGCCTCTCCACCCGACAGCGTGCCGGCCGGCCGGTCCAGGCTGAGATAGCCCAGCCCGATCTCCACGAACGAGTCGAGCGTCTCGCGCAGCGTCGCCAGCAGCGGCGCGACCGACGGCTCGTTCAGACCACGCACCCACTCCGCCAGCTCGTTGATCTGCATGGCGCAGGCGTCGGCGATGTGGATCCCCTTGATCTTGGAGGACCGAGCGGCCTCGTTGAGCCGGGTGCCCTTGCAGTCGGGACAGGCGGAGAAGGTGACCGCGCGCTCCACGAACGCCTGGATGTGTGGCTGCAGCGCGTCGACGTCCTTGGTCAGGAACGACTTCTGGATCCGCGGAACGAGCCCCTCATAGGTGAGGTTCAGGTTGTCGACCTTGATCTTGGTCGGCTCCTTGTAGAGGAAGTCCTGGCGCTCCTTCTTGGTGTAGTTGCGGATCGGCTTGTCCGGGTCGAGCAGGCCCGAGGACGTGAAGATGCGCACCTGCCAGCCGTCGACGTTGTAGCCGGGGACGGTGAGCGCGCCCTGGTTGAGCGACTTCGTGTCATCGAACAGCTGCGCCAGATCGATGTCGGTGACCGAGCCCATGCCCTCGCACCGGGGGCACATGCCGCCGGTGGCGGTGAAGACGCGCTTCTCGGTCTTGCCGGCGCCCTTCTCGACCGAGATCTGCCCGACCGCGCGGACCGTCGGGACGTTGAACGAGAACGCGTTGGGCGAGCCGATGTGCGGCTTGCCGAGGCGGCTGAACAGCACCCGCAGCATCGCGTTCGCGTCGGTCGCCGTGCCGACCGTCGAGCGGGAGTTGGTCCCCATGCGCTCCTGGTCGACGATGATCGCGGTCGTCAACCCTTCCAGGACATCCACGTCGGGGCGGGACTGCGTGGGCATGAAGCCCTGCACGAACGCGCTGTAGGTCTCGTTGATCAGCCGCTGCGACTCCGCCGCGATCGTGCCGAACACCAGCGACGACTTGCCCGATCCCGAGACGCCGGTGAACACGGTCAGCCGCCGCTTGGGGATCTCGATGTCGACGGCCTTCAGGTTGTTCTCGCGGGCGCCCTGGACTCGGATCAGGTCGTGGAGGTCTGCGGCGTGCTGGTTGGAGGCCATGCGCGGGATTGTGCCAGATCGAGCCACGGCGACCGCGCGTGCGCCGCCGCGACGGCTCCAGGAGGTGGTCGAGCCGCGTCTTGTCCTTGCGACCTCGTAACCGCGCGAGATCGCTCGCATAAAAAGTTACGACGTGGTTGTCGATCCGGCGGCGCGCCGATCGTCGCTTGGGTACACCCACCGAGTCACAAAGGAGACACGAGATGAAGGTCATGATGTTGGCGAAGGCCACCAAGCACACCGAAGCGGGCCAGCCGCCGACCCAAGAGGCGATCCTCGCGATGCACGAGTTCAACGAGGAGTTGGAGAAGGCCGGCGTGCTGGTCGACCTCGGCGGGCTCACGCCCACCAGCCGCGGCGTACGCGTGAGGTACAGCGCGAGCCAGTGCAAGGTGATCGATGGTCCGTTCGCCGAAGCAAAGGAGCTGATCGCCGGCTACTCGCTGCTCCAGGTCAAGACGTTCGCCGAGGCGATCGAGTGGGCCAAGCGCGCGCCGTTCGCCCTGCTCGCGCAAAACGGCGAGGAGCTGGAGGTCGAGCTCCGGCCGCTGTTCGACCCGGCGGACTTCGAGCCGGGCGAAGGCGGCTAGCGTCGGCTAGCGTTCGGTCAGACCGAGGCTTCGACTTCGCTGAGCGCCTGGCGGCTCTTCGTCAGCACCATGCCGACGTTCGCCGAGGCTCGGCACACGAACACGACCGCCTGATCGGTCGACTTCTTCCCGCGCAGGAACACGTGGAGCAGGTTCTCGCTGAACACGATGATCTCGCGGAAGTAGTGAGAGCCGTTCTCCGCCTGTCCGCGCGACTTGCGAAACATCTTCTCGATCAACGTCACGCTCTGCCCCTGAAACAGGTCGGCGGTCGCGGCGGCGACGAGGTCGAGGACCTCCTGCGGATGCGAGTCGACGGTCTTCACGCCGAGTAGCATCCCCGTGCTCATATCGACGTAGCCTGCGGCGACGCACTCGGGGATCGACTGCTGTGCCTTCGCCAAGGTGGTGTCTAGTGCCATGTATCTCTCCGGTTCTGGTTCGACGTTTCTGAGAACGAGCGTAGGAATTCGACTTGCGCGTCCGACTGGACGCAGCGCGGGTTGATCGAGCGAACCGCGTCGAGCGCGCCCCGCGCGGTCTCGCCTTCGGCGATCAGCTGGCAGGCGAGCAGCGTGCCGGTGCGGCCCAGCCCCGCGCGGCAGTGCACCGCGACGACCTCGCCGGCCTTCATCGCGCGCGAGAGCTCGTCACAGAGCTCGAGCGTCGCGGTCGCGTCGCCGACCCCCATGTCCGGGATCGGGAAGTGGATCGAACGGATGCCCGCCGCCGCGAGCAGCGCGGGATCGACGGTGGGGGTCTCCTCGAGCGTGACGAGGATCGTGACGCCGAGCCGCTGTAGCCCCTCGAGGTCGCGCTCGACGGGATCGATGATGCCCGGCCGCGGGGTTCCGCCGAGGCTCCCGGGCCTCACCCAGAAGAAGCCGCGCGGCCCGAGGAAGCGGCTGCGCGACTCGGGCTTGGCGGCGACCTCGACGGCGCCATCGTACTCGCGCGCCGGGACACCAAAGACCGGCGTCACGCAGCCGCCGGTGCGCAGGAACTGCTGCGCGAGCTCGCTGCGCGGGCGCGAGAAGAACTCGGCCGTGGGCGCGTCGTCCTGGACCCGGCCGCCCGCCAGCAGCAGCGTCCTGCCACCGGCGCGCATGGCGTACCGCTGGTTGTGTGTGACGAACAGCACGGCGCGGTGAGCGGCTTGCGCGCGCAGCAGCTCGACGAGATCGATCGCGTCCGCCTCGTCGAGGCCGACGGTGGGCTCGTCCGCGAACAGCACGCGAGGATCGCGCATCAGGGCGCGCGCGACCGCGAGCTTGCGCTGTAGCGGCAGGGCCAGCTCGACGACGTTGCGGCCGAGCTCGCTGGCGAGCGCGCCGAGGCCCAGCTCGCCGAGGCGCTCGACCACGATCCGGGTCTGGGTGCGCGGATCGAGCTCGGACCGGTTCGGCAGCGCGGACACCAGGTTCTCCCGGATGGTGTCGAGGAAGAACCGCGCGTGCTGGACGACCAGCGCGGGGCGATCGGCGGCGCCGAGCGGCGCGCCACCCATCGCGAGCGAGCCCGATAGCGCGAGCGACGGATGCCCGTCGTTGAGCCCGGCGATCGTGCGCACCAGCGTCGACTTCCCACATCCCGCCGGGCCGACCAGCACCGTCATGCCCGTGGCCGGCAGCTCGAAGCTCACGCCCTCGAGCACGACCTGGTCGCCGAACGCGACCCCGAGCGAGCGAACCTCCAGCGCCGTGGCGATCACGAGCTACCTCCATGCGTGCGCGCGAACCGCGCGGCGAGCCGCGCCAGCGCGCCGGCCTCGCGCTCGTCCTCGGGGTTCGCCGCGTGCAGCAGCACATCGAGCTCCGGGTCGAGGCCCTCGAGCGGGCGCAGCGCGGCTCGCAGCGCCGCACCGGACGGAGCCGCCTCGACGAGGCCACGCACCACCGCGGCGTCGTGCGCGACGAGCTCCTGGCGAAGGTTGATCAGCGAGAACAGCTCGACGCACGCGCCGAGGTCCTGCCAGAGCCGCAGCCCGGCGGCGGCGGTCGAGTCCTGACCACCACGCAGCCAGCCGAGGATGCGCTGCTGGAGGTCGCGCAACAGCAGGCGGTCCTGCACGCGCATCTCGGGATAGGCGTCCCAGCCGACCAGGATCGCGATCGCCGTCCCGGCGGCGCGGAGCCGCGCGCGCAGCGCCTCCGGGGCCGGCTCGCCATCGAGCTTGAGCCGCACGCGAAACTTGGCGTACGCGCGGCGCACCGCCAGCGAGGTCCCGAGCTCGGAGGTGAAGTCCAGGAGCGGCGGCACGTCCTCGGCCTTCGCGATCGCGGCATCCACGGCGTTGAGCGCCTTGCGCACCCGGCGCAGTGACGAATCGCACTCCCCGAGCAACGCGGTCGCGCCGTGGCGCGCCCCGATCCGCCCCAACCGGTCCTCGCGCTGCCGCAACTCCAGCTGTGCGATGAACGCGATCTCCTCGACGGCGCGCCGCGAACCGAGCTTCGTGGCGACGGCCGCATCGATCTCTCGCTCGAACGGCAGGTGCGAGGCCCACGCCGAGCTCGACGGATCGCCCGCCGGCGGCTGCACGGCCTGCTGCACCTCGAGGATGGCGCCGAGCAGCGCCCGCGCATCGCCCAGGAGCGCCAGGGTGATCGGCTGTAGCTCCTCGGCCACCCGGTCGGCCGTCGCGATCTCGTACGCCCGTATGTCGATGCGCTTGCTCCGCGACACGAGCGCGCGCATGGGCTCCTGAAAGTTCGCGAGCTCGGTCGCGGACGACGGCATTCCCCCACTCGACAGCACGATCAAGAATCCTCCACATGTCACGGCTCCCCTCCCAGGGGGAACTGGGCGTTCGGGCAGCCGCGCTTGCACGCGCGAACGGGTGGAGGGAGATCAGAACAGCAAGCGCAGCAGGTCCGCGCGCGACTCCGCCCCGAGCTTCTGCAGGACGTTGGCCTGGTGGTACTTGACCGTGCGAGACGCGATGCCGATCAGCTGCGAGATGTCGTCGACGTTGCGGCCGAGCAGCAGGTACGACAGCACCTCGCGCTCGCGCGGCGAGAGCGCGGCGAGGTTGGCGAGCTCGTTGACCTTGGCGGCGTGGATCGCGTCGAGCGCCTGCTCCGGCAGCACGCGGAGCCGCACGCGTGCGCGCGCCGAATCGATCTTCTCGGCGGTCTTGATCTCGAAGATCTTCGAGCCGCTCGTGCCGGGCCGGTGCTTGACCGCGATCCGCGGCCACGGCGCGGCCTCGGTTCCGACGAGCGGGCATGGCTCGCAGGGCCCCTCGCGCCCGTGGATCAGCGCGTAGCAGCGCGCGGCGCCGTGCTGGAGCGGGATCGGGCCCGCCGAGCCCTGGAGGCGGAGCACCAGGCCGAGCTGGTCCTCTGCCAGCGCGACCTCGTAGTCGAGATCCTGGCATTCGAGCGAACCCGCCGTCGATTTCACCGGCGTGACCTCGGTCGCGGTCATGAGCAGCCCTTGCGAGGGCCCGCGCCCGACGAGCGCGAGCTCGAACACGAACATCATCCGCGCGCCCGCGTGGGTCACCGCGACGGATTCGTAGCTGTGCACGGCCCCGCGCAACGCGTCGGTGATCCAGCGCTGGGTCTCGTCGTGGTGCTCGGCCGGGACGCAGGCCCGGGACCACAGCTGGCCCTCCACCTGAAAGCGCGTCCAGCCGAGCGCCTGTTCCATCGTGCGGTTGAACAGCCGGATGCGACCGGACTTGTCCAGGAGCACGATCGGATGCGCGTCCCGCTCCGCGAGGATGCTTGCAATGGCGCCCCAGTCCATCAGCGGCATCGTGGGGCCAAACTCCAGCTCGCGTTGACTGTCCTACAGTGCAAGGGCCACTTGCCCGACGAGCAGGGTGAGAGCTTCCGACGCAAGCCGCTGAGCGTACGGCCAGTGCGCTGGTGCCGCAATTTGTTGCACCGCGCCTATGAAACTGAGCAGCCCTCGGATTCAGCCTCCACGCACCGCCGGCATCGGCAGCCTTGAACCCACCTCGCGCGGGGCTGGGCGGAGCCTCACTTCCGCTTCATCGAGGCCGTGAACGAGCGACCGGTGGCACCGCCGATGAGGTCGGCGATCCGCTGTCCATGCCGCAACTTGAGCGCCGCCTTGTCTGGACCCTCACTCTTGTAGGACCCCATCAGAGAGTGGTCCGTGTAGACGCCCGGCGACCCCTCGGGGCGGCCTTCCCAGGCAGTCGCATACTCGTCCGGGAGTCCCAGGTGATGGCCGAGCTCGTGGGCGAACGTTGTCTTCATCTTCGTGCGCCATTCCACGGCCCAGATATCGGCTTTGCCGCGACGCAGCTCGCGATAGAGCCATACCCCCCGGTGTTCGTCCTGGTCGACGAACTCGACGGCGGTACGGAGCGTGAGCTTCTCGCCGTTGTTCTTGTCGGTGAGCACGAACTTGTTGTCGAAGAGCTTGCGAAATGACTCACCTGCGTGCGCGGCGACATCGTCCATGGTCTCTCTGGTGATGACGCCGTATTCAGCCGGCTGGAGCCGCACCTTCACCTTGAGCTGGATCTCGGTGTCGGTGAACTTGACCTCGAATCTCGGCCACGAATACTCCTGAGGGGAGTGCGATGGATACACCTGCACGGGTTGTGATGCCCAGTCCTGCAAGGCTGGCAGGCCCTCCGTGCCGGTCGGATCGACGAAGTTGATCGGATTGCCGATCGCGTAGCCATACAGCGAGCACTGGAGTGGGCTCGACTGGCACTTCTCGAGATCTTCGAAGTACAGCGGATCCGGCGTGAAGAACTGGCCGAGCTTGGGGTCGTAGTCGCGGACCCCCATGCGCACCACGTCGAGATCGGGATCCCAGCCGAGCCTGGTGTAGTCGATGACCTCGGAGATCCCGAGGTGCGTGCCACGCACGCCGTACGGCGAAGCCAGGTTGAGGCTGCCGTCGGCGCCGGCGAACGGCGTGCCGCGCGGATCGGTGAGCAGCGCGGTGAACTCGCCGTTGTCGAGCACGCCGGCCACGACCCCGCCGACGGTGATCAGCTCGACGAAGTGCTCCTCGGTGAGGACGCCACCGGCGACGCTGGCGCGCACTGGCACGCCATCGACCCGCTTGAGCAGCCGCTCGTCGTGCTCGTCATAGAGGAAGTCGATCTGGCGGCCGGGGCGGCGCGCGTGCGCGAGCTGGCCGCCGGGGCCGTACTCGAAGGTCCACGCGCCCTTGCCAACCACGCGCCCCGCGGCGTCCCACGTGTACGTGACCCCGTCGACCGTCTGCAGCGCACCGGCGCGGCGCACCGAGCGCGTGCCGAGCTGGTCGGTGATCCGGTCGGGCAGGCCCGAGGCGGTGTAGCTGTAGCTCGCGACGTCAGCGCCGGTGGTGGCACCGGTCAGCATGCCGCGACCATCGTAGTGATAACTCCGCCGGTGCGTCGTCGCGTCGTGGGCGTAGGTCTCGGCCGCGACCAGCCCGCGTGGGTCGAGCTCCCAGTGCACGCCGCCCGACGCGCTCGGCGCCTCGACCGTGTGGCCGGTCCGGCGGTGGGTGACCGGATCGTGATCGAACGTGATCGACTCGCCGGACGCGAAGTCCGCGCGCGCGAGCCGGTTCTCGGCGTCGTAGGTCAGCATGTAGAGCACCGCGCCATCGACCCGCAGCGCGGAGACCCGGCCCAGGTGATCGAGCTCGGTCTCCTTGGTGACGCTGAGCCGGACCTTCCCGGCGGTGTCGGCGATCGTCAGCGTGCTGCTGGCGACCGAGCCGTCCGCGCGATAGGTCGTGTCGCTGGTCAGGTCGCGCCAGCCCGCGAGCTTGATCTGCTCCTGATACGCGCGGCCCGCCGGATCGAACAGCGTGCTGCGATCCCAGCCCGCACCCCCGACGTGCGACAGCCGGCCGAGCTGTCCGGACACGGCGCCTTTGCCGAGCTGGCCATCGTAGTCGAACGCGATGCTCGACGACGCCTTGCTGGTGGACTCGGCGATCGCCGTCGCGCGGCCGATCGCGTCGTAGCTCGTCTCGGATGTATCGACCACCGCGCCCGAGGCGTCGAGGTGTTGCTTGCGCACCGGCAGGCCGGACACCGCATCGTAGGCGTAGGTCACCGCGCCCAGGCCCGCACGCCCGATCTTCGACGGCCGACCGAAGTGGTCGAACGCCAGGGTCTGCGCGCCATCCGGCGTCTCGGCGCGGACCAGCCGGCCGAGCGCGTCGTACGTGTAGCGATGGGTGACGCCGGCCTCGTCGGTCTTGCGGACCAGGCGACCTGCGGCATCGACGGCGGACTCGGCGGTGAAGCCGCCCGGCTGATGCACGCGGGTCACCAGCTCGGCGCCGCCGAGCACCAGGTCCGTGGTCACCACACCGACGACCGCCTGCTGGTGCGTCGTGGTGGTCTGCACGGCGTGCCCGAACCCGGCGCCCACGGTCTCGACCAGCGGCGTGCCCATACCGCGTAGGTCTTCGCTGGTCATCGCGGCGAGCGCCGCGTCGGACAGCGCGCCGACAAACGAGGTCCGCTGGGTGAGCGTGTTGCGGTTCGCGATCGAGGCGTGGCCCAGCGCGACGTGATCGCCGAGCCAGGTGCCAGCGACCAGCGACTCGCCGTCGGCGGCGACGAGCGCGACCGCGTGGCGCGTCAGATTGCCGTTGATATCGGCGAGCACGCGGTGGTCGATCCGGCCCGGCGCGGTGCGGGTCGCGTCCTGGTACGTGTACGCCGCGAGCGGCATCGCCTCGGTGGAGCCCGTCAGGTCGTCCCACGAGGAGGAGAGGCGGTCGCGGCCGTCGTAGCGGAAGAACGTCGTGTGCGGCGCGTCCGGCCGCAGCGTCGCCAGCGCGAGCACGCTGTCGCTCACCGGATCGACGTCATCGACCTGGGTCACGACCCCGACCGGATCGGTCATGCTCGCCAGCCGGCCGAACCGGTCGTACTGCGCGGTGGTCGTGCCGCGGCCCGGCGCGCCGATGGCCACGACGCGGTGCTCGGCGTCATACGCGACGTCCTGGAGCACCAGCGCCTGCATCAGCGGCGTGAGCTGCGTGACCCGCGTGACCTGGCCGACCTCGTTGCGCGCGAGGTTGACCACGTAGTGGAAGTCGCGCGCGGCGTCGGTGTGGCTGCCGAACAGCTGCTGCGTCGCCGGCAGGCAGTGCAGCGCGTCGGGGATCGCCGGCACGCGGGTCAGCGTGCTGGTGCTCACCAGCTGGCCGCCCGGCGACAGGGTCGTCGTCACCGTCGGGCAGATCCCGCGCTCGTAGGTGTTGTAGCGGGTGGTCGTCGCCAGCGTCACGACGCCATCGGCGCCGCGGTGCCCGGCCTCGGACTCCGCGAGCCGCAACCAGCGCACGCCGTCGACCGTGACGTCCTGATAGTGCTCGCGGCTGAACCGGACGATCCCCGGCGTGCGTGCGTCCGTGGTCTCGGAGAGCACGCGCACCCCGGAGACGTCGTCGTCGTTGAGGAACTCGACATGCTCGGTGACCTGCGGCGCGTGTTTGTCGACGCTGGAGAACCCGACCAGGTGCTTGCCGGCGCTGTGCATCACCGGCGCGCCATAGCTGTAGCTGTACGACACCGGGTCGTAGCCCGAGGACTCGAGCGTCAAGCTGGTGAGCACCGTGGTCCGCTGCCGGATGCCGGGCGCCGCGGCGCTGCGGCCGTAGCCGAAACGCGCCACCGTGCCCTTGCCGTCGTCGGCGCTGACCAAGAGGCCGGTCGATGGCGTGCTGAGATCGATCGCCTTGGCCTGCGCCCCCTGGACGAACAGCACCTGGACGTTGCCCTCGCCCGTGACGTCGGCGGTGACCGGCGCACCGAAATCCCAGTTCACCGCCGCGAGCCCGGGCACGAGCACCTCGTTGAGCTGGCGCCCGTTGTTGAGGAACACGTTGAGCGATCGGCCGCGCGTGGTCAGCACGTCCATCAAGCCGTCGTGGTTGACATCGACGAACGTGAGCTCGCGGTCCGCGAGGCCGACCGAGATGCCCGAGAGCGACTTGACGGGAATGGATCGCGCGGTCGGCGCGAACCGGAGCTGCCCTAGCCCGTACCACACCGAGATCCACGACGAGAACCGCATCACCAGATCGCCCTGACCGTCGCCATTCATGTCCTGGACCCAGGTCGTTCCGGGCGTGAACGAATCGGTCAAGCGGCGGACCGGGTGTGCCACGAAGCGGTAGCCGGTCTCGTCGCTGACGTTCTCCAGTACCTGGTAGCCCTTCGAGAACACCTGGATCACGTCGGGGCGGTGATCGTGGTTGAGGTCGACGAGGCGCGTCGTCGGGCTCAGCGCCCATCCACCCGGCAGCTTCTGATCGAGCTCCGGCACGCCCTGCCGGTTGCACACCAGCACGCGGGTCGTGTCCGTTCCGCCGTGATAGATCGTGCGAAACACCTGGGGCTCGGTCGCGTCTCCGGTCATCCGCGTCAGCACGCGCGGCGGATTGGCCAACGACGCCGGCGGCCGACACTCCACGAACGCCCCGGAGGCACTCGCGAGCGGCTCGAGGACAAATCCGCTGCCCTGCCGGCGGATCAGCGACTGATCGCGGGCGACCTCGAGCTCGACCAGGCCATCGTCCTCGACGTCGAGCCCTGTCGACTTGTTGGGCTGTAGCACGTCGCCGCCCGCAGCCGCCAGCACCGCGTTCAGCGCCGGCACCTCGACCATCCGCGCGGTCGTCCGTGTGGCGTCGCCGAAGTCGTAGCTGTAGCGCTGCGTCGGTTCGGCCACGCCGGCGCGGTTGCGCCGGGTTACGCCGGTCAAGTAGAACGCCGCGCCGCTCGGGCTCGTCGTGTACTCGAGCTGGTAGGTCCAGCCGGTCTCGAACGTGCCTGCGGCCGAGCGCACCCCGACCCGCGCCGCCTTGACGCGGCGATCGAGCGTCAGCAGCACGCCCGCGCGGTAGTCCTCGACGGGAATCGCGAAGGTCTCGTAGTCCAGCTCGAGCCGGTACTGGCGCACTTCGCCGCGCCCGCCCCACTCCACCGCCGAGACGAACGGCCGGCCGCTCGCTTTGCGCACGTATCTCAGCACCGTGGAGTCGCCGAGCACGCCGTCGACGCGGGTGAGCATCCAGGCGTGGCCGTTCGCGACCACGTCGCTCGCGGCGAACGTGAAGCGGCTCCCGTCGCTGGTCACCGCCTCCCACCCGCCATTCACGCGGCGCAGCGACACGGTCGGCGCCGCGCCGGTCGGGGCGTAGCTCCCATCGCTGCGCTGGACCAGGCGCCCCCACGGGCTCACGAACTCGTCGCCTGCCGGGTCGATGTCACCGACGATCGCCGACCGGCGAATGCTCAGGTCCAGCCGCCAGCCCATGCCCCACTCGGACTGGCCGTTCTCGGGCGCGTAGGCCGGGACGAGGCCGACCAGCGGCGCGCCTCGCCCGCCGGGTAGCGCGAGCGGCATCGGCAGGCTGAACCCGCCGCGCGCGAGGTTTCCCGGATCGAACCCGAGGTGGGACAGCTCGCCCGACACCGAGCCGCGCTCCGGTGCCGCCAGCCGAGGCGACTGCACCAGGAAGTCGCTGAACGTCGCCGCGCCGGCAGGCCGCAGCTGAGTCAACGTGCCGGCGAGCGCGAGTAGCGCGACCGAGCCACGAACAAGAGCAGTACACGACATGAGATCCTCCGATGGTGAGAAGGGGGCGCGCCGCGACGGGCGGCGCGTCCCTTCGGTGCGTGGCGAGGACGTGCGCTACTGGCAGCGCGAGATCCAGGTCGGCCGGGTGGCGCTCGCGCGCGAGTCGAGCTCGAGGACGAGCTGGATCTCGGTCGCGGGCCGCGAATCGTCGAGCCCGAACCCGCCGGCCCTGGGGAGCGTGGAGAGGATCGAGAAGTCGATCTCGAACGAGCCCGCCGCAGACAGCCCGACCGGCCGGGTCTGGCGCGGCGTGCTCAGGAACGTGGTCAGCGTGTCATCGGTGTCGCCGTAGCGCACCGGAAGGTTGAAGCCCTGCCACACCGACACCCGGCCGGTATCCGGATCAGCGAGCTGGTAGACCCGCGGCCCAGCGACGGTGACGAAGCTCTGATTCGCGCCGCCATATCCCTGGAAGGTGCGCCCGAGGGCGTTGAGCGTCCCGTTGTCGGCGGCGGACTCGCGCACCACGTGGAATGCCATCGTCTTGATCAACGGCACCACCTCGTTGCACGACAGGACCGCGTCGCCGCCGTTCGCCGAGTAGAAGTCGTTCGGCGTGATCTCGAAGTGCGCGATGGTGTGGTTGTCGATCGCGTCCCACACCCGCTGGGCGCGCGCCGCGTCGACCTCGCGCCAGAACGTGTTGGTGGGCTCGAAGCCCGGCCGCGGGAAGCTCAGCACCACGATCGGCAGCTGCGGCGCGTTCGGCTTGGAGCCGAACGTCGCGTTCTCGTAGCGATCGAGCAGGGCGTTGACGAAGGTCTTTCCGGCGCCGGCGAGCGACACCAGCGACGTGCCGACGTCCGCGTTGATCAGCGCGTTGATCTCGGGCACGTTGTCGAGCGCGCGCGGGTACCACAGCTCGAGGATGGGCCGCAGGTAGTCGCGCGACACGCTGAGCAGATCGACCAGGCTGCGGCGCAGGTGGTCGTGGTCGAGATCGCGCAGCAGCCACTGCGGCACCAGGCGCTGCAGCCGGGCCCTCGCGGCACCCGCGGTCAGCTCGTCGTCGATCATGCGCATCTCGATGAGATCGAGGTCGAGCGAGCGCAGCACCGCCGCGATCTCGATCCGGCGCTCCGTCGCCACGATCTCGTGGGTGACAAACGCCTCGAACAGGC
>JBQCJR010000118.1:0-4262 GCA_051952595.1 Kofleriaceae bacterium
AGCCGCGCGAAGAGGCCCCCCGGGGCGAGCGCGCGCGGCTCCCACTGCGCCTTCCAGCCCTCCGTTTCGGCGTCTTGGTGCACGCGTTCCGGAGCCGCGGCCGGCTCGGCGGTCGCGAACCCGAGCGAGCGCACGATGTAGCCGTGGTTCTCGGCGATCGCGATCGAGCCGGCGATCTGCGCCGGGATCCCACGCGCATCGAGTGGTGGAATGATCGGCCGGTCCGCGCGATACACGATGCCGGTTTGCTGCTGGGTCAGCCCGGTCCACAGCGCGGCCTCGACCGGCAGCGAGACCGTGGGGAACCCGACGTCGACGCGCAGCGTGACGCCGCGCTTGCAGGTCGCCGACCACACCGGCAGGGTCGCGGCGACCTCCGCCGAGAGCCCGTCGATCAGGACCACGCGGGTGCGCGGCGAGGGCAGGAGGCCCGGTCCGGTGCCGCCGGGCAGCGGCGCCGGATCCGAGGGCGCCGCGTCGGAGCGCACGATGTCGTGGATCAGCTCGCGCCGCAGCTGCGGCAGGAACCAGGCGACGACGGCGAGCGCGGCGGCGACCGCCACGGCTGCGAGGCGCGCTTTCCACATGGCTAGTCGGACGCCCCCGCGTCGACCACCGCGCCGGGCGCCGGCGCAGCGGACAGGGGTGGCAAGGAGCCCAGCGGCAGCTGCCACGGCTGATCCGCGAGCAGCTCGACCGGCAGCAGCCGGATCAGCGACGGCAGCGCGATGCCCTCGGTGACCAGCGGCATGTGGCCGAACTGCGAGCGGATGTAGACGTGGCGCGCGGTGCGAGCGGCGGCGGGCCAGGTGTCGTAGCTCGGCGGGAACCGCTCGAGCGTCACGGTCTCGGCGATCTTGCTCGACAGCGACTCGGTGCCGAGCACGGTGTCCTGGCCGATGCTGATCAGCCGGCGCCGCGGCGACGCCTTGAACCAGGTGAGGATCGGCTCCTCGTCGCCGTACATCGCGTCGACCATCGCGATCTGATCGAGCAGCGGCTCGTCGAGCCAGCGCTCGATCGTGCGGAACGCGCCGGAGTGGCCGAGCACCGCGGTGAGCGCGGCGCCGCGGATCGCGCCGGTGCGCTCCTCGACCAGCCGGAGCAGCTCGCCGAGATCCGGGTAGTTGACCGGCACGCGCGCCTGGACCGGCGCCTCCGGCACCACGAACAACGCGTTCGCCGCCGAAAGCGCGAACTGCTGCGGCAGCTGGTGGCCGGTCCACGCCGTATCGGCGGTGTCGTACAGGCCGTGCACGTACACGATGGTCGCGCCGGTCTCGGGCCGATAGCCGGCCGGGATCCAGACGTGGATCGGGCCGCGCGGGCCCTCGATCCGGTGGTGCGCGCCGGCCGCGACCGCGTTCGCGATCGCGCCTCCATCCACGAACGGCGCCCGCGCGGGAACGACGGTGGTGGGATCGACGGTCGGATCCGCGCGAGGCTCCGCGGGCGCAGGCGCTGCGAGCCAGGCGACCCCCGCCAGTGCGGTCAGGCCCAGCCCTGCGGCCAGGCCGCTGGCCACGGCGGTGCGTCGACGGAACACGGGCCCGATGATAGCAAGCTCGCGATCCGCGCGCTGGCCGCGCGCCGCCTTGCTGCCGATCGATGCGCCTCGCCGATCAGCGCGGCGCGCTCACACCCCGTCAGAGCGTCCGACGAAGACGTCGGCCTCGCCTGTACGGAGGAGACGAGGTTGTTTTCACGACCGCTCAGGTGGCGCCACCGCGCAGCAGCTTGAGCGACGAGCGCACGCGCGCGCGCTCCGCCGGGCCGAGCGCGGCTCGCAGCAGCGCCGAGCCGGGGCAGGCGCGCAGCCCGGCCTCGCAGGCCGCGACCGCCGCCTCGTGCACCCCGAGCGCCTCGAGGACCATCGCCTTCTCGTAGTACAGGTCCTCGAGCATCCACTGATCGTCGTCGGTGAGCGTGTGGAACGCCGCCTCGATCGCCCGGAGCGCTTCGCGATGGCGGCCGAGATCGCCGAGCACCGCTCCGCGCCAGTACATCGTCTCGGCGCGATCCGGGGCGCGGTGCACCGCCATCTCGGCGGCCGCGAGCGCGGCGATGTCGTCGCCGGTCGCCGACGAGACCTGGCACTTCACCAGCCAGCCCTCGACCGAGTCCGGGCGCAGGATCAGCGCCTGATTCACCGCGAGGTTCGCGTCGATCAGCAGCCCGTCGTCGCCGGATCCGAGGAGCTCGCGAGCCTGATCGAGCAGGCGATCGAACTCGGAGTCGTACGAGAGCTGCACGGCCCCTACGCTAACACGGGGATCTCTGAGGTGCTCGCGCCATGCGAGCGCCGCGGCCAGATCCGATCAGCCGAGGAACGACGACAGCACCGGCGACCGGCGCTGCGCGAGCAGGCCCTCGATCATCGACTGGATCTGGGTCCGGATCTGATCGGCGAGCCGATTGACCAGCAGGCGATCCTCGGCGGCCGAGGGCCCGTGCGCCTTGCCGAGATCGATCGGCGCGCCGAACTGGACGTACCACTTGCTCGGCAGCGGCAACAGCCCGGCCGGGCCGAGCCACGGGAACGTCGGCGTGACCGGGATCCACGGGATGCCGATGTTCTTGGCGAACCACGTGACCTTGCCGAGCATCGGCGCGGCCTCCTCGGCACCGACCACCGCGACCGGGATGATCGGCGCGTGGGTCCGCAGTGCGAGCTTGACGAACCCGCCCCGGCCGAACCGCTGCAGCCGATAGCGGTCCTTCCACAGCTTGCCCATGCCCTTCTCGCCCTCGGGGAACACCGCGACCAGCTCGTCCTTCTGGAGCAGGCGCTCGGCGTTCTCGGGATCCGCGCGCACGCCGCCGATCCGGTTCATGATCGGGCCGAGGAACGGCAGGTGGAACACCGTGTCCTCGACGAGCGGGCGGACGTCGCGGCGCGCCGGGTGATCGCGGCGGACCGCGTGCATCACCATCGCGCTGTCGTACGGCAGCGAGCCGGCGTGGTTGGCGACCAGCAGCGCGCGGCCGCGCTCCGGAATGTGCTCGAGGCCGCTCGCCTCGACCCGGAACCACCGCGAGTACAGGAACTCGAACAGCCACTCCCACCGCGCGGTCGCGCGTGGATCGCGGCCGAAGTCGTCGACCACGTCGGAGCGGCCCCACATCGCGAGCGCGCGCCACCGCCGCCACACGCCCTCGAGCGGGAGCCGGCGGCGCAGGTCGATCGGGAACGCCGGCGTGCGCTGCTGCTCGACGCGGCGCTCGAGCTCGCGCAGCTCGGCGATGCCCTCGTCGTCGGAGCCCGAGGGCACGTGCGAGCCGCCCAGCTCGCGCGGCACGACCGCCTCTTCGCCGAGGTAGACGTCGTCGCCGAGGAATCCCAGGTCGCGGTCCGGCCACGACGGCGCGTCGGGCACGCGAGGATCCGCCTCGCCGTACCAGTCGTCGTCGGCGGCGCTGCCGTTGGCTTCGTAGTCCTCTGTCGGGGTGTCGTCGTCGGGAGGGTTCATCGCTTGGCCCTCGCTAGGCCTGGGCACGCGCCACGTCGGTGGCGCCGTCCTCGGGGGCGACCCCGAGGAAGTCGAGGATCGTGCGCTTGATCGAGAGCCGCGGCGCGAAGCCGAGCTCGCGGCGTGCCTTGGCACCGTCCGCGACGCACAGGTAGAGCAGGAAATCGAGGAAGCTCGGCGGCGAGCCGACCAGCTGGGTCGCCCACAGCACCTTCGAGAGCTGCCGCGCCACCAGCTGCGGCATCGGCACCGGCACCCGGCCGAGCAGCGCGAGCACCGTGGTGTACGGCAGGACGCCCTTGCCGACGATGTTGAACGGCCCGATCGCGTGCGACTCGACCGCGCGCGCGAGCGCCCACGCCGCGTCCTGCTCGTGGACGAACTGCATGAGCGGATCGTGACCCATCATCACCGGCGCGGCCGGCCGGGAGAAGAACCGCGTCATCAGGTTCGAAACGGTGGGCCCCAGGATCGGCGCGAAGCGCAGCACGCAGACCTCGACGTCCGGGTGCTCCTTCGCGAACCGCTCGACCTGGCGCTCGGCACGCACCTTGTCGTTGATGAACCGGGCCGAGCCGCCGCGCAGCTCGGCGTCCTCGGAGAGGAAGGTCGGGTTCTTGGGGTGCGCGCCGTAGACCAGCGTCGTCGAGATCAGCACGAACCGGCGCGGCTCGACGCCGGCGCACGCGTTCAGCACGTGCATCGTGCCGACGTCCTCGAGCTCGTGCGCCGAGTCCGACGCGTGCGACGGGTGCGAGAGGAACGCGCCGTGCACGAACGTGTCGACGTTCG